>NZ_CP035425.1:1124715-1499620 GCF_006740685.1 Candidatus Nitrosopumilus sp. SW | reverse complement strand
GAAATTTCATCTTCCCTAATGTTATGATCTTCTGCTAGTTTTTTTGCAAGAATTGCACGTAATGCAGGGATTAATGTTTTAGATTCAATCTCTGCAGGAAGTAACATTGATTCTCAAGGATTCTATAAAGAATTTAAAGTTTCCAATAATAATGCAGCGTATTTTGAGTATCAGGTTAGGCATAGCTATTTTAATTTCAAAAGGATTTGTTTTGCATTGGATGACACTTCCAAGGAACTTTATGATGCGCTAAAAGAATCATGTAATTCATGCAAATCGAATTTGATTTCACTATCAGGAGGACTAGACAGTTCAATTATTGCATATTTTTTAAAAGAGAGAAAACCAAAAACACTAGCAATAATTGCAGAAGATTTTGTTTCAACAGATCTAACATACTGTCAACTAGTTTCAAAAGAGATGGGTATTCCACTAACAATTTACAATGTAAAAACTGCCGAAATCCTTGAGGCAGTAGAAGAAACAATCAGAATTCTAAAAAATTTTAACGATATTGAAATTAGGAATAATGTTGTCATGTACCTGGCTATAAAATGGGCAAAAGATAATGGAGAAAAATCAATTATCACAGGGGACGGAGCAGATGAATTATTTGCAGGATACAATTTTCTAGCACATAAATCAGAAGACGAATTAGAATCAGAAATTGACAGAGTATGCTCAATTATGCATTTTCCAACACAAGAGATTGGAAAAGCATTGGGAATTGATATAGAATCTCCCTTCTTAAGTGAAAAAGTAATCAATTTAGCAAAAAAAATTCCAGCAAATTTGAAGGTAAAAAAAGAGAATGAGAAAAAACATGGAAAATGGATCTTACGTAAAACATTCGAAGAGTATCTCCCAGAACAAATTGTTTGGAGAGAGAAATCCCCCATGCAAGAAGGTTCAGGAACATCAGGATTAACAAATCTGTTTGAATCAATCATCGAAGAAGAAAAATACGTTGAGAAAAAATTAACGGTTGAAAAAGAAGATGATGTCATTATTAGAAGTAGAGAATCAATGCATTATTATGAAATTTTTAAGAAATTATACGGCTCCCCAGTAGACAAAGGTGCAAAAAGTGTGTGTCCTTATTGCAAACATAAAGTTGAGAACTCTAAATTTTGTAGAATGTGCGGAGCTTTTCCAATCTGACACTATTTGTATTTACGAGGTTTTTTGATAAATATTCGTCTACAACCGTTACAACAAAAATAGAATTTTTTTCCATCATGTTCATGTAACAATGCTAACTCTTCATCAAGCTCAATTCCACAAACAGGGTCTACTGGCACAAACTTTCCTTATGTAAATTCTATTTATAGATTCACTAAAAGATCGTACTAGGAATTAACAATTTCAAGAATTTTTTTTGGCAGGGTACCATAATCAGAGTCAGGTTCAGCTGCAACATACAAAATATCTTCATTGATTGGAACACTAATTGCTAACGCTCTTTCACGAGAAGCCAATGCAAAATTTACAGTTCCTAGTTGTTTATCAAACTCTCTTCTCATTTTTACACGCAATGCCAATTCCATGAAAATCATTTCATCGTCTTTTTCACTTTCTAAAGGTTCAACATTTGGTTTCATTCCACCAGCAACCAGTCTTCCCCGTTCATTAATTACTCCAGCAAATCTGATTTTTGGGTCAGCATCTTTAATTGAATCACAGATTTTTGAGTAATCGTATATCTTTCCAGACATGCGTTCTCTACTAAGATCTCCCATTTATTATCTTTCTATAAAATTTTGAATGTGAAATGATGAATTATTTTACGAAGTTAGTTTCTTTACAAGACCAAGGAATTCATCCTCAGAGTAAGGAGGAATTTTCATCACTTCGAGATTTTCAGATACATGTTCTGCAGATTTTTGGCCTACAAGAGGGGCAATGACTCCAGGTGAAGAGCGAATAAACTGCAATGCTCGCATAGAGGGTTTTAAATCACTAAATTCAGGCATGACACCAGGTTGCAATAACCTACCTTGCATTAAGGGTACACTTGTGAAAACACCAACTCCCAATCTTGTTGCAGATTCTAATACAGATACAGGATTGTTTTGAATTGTTTGTGTTTTTCCAAGTAGTGCTTGATCATAATACAAATTGAATGGAAGTTGGATGAATCGGAATCCATGATTATCTCCTCCTACCTTTTTTGCCATGTTTAGTGTATCTTCTAATGAAAGATATTGTGGGTTTTCAGGTGCAACTCTGAAACATTCCCAAGTAGCCATTCCATAAAATTTGATTTTTCCTTCGTTTCGTTTTTGTTCATACAATTCAAAGACAGATTGTAAATTTTTCAAAAATTGTTCCTTTGAAACGTCTTTAATTTGTCCTTCAACTGCGTTGTGAAGATACATCAAGTCAACACATTCCAAATCAAGATTCTTCAAACTTCGATCTAGTTGATCTGAAAGATATGCAGTAGTCATACAATGATAGCCAGATGTGATATCGCCTTCTTTGACAACACCTTTTTGAGTATATTCTTCTTTGACATATTCCCAAAATCCAAGTTGGACATCAGCATCATTTGTAACATATCCGTTTTTTGTAGAGACAAATATTTGATCACGAGAAATTTTATTTTCTTGAATTAGTTCAGAAATTGCCTTTCCAACAGAACGCTCTGCTTTTTGAGAGCGGTAGTTTATTGCAGTATCAAGAACATTGATTCCAGATAGAACAGATTGTTTTACAGCATTAGTCACTAATTCATCAGTTTTAGCGTCAGGATCACCCAAATAGGTTCCAATTCCAACATTTGATAAAGTGAGATTTTGAAATTCCTTAAAATTGGCTTTATTTACGCCTGAATTTTCAGCAAATTTTTTTGTTCCTTCAGGAGTTGCAAATCCAGAAATCATGTTTTCTCTAAATTTTTACTAAATTTATGTTTAGACTGTAAAATCAACTAAAAAACTCAATACAAATAATGCACCAGTAATTCGACTAAACATCAAAGTAGAGGACATGAAAGGAACCAGTTTTTCAACTGAATCAAAAGTTTTCTTTAAACCAAATCCAGATTTTATCATCAAAGGAATACTAAGAAGAGTGATTAATGAAATCAAAGGAAATAAGTTCAAAGAAACACCAATAATAATTGCACAGTAAGAAACAAGGGGAAATATCCAAAACAGTTTTGTTGCTTTTTGTTTTCCAACTGCAATGACCAAGGTCTTTCTTCCTTTTGATTTATCTGCATCATGATCTGGAAACGATGCAATGAATAAGACTAGTGCAGATAGCGAACCAACTACAATACCTGCAAGAATCGAGTCCAGAGTTATTTGTCCAGATTGAATGAAAAAAGTTCCAAGAATAATCATAGAACCTTTTACTGCAACAAAAAATTCGCCTAATCCAGAATCAACAATTTTTGTGGAATAAAAATAGATAGACATTATTGCAAATCCCAAAATAATTGCAATGATAATTCCATCAGTAATTACAAAGTACGCCCCAATTGCAGAACCTATTATCAAAAAAGTAATTCCTGCACGATAAACACTAGAGGGTTTGAGTAGTCCTTCTGGAAGAACACCTGTCCCCCCACTCATTTTTGTTTTTGGAGTTTTAGTGTCTATTCCACGTTTAAAATCCCAAAAATCATTTAGTAAATCTACACTAGCATGTAATGCCATAACTCCTGCAAAAGTCAAGACAGCTTCAAATGGTTCAATAGTTGAATTTTGCCACCAATTCAAAGCCAGTCCAACAGAGACTGCAATTACAGATGCCAAAAGGAAACGAATTCTAATCACTCTAAACCATACAGAGAGCATCAAAAAAGATACCAACTTTTCATTATAATATTCATGAGATTGGACTCTAGGTCACTATTTATTAAAAAAATCAACTAAAGCCATTCATGATTATCGGCAGAGTGCTTGAAAATGAGAGGAAGGTGAAGTTTGAGGTAGATATCATCTGTACAAATTGCGATAAAAAAGTGCCTGGAGGGCTACAAACAGGCGAATCATATTACAAAACACGAGAATTTCAAGTAGAACTAGAAGATTTCAAGAAAAACTATCTGTGCGGAGTTTGTAGAGATAAGAAAAGACGAGACTAGAGTTCATCTTCCTCTTCCCATTCTTCTTCGAGGTTTGTTTTAGATTTTTTTAAGAACATAAACACAACTGCTCCAACCATAAGGATTCCTGCAATTACAATATAGATTATCCATTCAGGTAATTCTAAATCAATTGCATCAAATGCTTGTTGAGGAGCATCAACATTAACAGTAAATGAATCCTGTCCCTCAGCATAGCCTTCTGCAGTTGCAACGATGTCAAATGAAATAGATGGACCTTCAAATGCAGTTAAACTAACAATAGCACTACCATCAGAACTTGTCCTCAACACATCAGGAGAAATAACAACATTATCTTCTGTAACAATTTTTAAAGATGCATTTGGAACAGCTTGTGCATTTTCATCATCTACGAACAATCTAAATTCTATTGGTTCATCGACCTTAACTTCTGTTGCAAGACCACCACTAGAAATCAATAGTTGTGTTTGAGAAGAAGCAGTATTAATTAGATAAGAAGTTCCATTAACACCTTTAGCACTTACATGTATTTCAGCAGCACCAATAGAACCAGTTGTTTTTATTGGAAATGTAGTGTATGAAATGCCAGCAGGGATAACTGCATCATCAATTACTTGCAAAACAGAATCATGAGATGAGGTAATTTTTGATTTAACATCAAATTTTGGAATGACAGGATTTCCTTGTAAATCAACTAATTGAATAATACCTATGTTTTCTTGATGCTCTGCATTAATTTTATCAACTGGGAAAAATACCTGTAATTTTGATGTTGGCCACGTCACAAATGTTTTTTCACCTTCAAGATCAGAATCAATATTTTCACCTATTGGTTCGACAGTCAATGTAACACTAGTTTCTTGTTCAGAGACATCAAAGGTATCACTTCGTAATTGAGCAAATGTAAAAGTTTCACCTCTAGAGATCTCCATTAATCCGTTAGTCGGTGTGATTAGATATTTTCCGTTATCTTTCATAACTTTTGGTCGTTCACTACCATCTAGTGCAACTAAAAAGACATCAAAATAACCATCTCTATCAAAAATAAGGGTATCATCACCAGTTGGAGAAAATATTCTAACCTCTTTTTGCTCCAAACTGTTTATCACTTGAGTGGAAAATGAGCCTGTTCCAACCCCATTTACAGAAGTAGATATTGTAAGAGGTCCTGTTTTTTGACCAGTGATAATTTGAGTAGTTCCATAGGAATATGAACTCTGAATATTTCCACCATCCATTATTTTACCAATTTCATCATCACTGGAAATGACGTTAATTTTTTGAACATATCCATCACTGTACAAACTTTCACCAGTTTGAGCAGGGTAAAGTTCTTCATCTTCAAGACAATCAATTGAATATAGAAGCATATCTTCCGGTTCAAGTTCAGTGTTGTGTGTGATTTCAGAATTTAATGCATCATTGTTTAGTTCAGATGAAGAGTCTGCACATTCAGAATGTATCTCAATTTCTGTACCATCAGGTCTTATTCCATCATCATCTTCATCATCTTCAATTAATGATAGTTGATAAGTAAAAAATGCAGTAGCGTTACTAGGGATTTTTTCTAACCCATAAACGGAAACTGCTTTTCCATAATTCTTTGTGTTAAATCCAAAATCATAAACATTGTTTATACTTTTTTTAGTATTTTCTTCAATTTCAATAGATTCTCCAACAGTTCTAAATACATCAGTTGCAGTTCCATAACCTTCTGCAGTAACACCAATCAAAATGTCATTTGCAAGTAAATTTTGTAAACTAAATTTTTCTTGTAATAAAAATCCAAATTCGCCTTTTTTGATCACAGGTTTTTCAGATGTAACAACTTTAGCTAGCTTCTCACCAATAGGGTATTGCTCACTAGAAAAGAAATTCAAGGGGATATCATGAGGAGTCTTTGTAGGATTACCTTCAGAATCCACAACAGTTACAAAAATATCTAATTTCCTGTCAATTTCTGCAGGAATCATTTTTGGATACACAGTTAATTGTAATGCAGTAGGTAAGGTGGAGGAGATTTTGATACTTTTTGCCACATCAAGTCCAACCTCATCATATATTGCTCTCAGGAACGTATTACCAGTCTTTTCAAAGGTAGAAATGGTTCCCCAGGCATAGTAATCACCTTTTTTGATTGTCAAAATATCACTATTAGGAGAAGCAAGAGATTTTTCATATTCAAATTTTATAGGAATGTCGTCAGGTACGCGGACTGGATTTCCATCAAATGTTTTAAGAAAAACAGAAAATGGCATTTCTGAATTTACGTGCATTTCATTTGTAGGAAAATGTAATTCTAGAATCAAATCATCTGGAAGATAAGTTTGATCAGTTCCAACTTCTATTTTTTGAAAAGTTGTTTTTCCGTTTAGTGTAGCAGTAATTGTTGTTTGTCCAGATTTTTCACCAGTAGTTATTGGAAAAGAAACAAACTCTTCATTAGCTTTTAAAATAATTTTGTTTGGTACCGAAGCAATGGATGAGTCATCAGAACTTAAACTAACTGGAACATCATAAGAAGAAGTGATGGGGACACCTTGTTTACTTAGAACAAAAAAATAGCCCACATCATGTTCAAAAATACCTGCTTCCAAATGATTAGGATAAATTGCAAGTTTAATTGAATAATCAGATAAAGCGTCTAGATTTTGTGCAGAGACGGGTTGAACAGTAATTCCAAGAATTAAGGAAATTGTTAGTAGAAAGGTTAGTAATTTTTTTTGTTTCATTTTTTCTCCATTTTTCATTTCACTCCTTTTATTTTTCATAAAAATGAAAAAAGGGTGGAGTTATCCACTTTGTTGACCTGCAATTACAGTACCTACAAAGACGGCACCATTAGCTGTTGTCAGTTTGATTTGTGCGTCTCTGCCTTCTCGGAGAGTTTCATCTAACTCAAGAATGATTGTTGCAGTTTGTCCAGGTTGAATTTCTGCACTTTGAGTAGTAGATATTTCTGCGGCAGCACCAGAAACAGTTCTAGTACCAATCCAGAATTCACCGGCGTCCAATTCACCATCATCAAGTACACCAGTACCAGCGCTGAATACCGTTAGAACACCACCAGCAGGAGCTTCGTAAGTGTACACCGTACCTGCAAGACGGACTTCGGTAAGTGTTACTTTAGAAACACCTTGATTTTGGACATAAACCATCACTCTCTCATTTGGGATCAAACCATTGTTTGCGGCACCACTTGCAACACCTGAGGATTGACCATCATGATATTGTAGTATGTCAATATCTCTTGAATCATATCCTGCAAATTCAAGAGACTCGATTTGTGGAGCACCGCTGATTTGGGCAGAACTAAAGAATCCTTGTGAGAACACAAAGACAATACTGCCACCAACAACTGCGATTGCGACTAGAAGAAGTGTTGCAATTACTGGAGCAACGGCTTTTCTAGAGGTCAATTTGTTTTGTTTTGACATTAGTCGTGTCATTTCTGAATTTTTTAAAATCAGAAAAGATGTTAAAGGAATTTGTGTTCAAAACGGACTACAAATTGAAATTCTGTTCAGTTGTATTACTAAATGAACATCTAGCCATCTACTTGAAGAATGATTTCAGCAAGAGGTCCTATGGAAAATCCATTAGAGGTGACTCCTTGACCAAGAACATACATCACATACAGCCTGTCATCAGAGATGTTAGGAGAGCGTGCTGTAAATGTAATCACATCACTTGGATTTGTATTAGTTCCTAATGGAGAAGATGTGATTCCTACAATTTGGGTAGATGAATCTCCAAATGTTGTAACAGATGGAGTGGAAACAAACCCAGGGTGCGATATGAGAGTTACATCAGTCCAACCTTTTGGAACATTGATGATAAGTTTTGCACCAGAATTAATAATAGTTGTATCAGATAAATCCATATCAGCTAATGCAACACTGAATGTTTCAACATTGTTTGGAAGAATTCCAGTTTCAAGAGAACCAATATTTGCACTTAATCTAGAACCAGATGAGTCGGTCAAAAAGACATTTGCAATAGATGTTGCAGTTTCAGACATTGTTGATTGATATCCAGCTTTTCCAAAAGAACCAAGAGTGGTAAATACAGAGCCTTGAACTAAAATAGATTCCAACCCGACATTTCCAGAAGGTTTTCCAGGCTCAACTTTGGTTAAGAATGCCCTACTAGAATTTCCAGGAATTATGATTGGATTAGTAGTATCTTGCCACATCAAAGAGTTTTCAGAAGGACAAGACCAATTTGTATCAGGACCCAAGGTAGGAGAAATAGGATCAAAATTACAATTACCTCCAGTTCTATCAAACAATACATCATTGTTGTTTCCACCAGGAGCAAATGCAGTTATGATTAATTTTGAGACCTCCATGGGTGCATTAATTGGATTGACGACATTAATTCCCCATAATGCTTCGGTGTCGGCAGATTGTCCTTGGGATGAAGGAATGATGAAAAACAATTGAGGTCTAGCCAATAATTCATCTACAATAATATCAGGATCCGTTCCACCACCCTCACCAGGTTCTCTTAGCACACTGATATCAGATACAACATTACTTGAGACATCATCAGTTCCAAGAAAATCACCACGTGCCAAAGCTGAAAAAATGAAATTATCCCCACTAACACCTGTTAATTGATAATCCCAAGAAAACATTACAGATTCTCCTCTATCCAAATCAACTGAAGGAGGAGTATGAGATGATGAAGAAACAACAGTTCCACTTCCACCAACAGGTTGCATTTCTGGTTGTACATCACGAATTAATCCATCACCAGTGTTGGTCACAACCATTGCAATAGTAGCATTGGTTCCTATGACAACATTTGGAGGATCAGTAATCATTTCTGCTCTTAATCCGCCACTAGAACTACCGGCACCAACAATAAGTTCTTCTGTTTTTATAGTTCCAAGTGATGAAATAACTTTGATATCGTATGTGTCAGGAGTAAGTGAAAGTCTTTGTGTTTCAACAACATTTGTTTTAAAATTTGAAGGGATAAATGCATCATTATAGTTTATTTCAAAACGTTGAACAGGTTGATTAGTCAAAGTTTTGTTAATTATCCATATGCTTGAAATTTCAACTGGGTTTTGGCCTTTATTATGAATTCCAACATCAAGAATATTATTTCCATCCACAGAAGATAAAATGCTAAATTGTTCTTGTTGTTTTTTGATTTCAACATCAGATACAATTCTTTGTGTTGTTACAATATCTGTTTGAGCATCAAGTGCCAAGCTCAATACAGAGAATCCAGCAATCATCAATACTGTAAAAAATAATGCCCCCACCACAGAAGATAATCCACGTCTATTTTGGGGCAAGAAACGAGTATTTCGACTCATCTGGCATCTCCACTTTCAATTAAAAATTCAACAAGATGGTTTTTGCCAACATTGAGGAAAACATGAATCCCTTTGTTCAATAAAATATCAGAATCATCTGGTCCAAGTTTGATTAGAAGATTAACAATTTCCCCGTTTTGAATCTCATTGTTTTGATTCTGAATTAGTGGAGGTTGAGGAGATATGATAGAAAACATCCCATCTGAAGGGTATTTGCCTCCAATCAAATCATTTTGAGAGGCATCTAATGAGATTCCAGAGGTAGCAGGATCCCAATAATGCACTACACCATTAATAGAAATATTTTCCAAAAATATTGAGTCAAGAGCATTATTTTGAATTTGTAATACTAGAAATTCACTTCCGTTATTTTCAGGGATTGCATTTGGAAAATCCTTACAAGAAAAACCACATAAAAAGTCATTAAGAGAATGATCATTGTCAACTTCATTCATGGTCAATAGAGAAGAAGAATCTCTAGTATCATATGCCAATAACATTAGATTTAATGATGAAGAATCGGATGTAGAAACACTAGCAATATTTCCAGAAACAAATCCATCATTTACAAAATAAGTAAGTGTAGTAGCTCCAGTTACAGTTATTGCCATCAATAGCATTGTACTGATAACATCAGTTACACCTCGTCTTTTTTTCAAACGAGAATTGTTTTTTATAAAATATACATGAGACAATATTTTCACCTATGTATTAAACGGACTCGCCACAGTTGTGAAAAAATTTCCTTTGACAGTAGTCAATGAAATTTTGTATTTGGCAATTCCATTGGAGGGAACTCCATTGACATAATAGTAATAATCATCATCCCATGTTTGAGTTAGAAATCCATTAGTAAGTGATATGTCAGTACTGTCAAGAATTATTTTTTGATTTGTTTCAACATGAATGGTTTCTTCTACATCTACCCAATTAGCAATAATTTCTTGTGTATCAATTTTTAAGATAGTTATATTAGAAATTGTTGATTCAACAGTTCCAATATTTGCTAAATCAATTTCAATATTATCATCATTAGGGACAAATCTAATGTGTTCAAAAATTATGTATTCACGATGAATTTCATTTTTTGATTTTTCATGAAATGAAAGATCATAAGTAAATGCACTGATACTACCCATACCATTAAACAAAATTACAGAACCAACAGAAGTGACTATTCCTAAAATTACTATACTGCCCATTACTTGACTGACTGCACGTCTATTCGTCAGATGAGGTTTTTTTGAGACATTTTTCACTTTTTGTCACCATTTTTTGAATACCATTCTGAAACAAATTCTTCAACAGCAGAAATTATTTGAGATGAATCAGGCTCACAAATAATGTAAATTCCATAATGTTTTGCCAATTGCTCCACACCATCAGTTATTGCAGAAACAGTGATCAGTAGTGTATGAGTAGGTCCTATATCCAATTTGGGGACCAAAATTGAATTCATATCGGTTTGATCAATTCCATGAGATTGATTTTTGATGAAAATTAAAATTGATTCACCAGATGTTTTGTTTTTTCCATAAATTGGAATTTCATGTATATTGTTACTTTTTCCCTGAATAGAATAATTGAGATGAGAATCAAAATTGAATCCAACCAATAGTTTTTGAATTTCATCTTTAATTTCACTAGTATCAGAATTTACAGAAATTTCTGAATTTTTTAATTTGTATCTGAATGTAGATACAAACTGTCCAGAATTTGTGTCAAAATCATGCTCATATTTTCTACAATGTAATTTAACTACAGCATCATCGAATTTCTCTGAACAATCATTACATTGATACCACATAGCAGGTACTCTTATTTCCTTTTCAAAATTTGTTATTGGTTTTTTACATGAAGGGCAATATGATTTTTCATTATCACTAAAATCAAAATTACTGCTTTCTGTAATGTATCCACATTTTTTATGTTCAAACAAATTTAATTTTTCTACATCCATAGAGTGACATTTTGGACAGTATAATCGAACACTAGAGGAAAATGTATCAGAATGAATAGGACAAACAATTAATTTTTCATAAATCTTTTTTTCTAAGATTCCATCAGAAACTAATCCATCAAGATAAGATAGATTATCTGAGGATTGTCCAATTTCAGATAAGATTGGATAGAGTAATTGTCCCTCATTGTAATCGACAAAGGGAATTATTGTTTTATCTGGGAGTTTTTGAATTTCTTGAATCAATCTAACAGATTTGTTTGGAGAGGGTTTGGCAGGTTCTGTTTCAATGAGATGTTCAGACTCTATAGCATATTCAGGCACAGATTCAAGAGAGGGATCATCAGAGTTGCCCTTAAAGATAGAAGAGATACTCTGAAAACCAGATGATTTTGAATCAGATTTTGTCTCAAATGAGGACAGTTCAGATGATTTTCTTCTAAATATCATAGCTCTGCCTCACTAGGTACGAGAAATTCACATTGGCCATGGTAGTTTTCATAATAGAATGAAGAGTAAAAGGAAAATGTTGTTCATATGGACGAACAAAATGTGTCTCTTACAACATTTTTCATTTAATGTAGGCCCGTTGGCATACATTACTAGATTGTAGTATGGCTATCTAAAATCTCGTAAACATTTGAAATTGTTGACGTTTCAGCTGCAAAATAATGGCCACATTAGCAAATACAACATCACATATGAGGAATTATAGAAAATGAATTTTGAGTAGTTTTTACATCATTTTTTAAGAAAATTGGTTTTGTTAAATATAAAAATTAATTTTTAAACCTATGCGCAATCTTGCACATATTAAAGCGTATTATTATAAAAAACACAATACAAATCTTAATGCTTATTATGTTCATCAATTCATAATTTTTTATGGATTATGAAGAACTTGAACCAAAAATAAAGAAAATAGTAGAAATTGTGGAAAGTATTCCTGAAAGTTATAGAACAACATGTTTTGAAATGTTACTTGAATCAGAATTATCTTCGAATAAATCTAAAACTGAAGAAAAAATTATAGAAAAAAATGAAATTCCTACACAAGAGAATCAATTTGACTTTCAAGTACCAATTGAAGTTAGAGCATTCTTTAGACAATTTTCTTTAGATGAAGGGAAAATTTATGAACAATTCATAATTTCAGGTAAAGATGAAATTGCCCCTACGTATAAAATTTCAACCACTGTTACTTCAAAAGCTCAGATCCAAATTGCATTGATGACTGCATTAGAAAATACACTCAAAACTAATGGTTCTTTTGAATTTTCCATGGAAGATGTTCGAAAAAGATGCGATGAAAACAAATGCCTCAATCGTAAAAACTTCATGAATAATTTTAACAACAATAAAAAATTATTCAAAGATCTTGACGACGAAGAACATGTAAAATTATCTCCATACGGTAAAGAAAAACTATCTGAAACAATAAATGAACTCTAAATCAAAACAAGAGATTCTATTAGATTTAGAAAATCTAGAAAAAACTACAAAAAAACTTAATTCGTCATTAAAATCTCAGCCCACAAATATTTCAAAAAAAGAAACTCGTAACGAAGTAGAGAAATTTGTAAGAACCTGGTATGAAGGTATCAAGATAGATTTAGTTACTCTAAAAATTGAACAATCACTAATAACAGAACTTGAATTAATTTTTGATAAATTATTAAAATTATCTTCAAGTGTTTCTAGAAAAACAAGTTATTTGGAATGCATGGATAATATTATTCCAAAATTAAGAAAGTTAAAGTTTGAAATCACAAAAAATCCTTTTCAAAATACAGAGTTATTAGATTTAGAATCTCTAACAGAACATGCAACTAATGATGAAATTGAGTATTTGACAGAAGCGGTGAATTGTGCAAATCAAGGATATTTTAGAGCATCAGTAGTACTGGGCTGGAGTGCAGCCATTGCAAGAATCCATAAAGTAATTGAAAAAAATGGTTTTGACGAATTTAATAGAAAAAGTGTAGAGATGAAAGGCAAAACTAAAGGAAGGTACAAAAGATTCAGCAAATCATTTGATATTGGTTCTCTTTCCGAATTACAAACTGTTTTTGATACAGATATTCTATGGATTGTGGAGTATTGGGGATTAATTGATACAAATGAGCATGATCGTTTAGAAATTTGTTTTACAATGAGAAATAATGCTGCTCATCCAGGAGAGGCACCAATTACAGAGCCCAACTTATTATCATTTTATTCGGATTTGAAAATAATGGTTTTCGATAATAGTGATTTCAAGATAGTGTAGTTTGTACATTAAAACAAACAGTAAAAAAATCCAGATTTTACCACAAATTTTATACAAAATTACTCATAATTCACGCCTGAAAAGAGCTTTCGCTAGTAAAATTATCTCATTAAATGAAATTTATTATAAAAGACGTTGTTCATATGGACGAACAAGTGTTAAAACACATTACTTGTACATAGAACCTCAAATTGAGGCTAAATATTTTCAAGGACAGATTTTCAGGATTGCAAAATTTGCAAATTAATGGAAAAGAAAAATCAGATGAAAAACTCAGAGTTTCTGAAAAAACTTCCAATTCATCTAAAGATGAAAAGATACCTCAATTCATGACATTGTCAAAGCTAGAGTGGGATGAAAATGAAATTCATGCAGGCGTAATTAAAGATCCAACTGCAAAAGGAGGTTTAAGATATCAGGTAATAGAACCAATCCTTACAGAAAGAGACCAAAAGGCATTTGAAATCATAAAGAAATTGCTCATAACAGAACTAACTGTTTCCATGAATGAAATTAAATCAAAAAAAGATGCAGAGCGAAGGTTGAAAAAAAAGATATCATCAATGATTAAAAAATACAGATTAAAAATTCCGCCAAAAAATATTGCAAAAATTAACTATTATGCAATTCGAGATTTTGTATATCTTGGAAAAATTGAACCATTAATGAGAGATCATATGATTGAAGAGATAAGTTGTGATGGGACAAATATTCCAATCTACATATGGCATAGAGAGCATGAATCAATGCCAACAAATATCATTTTTGAAAAAGATTCAGAGTTGAATAATTTCTCAAGAAAGATGGCATACATTTGTGGAAAACATGTCTCAATGGCAGACCCGATTATCGACGCATCACTTCCAAATGGAAGTAGAATCAATCTAACACTAGGTCATGAAATTACAAAGAGGGGAAGTACGTTTACAATTAGACGATTTCGAGCAGATCCAATTACAATCATAGATTTGATAAAATTCGGAACAATATCAGTAGATATTGCTGCATACATGTGGTATTTAGCCGAAAAACGTGCAACAATGCTTATTGCAGGAGGAACCGCAAGTGGAAAAACAACAGCACTAAATGCTCTTGCATCATTTATCAGACCTGGTCAGAAGGTTGTCAGTATAGAGGACACTCAAGAATTAAACTTGCCACATGAGAATTGGATTCCTGCAGTATCACGACAAAACTTTACAGATACCCAGATAGGAGAAATCAATCAATTTGACTTGCTAAGAGCAGCTCTAAGACAGAGACCAGATATAATTATTGTAGGAGAAACAAGAGGTAGAGAAGCATATACGTTATTCCAGGCAATGGCAACAGGTCACGGAGGGTTTTCATCCATACATGCAGATTCAGTAGATGCAACATTAACAAGATTAACTTCATCTCCAATGGATGTTCCCAAAGCATTAATTTCAAACAGTTTAGATTTAATCACTTTACAATTGAAAATCCGAATTGGAGAAAAATCAGTTAGAAGGATTATTCAAGTTTCAGAAATTAATGGAATTGATGAGAAAACAGGGCAGATTAAGACTCATGAAATTTTTAAATGGAATCCAAAAACGGATACTCATGATTACATGGGAGACAGTGTAATTTTCAAAAAAATCAAAGAAAGAGATGGAGATTCTGAAGAAAAGATCAATTATGAATTAACCAAAAGAAAATCAGCATTAGAATGGATGGTAAAAAATGACATACGTGATCATAAAGAAGTGACTGCAAACATCATGGATTACTATGCAAATCCAGAAAGATTCTACGAGAGAAAAAGATTGGAGGTGTAATTTTGAACATAATAGGAACTAAACAAAAAAAGAAACAAAGAGAAGAGTCAGTAGGGCAGATTCATGTTTTTAGTTACAAAATACTAAATGATCATGTAAAGATTTTACATCCAAAATTAAGATCACTTGAAAAATCAATCAAGCAGGCAATGATGCCAATTCCATTTGAAGTCTATGTATCCAGCATGGTGTTCTTTAGCATGATTGCAGGCATGTGTGGTGTGATTATGGGCATAATTGCATCTCAATTCATCAATATCCAGCCAGCAAGTATAGGATTCTTGATGCCTTTACTTACAGGATTGATGCTGTTTGGAATGACTTTTGGAATACTGCAGATGATTCCTGCAATCAGAGTAAAAAACAGAGCTGCAAAGCTAGTAGAGGAAATTCCTCATTTTATCGGATACATGTCAACATTGGCAACTAGTGGTCTTACGTTAGAGGGAATTTTCAAGGCAATTGCAAAAGAAGAGACTGATGAGGATATTGTAAAAGATGCAAGATTCATTGTAAGAAATATCGATATTTTAGGAATGGATTTGATCAGTGCCATCAAAGATTTGATTAACAGAACACCAACAGGACCATATTCAGAATTGTTAGATGGTGCAATAATAACAGTTCAATCAGGAGGAGATCTTAAAGAATACTTTAACGCAACTGCAAAAGTTCAGCTAGAAGAAAAAAAGATGCTCATGCAAAAAACTACAGAGTCATTAGGAAGTGTCGCTGAAATTTATACAATTTTGTTAATTGTTTTCCCATTACTTGCAGTAATCATGTTATCAATTATGGGCATCATGAGTCCCAGTTTAGCAGGATTTGATTTGTTAACTTTAATGAATATTCTAACTTTTGCAGTAATTCCACTTAGTGGAGTACTGATGTTGGTAATGATGGATACAATGGTTCCAAAGAGGTAGGAAAATGGAAAGAGTCGAAAGAAAAAACAGAAAATCAATTGAGATAGAACCAAAACAATCAATATTAAAAAATGAGATGTTAAAGAGTGGAATATTTTCAATTGTTGCATCAATTAGCGTAATTACAATGAGTTTTTACTTTTCAGAGTATTCAGATTCTACAACAATTAGAGATGTAGGATTAATTTTTGGAATTTTGGTTGGAATAATTCCTTTTACAATTCACCAACTAAAAGAAGTTCAAAGAAGAGATAGCATAGATAGGAATCTACCAGTGTTTTTACTTGCATTGCTGAGTTCAGTTCAAAGTGGAGCCAACCTAATCAAGGCAATTGAGCAGGCTGCAGATAGAAATCTAGGTGCATTGACGCCAGAATTAAAAAATTTAAGAGCAAATATCAGTTGGGGAACCCCAATTGAAGAGGCATTTGAGAATTTCGCAGAGAGAACTGGGACTAGAGTTTCAAGAAGAGTAACAGTTCTCTTAGAGATGGCAATGAAGATTGGAGGAGATGTTACAGAAAATCTAGAGATGATTCAAAAACATGTTTCTGAAATGCAAAATATCGAAAAGAGTAGGAAATCAGCTCTACAGCCATACACATACACAATATACATTTCATTTGTAGTATTTTTGGCAGTTGCAGTGTTACTAACAACTAGTTTCTTTACAGAGATAGAAAAAGTTCAAGAAGGACTTTTGGCTGCAGGTAGTGGAACAGATGGATTATTTGGATCTTTAGCAAGTATGGAAATTGAAAAATTAGAATCAGCACTATTTAACATGGCAGTAATCGAAGCAGTCTTTGGAGGATTGGCTGCAGGAAAAATTGGATCTGGATCATATGTTGCAGGAACAAAACATGTAGTAGTTATGATCGTAATTGCAGTAATTGCATTTAATGTGATGTAAAATGATAAAATGTTTGTTCATTTGAACAAACAAAATCTATGTTTGTTCATCAATACGAACAACCCAGCAATTACTCATGAAAATTTAATTGTCAATTATGTATGTTGCATTAATTGCAGGCAGAGGCTTTGCTCTAATCAATTCATCACATATACAAATTGTAGCAGTATGAGGATAATAGGTTGTGAGTTAAGTAGAAATTCTACGAAAATACTAAATGCGATTAGCCAAAAGAAATCCAGAATGCAAAGGAGAGGGGGCAATATGATGTCATATGAGGATCAAGTAAGCGGAATTGCCGCAGAACTAGAGGAAATTCTGGATTTAGATGATTTAGAGGCTAAAGTTTACCTTAATTTACTTAGAGCAGGTCCCATAACTGCCAGTGCATTAGCAAAAGAGTTAGATATTGACAGAGCAAGAATGTACAGAACAGTAGATAGACTAGTAAGCAGAAATATTATTTCAACTACATTATCTAGCCCAAAATTGTGTATTGCAGTTGAACCGCACGAAGCATTGAAAATAACATTAGGTAAAAAAGAAGATGAAGTAAATAAAATCAAAAAATCAGGAGAGGCCATTATTGAAAAGATCAATAATGAAATTACAACAAATCAAAGTAGTTCAATTCCAACATTTAGAGTGGTACAAGGTCGCCAGAACATTTATGCAGATATTGCACAGATGATTGAAGAAACAACAGATGTGTTATACATTGTTACAACATTAGATGATGTTTCAAGAATGTATCATAGTACCATACCAGAAAAAATTACCATATGTGAAAAGAATGGAGGTAGTGTGAGACTATTGGTTGATATGAATGATACAAAACTCACACCATTTGTAAAGAGATTCAATGCAACTGAAACTAAAATTGGTAAATTACCATCCAAAGGAAGATTAATTGTTCAAAAAGACAAAAAAATGATAATGTCAGATTCTGCAGCATCATTTCAGCATTCTAATTCTGATTCTGATTTTTCATTATGTACAAACTCGACTGAAATGGTAGACAATATCTTTACACTCTGTAAATTTTTGTGGGAAACATCAAATCCACTAAAAACAATTGATGTAAAGAATTTCGTTAGTAATTAAACAAGAGATTCATCACTAACTTCGATAGGCTTTCTCCCCATAAATCCAGAGTCTTTCTCATGCCAGAATTTTATTTCAGTTTCACCATATTTCCAGCACAGCCAGACCTCTTCATCAAATCTCTTTGCAGGAAAGTCTAGCAAGCCTTGTTCGATGCTTTTAACTACAACTCCAGTATTTTCAAGGATTTCAACTGCTTCATAGAATTTTGTTATGGCAGAGTTTAGTTGTTGTTTTAGAGTCACATAATCCTCAAAAGAATTAGTAGTTGATACACTCATTTGTAATTGCTGTTCAAGTTTTTTTACTTCATTTTGTTTTGCTAATGCATATTCAAATTTCTTAATTACATCAGGAAGTGCTTCATTTGCTTCATTTGTAGTGAAAAATGAGAACATGAAAAGACTCTATATTTCTCGATTAAAAATCTTAGGCGCAAATTTATTAGTAAAACTCTATGAAGAGAATTATGAGTGAAGAGCAATTAGAAGCAATAATAGTTCAAACAATTAATGGAGCTGTAGCAACAATTCCTGCATATCTTGATGAGATAAAAGAAAACAAAGAAGTCCTAAAAGTAGAAGATCCTAAAGAATTTGTCTATGGAATTGTAATGGGTATGGCATTAGGAATGAGTGGAGCAATACTTAGTGCACAAAAAGAAATGCCAACACCAGAGGATCAAATCAAAGTTAGAGACATTGTCTACAAACACATACCAGAAATCAGAGAACGGATTTTTAGTTGATAGAATTCAATGAAAGAGAGACAGAGTTTCTCAATTCATTAGAAGAAGCTAGAATAGCTACATCACATGATGATGTTCCGCATGTCAAACCAGTATCATTTGTACTCGATGAAAATACAATCATTATTGCTACAGATTATGAAACAAGAACATACAAGAATCTAAAAACGAATCCAAATTCAAGTGTAATAATAGATATTTACAAGTCAGGGAAACACAAAGCAGTGTTAATTCAAGGTAAAACAGAGATAATAGAAAACGGAGATGAATTCAAAAAATTATACAATATTTTCCATCAAAAATTTGAATGGGTCAGACGAGACCCATGGAAGGAAAACGAAGCACCATTTCTAAAAATTATTCCAAAAAACAAAACCAGTTGGGGATTAGATAGCAGGTAGCAAACACTGTTGTGTTATACCTATTTTTTCAATAGTACCTATTGAAATCAAAACTGCCTGCTCATCACAGACACCATCATTATCAAAGTCAACTGAGACATAGACCTTACCTTCAGGAGAGATAGCATCAGACACTATCTTTATGGGAAATGATTCAGCCATTGCTGGTAAAACCGTTCCCATACCAAACAACAAGGCAATACTGGCAATGCCCAACAGAGGCAACACTACATTTCCCATAAAGAGACTATAGTGATTTTTAATGTTAAAATCGATGGAATTTTTAGATGATCAATAGTTCCAAAAAGGAACATTTGTAGATCATTAATGTGTAAAATCATCGTTTACTCTTCTTTACTTTTTTTGCCCGAGGTTTGGTTCGAAGTAAACGGCCACAGCAAGGGCACCACAAACCTTCCCAATTAAGGAACAATTCACATTCAGGACACCTCTTTTGTCCCAGTTCATATCTTCCACCATCAACACTGGTACTTGTTGCCTTGTATTTTTTACAAGATCCATTACAGTGCATCAACAATTATGAAATATAGATATAGAAAAACAGTAGCTTTATTTTCAAAAATCTGAATTTGTTTAATTTGTCAAAGTCATTAGATGGAGTTCAAGACTCCAAAATAATTAAGGCACAGATAATTCAAAAATGTAAATGAATAATAAGATTAAATGCTCTTATTGATTTTAGATTTTAAATAATTATTTTCTTGTTTACAAATATTGTAAAAGTAATTTTAGATTCAACACCACGGAATTCAACTATCTTTTTAGGGTCAAAAGGGACACAAATAGGTGTAAAAATTAACTCTTAAAATTTTCAGATTCTATACTATTTTTTCTTACCTTTGTTTGAGGATTTTTTCGAATTATCTCCACTTTTGCCTTTATCAGAGTTGTTTTTAGATTTGTTTTCTTTTTGTTTCTCCTCTTTCTTCTTTTCTTCTTTTATCTGATTTTTGATTTCTTTGATTAGAGATTGAGCATCAGATTTTTGGTCCTTATCTGAACTACTCATCACAATTTTTAGGGCTTGGACAGTACTGAATAATTCAATTTGTTCCTGTTTCCATTTTGCAATTTGAGAGTCAGAAAATTGGTTTAATGGAAATTCAGAAAATGCAATTAATTGATTAAGTTTCCTTAGTTTATTTTCATTTATTTTGAGTTCTTGGTTTAAGCTTTCATCAATAAAGGAATTAACCTTATCTAGAGATTGGGCTTCAGTATTTTGTATTCGTAGTTTAATTTTTTCAAATTCTTGGAGGTTTTTCTTATCAGAGACAGTCAATCCTTTTTTCTCTTTGATTAGTTGTTTTACCTCATTACGATAGTCTTCAAAAATATCCTGATAATCTTGTCTCAAAATGCGAATATCTTTTCTAAATTCTGAAAGATCTTTATTAAATTCGGTTCGGGTTTTTGCAGAATCTCCCAATTTTTGAGATTCATTAAATTCAGACTGTAAATCTTTGATTCCTTGTTGTTCTAATTTGAACAATATGTTAGAAGTCCTTACAAACTTAGAAACATGAGTTCCCAGATTTTCCAAGTCATTAGGAGATAAATCTCCAAGTGCCAAAAGTTCTTCATTAAGAACAGTTAACAAATTATTGATAGTCACAGTGAAAGAAGCTTGACCCTTATTTCCTGCATTATCAATAGCAGTACAAATTACTTCAGTAGTTCCTATGATAAATTCACTGCCGGATTGAGGAGTACAGTCAACAATAGGATCAACTACATCTAGGTCATCAGTAGCACTAACATCGGTATCAAATGTAACAATTAGATCACTGGTAATTGTTGATTCCAGTACAATATTTTCAGGAACGTTTACAGTTGGAGGAACTAGATCTGCAACAGTTACAGTAAAAGAAGCTTGACCCTTATTTCCTGCATTATCAATAGCAGTACAGATTACAGTATTCATTCCAAACCAAAAGAAATCGCCAGAATTAGGAGTACATACAGGAACAATATCACCATCTATGTCATCAGTAGCACTAACACCATCAAATACAACATATGCGCCAGTAATATCCTTAGCAGCAACAATAAAGTCCTCAGGAACAGTTACAACAGGAGGAATAACATCAGATGGCTCAGGTTCGGGTTCAGGTTCGGGTTCAGGAACAGTTTGTGCATAAACATCCTCAAATGCAATTCCAATAGTCAAAGCTAAAAGAGCAAAAATCAGAATAGTTTTCATATGTTATCATAATAATACCCATTAAAATAATTGATCATTAATTTCTAACAAATTAAGCCTGTTCTATTTCAAGAATGAAAACTGAATCCATAAAGAATAGTTGCTTTTTTGAGAACAAGCAGGATTCAAAATAAGTCTGTAAAGGTGCGTAGACTGTTTTGGGAATTAAATGAGATGCAAAATAAGCAGCAGTCTCCTTATTTCAGTTCAGGCTCTAAACAAATAAAGACGCCTCATAATTCAAAAATGTAAATGAGTAATAAGATCAAATGTTCACATATTCTTGTCTCAAAACAAAGCGAAGCACTTGCAATAATGGAGAAATTAAAGAACGGTGAAAAATTTGGAAAATTAGCAAAAGAATTATCCATTGATTCAGGTAGTGCCAAAAAAGATGGGAATTTAGGATATTTTACAAAAGGCATGATGGTAAAACCGTTTGAAGATGCAGCATTTAAACTCCAAGTCGGAGAAACATCGGAACCAGTAAAATCAGAATTTGGATACCACATCATCAAAAGGTTCGGATAACTATTTTAGATTTTAAACGAAGAGTTTCAACTTTGACTCTTACAAACCAAAATAAAATAAACATGAATATCATGCGTACATATAGACATGGCAATACTTACAGAGAAAACAATTGAAGAAGTTTTGACATATTTGGATAAATCAATTACAAATCTTGCAAGAGACGCATTTGAGAGTTTAGAAATAGAAGGGGGTTTTGAAGGAACAATAAACTTTCTAGAAAACCAATTTGAAATCAGATTGGAAAATCTACTTGCAGCAAAAGGTTCCAGCACTCATCATTTAGAATCAGGAATGAAAAACAAAATTATTCAGAAAAAACAATTAATTTTACAAGAAATTAAAAAACAATACCAAAATTAGATGAATGCATCAAGACCTGTTTTTTTAGAAACAATTTCTTGATTTTTTTCTAACACTTTAGTCATTTTGTCACCCATAGATTTTGATGCAGTCATTTTTCGTTTTCCAATCCAATAGTATGTCTCATCAATGGTATTTTTTGCAATCAGCACAACTAATTTTCCAGTATCTTTTCTTCCAGTCCTACCTCTTCTTTGGACAAATCTAACTGAGCTAGGAACATTGTCATAAAAGATAACCTGATTTACTTCAGCAATATCTAGACCTTCTTCTCCAACACGTGTTGCAATCAACACATCAAATATGCCATCTCTAAATTTTTGAACAGTTTCAATTTGCTTTTTTTGTTTTAAACCGGTCTCTCCTGCTTTTCCAATCAAAATTCCGGCAGAGACACCTAATTCAGTAAGTTTACTGTAGATTAAATCAACAGAGTCACGATAGCTAGTAAAGATTAAAGCTTTTCCAGGAACAGATTCAATGATGTCTTTTAATTTAGGAATTTTAGAATGCTCAATTCCTCTAGATTGAGCTTCTTTTGCAAGATGAACTGCACGAGTAAAATTTGGATCAACTTCAAAAAGTTCCTTTACTCCTGCACCCTTTTTTGCCTGAGCACGCTCACAAAATTTCAAAAATGGAGTTATTCCATGAGCTTCCAAGATATTTAGAGCATAATGAATTCTGATTGCAGTAAATAGCGGCTTTGCAGAACGTCTGTTTTGATTTAATACAAATTGTCTAATTCTCAATAGTGCAGAAAGAGATTGCTGTTCAGCTAATTTGATTCCATTATCACGTAATGTTTCATATCTTTGATCAAGAGCCAATTTCAATAATTTTTGAATTGCTTTTAATTCAGGAGGCAGTTCTACGTTTATCCATTCAGTATTTGTCTCTTGAGTGTATGGTTTTACATCAGGACTAGTTTCTGTTCTTTCAGCAACACTGGCGATTTTCAGTTTGGTTAGAATTTCGGTTGCCTTATCTTTTTCACTAGGTAATGTTGCAGTCATCCCAACAATTCTTGCACTAGAATCCGCAAAACGTTCTGCAATACCAGAATATGCATAATCCCCAACAGTTCTATGCACCTCATCAAATATTACAAGATTAAATTGATCAGGTGAAACAATACCTCTATCTAAATCGTTTTTTGCAATTTCAGGAGTAGCACAAATTACACTGTTATTCCATAATTTGGTTCTTTTTTGAATGGTGTCTTCTCCAGTAATCAAAGAGACGTCATCTAATGTTAAATTTTCTTTTAGAAATTCATAATGTTGATTCACAAGAACTCGTGTTGGAGCTAAAAACAATGCACCGCCAGTACCCTTTGATAGATATTCTGCAATAACTTGTAATGCAATTGCAGTTTTTCCAAGTCCAGTTGGTAAAACAACAATACAATTTTCAGATATTGCCTGAGCAGCAAGATTAACTTGATAATCTCGTTTTTCAATAGAGTCTTTTTTGACATATTTTTTTTCGATAAATTCAGTCATCGTACAAAGAAAATTTGTAATTTATTGATTTTATGCTTTCGTATAGTTAACCATTGACAAACACATACTCTCTACTTTCAAATTGACAAGGATTTGTGCCTAGAAGAGTATCAGTAATCATCAAAATTGATAAAACAAGCCCATTTTTATCCCATTATCGTTTGATACAGATATGAGCGACCAAAACTCTAATGAAGAGTATTTTCAATCATTGTTAGAATCTTTGAATAAAGATCCTAATTGGAGAACAGTAGAAGAACAATTAGAAAAATATGAATCAATTAAAAAGGATCTCACACAAGAGCAACAGACAATAATTTCAGAGATGGGAAGGGCAATGCTAGCGCTGGCTGATTCACAACCAAAAATAATAATTGACAAATTCTTAGAATTAGTGCAAAATCTCAATAAAAAATAAAAAAGAAAGAAAACTAGTCTAGTTTTTTCTTTGCACGATTAATCATAGCAGTCTCCTCGCGAAGGTGCTTTTTCAATAATCGTTCATGTGCTTTTTTATGAACACTATAAGCTTTGTTCAAAGATTTTTTGGTCTTTGCCTTTTTTACAGCGCTATTGAATTTTTTGTGAATAGCGTTTACTTCTGCTGTATAGCTTGCCATTAAATCACCAGTTTAGAGGATGTTAAAGAAGTTTGTGCATATATTGTTCAAGAAGGTGTTGATCGCAAAAAATCTGATTTTAACGTGATCCATATATTGAACAGACAAACAGAATTTGTGTTGAGTACTTTTGAGAGACCAAATTGGGATGAGTATTTTATGCTACAAGCAGAACTTGCAAAACTTCGTTCAAACTGTGTCACAAGACAGGTTGGTGCAGTTATTGTTAGAAACCACAGGCAATTAGCAACAGGATATAACGGAACACCTCCTGGAATCAAAAATTGTTTTGATGGAGGTTGTAAGAGATGTCAATTAAGGATGGAAGGCAAGATAGAATCAGGAGCGTCACTTGACAGATGTCTTTGTAATCATGCTGAAGCTAATGCAATAATGCATTGTGCAATACTAGGAATAGAGGCAGGAATAGAAGGAGCAGTACTATACACAACATTTGTTCCATGCCTAGAATGTACAAAAATGGCAATTACAATTGGGATTAGAAAATTTGTATGTCTTGATTCTTATCCAGAAACAGACTTTGACTTACTAAAAGAAGCAGGTGTAGAAGTCATCCAATTAGATAAAACAAAAATTGCAAAATGGGCTCAAGAACTAGTTAACAAATACAACTCCGGATGATAAAATGCAAGTCAACATGGAAGAAACAAAAAAAATTGAATCAATGCCACCATCCATGTTAGTATCAGCTACATATGATAACAATTCAAAATCAGCAGTTTTAAAGTTCTATGAGCCAGAATCTCAAAAATTATTTTTATGGAAAGATGAAATTGGTCACAAACCATATTGTTATTCACGATTAGCACCAGAAGAACTAGAGTTTCTTCAAGAGAGAGACGATGTTTTAGAAATCAAAACAGTTCAAAGATATGATTTGATGAAAGACAAAGAAATCAACATGTCAAAAATTACAGTGGCAGATCCCTTAGCAATAGGAGGAACTACAGGAGATAAGAGTATTAGAAATGTAATTGAGACATGGGAATCCGATATCAAATATTATGAAAATTATTTGTATGATAGAAAGCTAATAGTTGGAAAATATTATGAGATCACAAATGGAAAAATCCAACCACATGATTTGGAAATATCTGATGAAGTAAAGATTGCACTAAAGAGTTTGCTATGGGATAAAGTAGATAGTGAAAGCATGGTAGATGCTGAAGAATTCAAAAAATTTGTTTCAGAATGGGCAGATTTGCTCAATCAACCAATTCCAAAAATAAAAAGACTCAGTGTAGACATTGAAGTAGAAGCAGAGGTCGGAAGAATTCCAGACCCAAAAATTGCTGAAAAAAAAGTTACTGCAATAGGAATGAAGGGAACAGACGGATTTGACCAGATTTTTGTGCTTAAAACAGAAGGAACAGAGCAAGGTACAAACGAATTAGACCAAAACATCAAAGTGACATTTTATGATTTAGATAAAGAAAAAGACATGATTTATGATGCATTTCAAATAATCAAAGAGTTTCCATTTGTTGTCACATACAATGGTGATGAATTTGATTTACCATATTTGTATAACAGAGCAGAAAGACTTGGAATAAAAAATTCCGATAATCCATTTTATATGATGAGGGATTCTGCAACACTCAAACAAGGTGTGCATCTTGATTTGTATAGAACATTTTCAAATAGATCATTTCAAATCTATGCCTTTAGTCAAAAATATACAAACTTTTCATTAAATGAAGTCTCAAAAGCATTACTTGGAAAAGAAAAGATAGACTATGGTTTAGAGTTTGATCAGTTAACACTCTATCAGACAGCAAACTATTGTTATAATGATGCTTTGCTAACATACGAACTTACAAGTTTTAACAGTGAATTATTGATGCAATTACTTGTAATCATTTCAAGAATTGGAAGAATGCCAATTGACGATATTGCAAGAATGGGAGTATCGCAATGGATTCGAAGTTTATTGTATTATGAACACAGAAAGCGAAATTGTCTGATTCCAAAAAGACAGGAGCTTGAAAGAAGATCAGAAGGAGTAATGTCAGACGCAGTTATCAAAGATAAAAAATACAGAGGAGGACTGGTTGTTGAACCAAAAGAAGGAATTCATTTTGATGTAGTGGTGATGGACTTTGCAAGTCTGTATCCCAGTATCATTAAGGTAAGAAATCTATCATATGAAACCGTAAGATGCCCACATGAAGAATGCAAAAAAAATTCAATTCCAGGAACAAATCACTGGACATGCTCCAAGAAAAATGGGCTAACATCGATGATTATAGGCTCGCTAAGAGATTTGAGGGTAAATTACTACAAGAGTTTATCAAAAAAAGAAACGTTAACTGAAGAACAAAGACAGCAATATACAGTCGTCAGCCAAGCACTTAAGGTAATTCTAAACGCAAGTTATGGGGTAATGGGGGCAGAGATATTTCCATTGTATTTTCTTCCAGCAGCAGAAGCAACTACTGCAATTGGAAGACACACGATTTTAGAGACAATTAAAAAATGTGAGGCAACCGGAATTGAGGTGCTTTACGGAGATACTGACTCATTATTTATCAAAAACCCAACTAAAGAACAAATTCAAACAGTAATAGAACAAGCAAAAAAAGATCACGGAGTAGATTTAGAGATTGATAAAACATACAGATATTGTGTGCTTAGTAACAGAAAGAAAAACTATCTAGGAGTTACCAAAGAAGGAAAAGTAGATGTCAAAGGACTCACAGGGAAAAAATCACACACTCCACCATTTATCAAAAAATTATTTTACGAACTACTTGATGTGTTGTCAGAAGTTCAAACAGTAGAAGATTTCGAAAAAGCTAAAAAGAAGATTTCTGAGAAAATTTCCACATGTGGTAAAAAAGTAGAAGCAAAAGAAATTCCATTAGAAGATTTGACATTTAATGTAATGCTAAGTAAGGCACCATCAGAATATACAAAAACCATTCCACAACACATACGAGCAGCAAAACAACTAGAAACTATACGAGAGATAAAAAAAGGTGATAGAATTTCCTATATCAAAATCTTAAACAAACCAGGAGTCAAACCTGTAGAGATGGCAAAAAAAGAAGAAATTGATTCTAAAAAATACATGGAGTTTATGGAATCCACACTTGAGCAAATAACATCATCAATGGATTTGGACTTTGATACAATTTTAGGAAAACCAAAACAAACAGGATTAGACGAATTTTTCTGGAATTAGTGGACATAATGGAAATTGATGGAACGCTACTAACAATTCTAGGAGTGGCTGCAGGGATTTTGATTCTAACAGGGTGGGTAGAGCAAATTTACAAAGGATACAAAACAAAAAGCCTCAAAGATGTCTCAAAATTTTTGATGATATTCATATCAGCAGGAGCAATTCTATGGTTAATTTACGGAGTCATAGTAGAGGATGTATTCATCATCGGAACAAACATAGCTGCAATTGTATTGATGATGATAGTATTGGCAATGAAGAAAATGTATGATAAAAGGTTAAGAAGTTAAATTAAAGATTAAATACAATACAAGAAGGTTCAAAGAAAGATGTTCGTAATTAATTGTAAAAATTATGAAGAGATTTCAGGAGACAAAATTATCAAATTCGTAAAAACTGCTGAGAAAATTTCTAAAAAATTTAAAATAAAAATTGCAATTTGTCCACCACAGCACTTAATTGGACTTGTAGCAAGTAGTTCTATCCCAATTTTTGCACAACATGTTGATGATTCTAAAGTTGGCAGTACAACAGGTTTTGTGATTCCAGAACTGCTAAAAAAATCCAAAGTTAATGGATCATTAATCAACCACAGTGAACATCGAATCTCATCAAATGAGATCGAAAAATTAGTTTTAAAATTAAAAGAGTTGAAAATGACATCAATTGTTTGTGTGAAAGATGTTGCAGAAGCTAGAAAATATGCAAAACTAAATCCAAATTACATTGCTATAGAACCTCCAGAACTTATTGGTTCAGGAAAAGCAGTGTCAACTGAAAGACCAGAATTAATAACAAAAGCAGCAAGTGCTGTAAAAAGTGCAAACAACAACACAAAACTTCTTTGTGGAGCAGGAATTGTTTCTGGACAAGATGTCTCAAAGGCAGTGGAATTAGGATCAAAAGGGATCCTTGTAGCAAGTGGCATAATCAAAGCAAAGAATTGGGATAAAATAATTTCCGAATTTGCCAAGGCATTAGTTTAAAAAGCCAAAAAATTTACGCATTCTTGCATGGCAAAAACAAAACCAGTTTATGCATTTGAGGAGGCAGACAGCAAAAAAAGAATGCTTCTAGGCGGAAAAGGAGCAGGATTAAGCGAGATGACTCGACTAAAGCTCCCAGTACCACCAGGATTTACGATCACAACTGAGGTTTGTAACAAGTATTATGAAAACAACAGAAAACTTCCAAAAGACGTCATGCCATTAGTAATGAAAAATATTGAAAAAATTGAAAAGAAAACAGGAAAAAAATGGAATTCAACAAAAAACCCATTATTAGTATCCGTTCGTTCAGGTGCTGCAATATCAATGCCAGGTATGATGGATACGATTTTGAATTTAGGATTAAACGAAAAAACAGTAGAAGGGCTAGCTTCACAAACAAAGAATCCACGTTTTGCATGGGATTCGTATCGAAGATTCATCCAATTATTTGGTAAAGTTGTATTTGGAGTCAATGATGAAAAATTTGATCATGTTCTAGACTCTGCAAAAGACAAACAAAAAGTAAAAGACGATAGTCAACTAAATGTAGAATCATTAAAACAAATTGTATCAGAATATAAAAAAATCTGTGAAAAACACACCAATAGAAAATTCCCAGATTCTCCAAACGAGCAATTAGGATTAGCAATTGAAGCTGTATTCAAAAGTTGGATGGGAGAAAGAGCAATAGTTTATCGTGAGAAAAATAATATTACAAAAGATATCGCAAATGGTACTGCTGTAAATGTCGTCACAATGGTATTTGGCAACATGGGTGATGATAGTGCAACAGGTGTTGTATTTACAAGAAATGGACACAATGGTAAAAAAGAAATTGAAGGCGAATATCTAATCAATGCACAAGGTGAAGACGTTGTTGCAGGGGTTAGAACTGGAAAGAATGTTTCTTTACTAAAAAAAGAGATGCCAAAATCTTACAAAGAATTAAGCAATGCATGTGCCAAATTAGAAAAACATTTCAGAGAACCACAAGATATTGAATTTACAATTGAACAAGGCAAATTCTATTTATTACAAACTAGAACTGCAAAAATGAGCGCAGGTGCACTAATCAAAACATCAGTAGACATGGTAAAAGAAAAACTAATTGACAAAAATAAAGCACTTGCAAGAATTCCTGCACAGCAACTAGAAGCTTTACTGCATAGAACAATGGATGAATCCAAAGTTAAAAATCACAAACAGTTAGCAAAAGGAATTGCAGCATCACCAGGAGCAGCAAGTGGAATTGCAGTATTTGATGTGAAAAAAGCAATAGAGTTAGGAGAAGCAGGAAAGAAGATTATTCTAATTAGAAAAGAAACAAAACCTGAAGATGTTCCAGCATTCTTTTCATCAGAAGGTGTTTTGACCAGTTTAGGTGGAAAATCATCTCATGCTGCAATTGTTTCAAGAGGAATGGGAAAACCATGTATTGTAGGATGTTCAGAATTAAAAATCAATTACGACAATAACACATGTAATGCAAATGGCATCACCGTAAAAGAAGGTGAAACAATCACCATTGATGGTAGTGCAGGCATAGTCCTTATTGGAGAAGTACCAACGGTAGAACCAAAAGTAACAAAAGACTTTGAACAGATTTTAGGATGGGCTCAAAAAACTAAAGCACTAGGAATAAGAGCAAATGCAGATACACCTGAGGCTGCAAAACTTGCAAGAGAATTTGGAGCCCAAGGTATAGGCCTATGTAGAACAGAAAGAATGTTCAATGCTAGTGATAGAATTGGTCTTTTTGTAGACATGATCATGGCTGAAAACATAGAAGAAAGATCCAAAGTTCTCAAAAAATTAGGAGAATTACAAAAAAGTGACTTTATTCAGATTCTAAAAGCCATGGAAGGGTACGAAGTAACAATCAGATTATTAGATCCACCACTACATGAATTCTTACCAAACCCTGAAGAATTAGCAGAGAAAATTCACAAACTGGAGCAATCAAAAGACACAAAAGAGCTTGAAAAAGCCAAAGTTGTTTTAAAAAGAGCAAGAGAATTAGCAGAAGTAAACCCAATGATGGGACATAGAGGAGTAAGAGTAGGAATCACATACCCTGAAATTTATGAGATGCAGATTCGTGCAGTGTTTGAAGCATTAGTTGAATTGACAAAAAAGAAAGTAAAAGCACACCCACAAATTATGATTCCACAAATTAGTAGCATTGCAGAATTAAATCATATTAAGAAAATTTACGACAAAATAAAGAAAGAAGTTGAAACCAAAAACAAGATGAAATTAACAATTAACTTTGGTACTATGATAGAAGTGGTAAGAGCTGCATTAACAGCAGATGAACTTGCAACTACTGCAGAATTCTTTAGTTTTGGTACTAATGACTTAACACAAGGAACATTTAGTTTTAGCAGAGAAGATGTAGAAGGAAAATTCCTTCCAGAATACATGGAAAAAGAATTACTTGAACGTAGTCCATTCCAATCAATCGATGTAAACGGTGTGGGCAATCTAATTGAAATTGGAATTGCCAACGGTCGCGGAGTAAGAAAGAATATGGAAGTAGGAATTTGTGGAGAACATGGTGGAGACCCAAGTTCCATCAAATTCTGTCACAAAGCAGGACTTAGTTATGTTAGTGCATCACCACATAGAATCCCTATTGCAATTGTTGCAGCAGCTCAGGCAGCAATTGAAAATCCAAAAAGAAAATAATTCAGTATAGTTTAATAGAGATTTAACTCTACTAAATCCAAAATGCTTCCAAATGTAGAATCAATAAAACAAATGAGGCAAAAATTAGGAATTACGCAAAAAAAACTTGCCGTTATGACGGGTGTCAGTACTTCTATGATTAACCAAATTGAATCAGGACGAAGTCAGCCAAGTTATGAGACAGCAAAAAAGATTTTTGAAAATCTGTCAAACTTGGAGAGTAGATCATCATCTTACAAAGCAGGTGATTTTTGCAGTCAAGACATTGTAAAATTAAAACCATCCAATACACTACATGATGCAATCAAAAAGATGCATGAATTATCAATTAGTCAAATTCCAGTATTTGATGGAAAAGAAATAGTAGGAGTTGTGTCAGAAGACGGAATTGTCAAACATCTTGCAGATGTGGGAGAAGCTGAATTAAAAAATGCAAAACTAGCAGACACGATGGATCCTGTTCCACCAATAGTAGACTTTGAAACGCCTGCAAATGTACTAGTTCCATTGATTCGTTATTCCAAATGCATCCTTGTTACAAAAAAATCAAAAATTATGGGAATTATTACTGCATCAGACACACTGAAAATGATGGAATAGTTACTCTTTTGATTTTTTAACTAGAGATTTTTTAGGTAATGAAATGGTAAACGTCGTGGGGTTTTGGGATACAGTAATTGAACCACCATGTTGTTCCAAAACAGACTTGCAAAAAGACAATCCTAAGCCAGTTCCAGAGGGTTTTGTAGTAAATAGCGAATCAAAGATTTTGGCCATATTTTCAGAAGGAATTCCGGGGCCATTGTCACTAATTTGAATTTGATTATCATGATTTGACTTGTTTGAAGATATGGTGATTTTACCAGATTTGTCAACTGCTTCAAGTGCATTGTTAATGATATTCATCAGAACAATCTGAAGTTTGTCAGGATCACATTGAATTACATCATCAGAGCATTCTACAGACACGTTTACAGATGAAGGAATTTGAATTGTATTCAAAGTATCATTAATCAAATCACGCAGTTTCACATTCTGAATATCAAGAGGTTTTTCACGAACATATTGTAGAACACTACGAATTTGGGTTTCAAGATTTTCAGAAGCAGATTTAATTCGGTCTAATTTTTCAATAGAAGCATCATCAAGGGATTCTTTTGAAGAATGGTAAATCAAATCCACAGTTGCTTTGATCACAGTCAAAGGGGTTCTTAGATTATGAACTAATTTTGATGCAGATTCTCCAATTTTTGCCATTCTTTCTAATTGTTGTTTTTGAATGAGAAGTTCCTGGTTTTGTAGATGGATTTCTTCTTGATACGAATTCATTTTCTGAATCAAATCATTTACAGAGTGAGAAATTTTGCCAATATCAGGATCAGATACATCCAATTCTTCTAAACGTTCAGGGTTTTCTTTAGATATTTCATCAGCTAGTTTGGTAATGGGTCTTGTAATTCTAGAAGAAATCACAATCACACTAAAAATGCCAATAATTGTTACAGACAATGCAATTATTCCAATTGTAAAAAGTAAATCAGAAAGAGTGGTATGACCAACAAGCATTAAAGATTCAGGTTTTTCATAAATCAAAATCCAATCAAATGTTGAAAGACGTTCATAAACAAAGTAATGTGTTTCTGTTCCATCAAAGTAAGAACCACTGCCAATTTCATTTAATTTCATTTCATTTAAAATATTTAGACTATCATCACCAAAAGCAGTTTGAAATGACGGAAATTGTTTCTCAGGCTCAAAAGAGGAAACTGTTTCAGTCACCGTATCTTGTGTATCAGCAATTATGTATCCGTTAGGATCTACAACAAACATTCTACCATCACGACCATCAAGAAGTTTTTCAAATACAGTCATAGGCATTTCAAAGTGATAGATTGCAGGTTTTTGACCATTACCTAATTCCACAGGAGAAGTATAGGCAAAGACCCACCTTTCAGTATCAGGAGAAACATAAGGATATTGTACATGGACTTCATTTTTTTGTTTCATAAAGGACGATTCAAAAAATGGAGCAGTTGCTTCATCAGGAGAAAGATTTTCATTAATTTCTATTTGACTCAACACCAATCTTGCATGTTCTTGTCCTGTCGCATCAATTAAACAAGTCTCATCAACTTCAAATTTATTTTGAAAATGATATGTCCATCGTTCTAATTCTTCCTTTATTTCTTGTTGTTTCTCAGTGAATTGAAGGACGCCATTTTCATCATATACATTACCAGCTTTAGTTTCAGGCAACTCAAAATACTCTACAAATTTTGGATTTTTCAAAGCAAAGACAAGATCTTCTGACGCTCTTTGATGTAGAGTTTCTATTTCATGCATAATTTCGGCATTATGAGTATTCATTTTTGCAATTTCAGCATCAAGTATACTTGATTCAGTGTAAGAGATTGCAAAGTATGAAGAAATACCAACACTGAGAATAATAATAATTGAAAAGAAAAATATCAATTGAGTACGAATTTTCATGTCTTCACACACAACTCACTGGAATTTAGTAGTTGCTTCAAATCTATTTTGGATGAGAGCAAAGTTCAGCCAAAACACCATGAAGTGATTTTGGATGAATAAAGGTAACTTTGGTCCCTGCAGAACCAGGTCTGATTTGTCCTAGAAATTGAATCCCACATCCTTCCATTCTTTCTACTTCACCTTCGATGTTATCAGTTTCAAGTGCCATGTGATGTAGTCCTTGCCCTTTTTTCTCCAAGAATTTTTTGATGGGACTATTGTCATTTGTTGGTTGCATTAATTCAACACGGCCATTTTCTAAATGAATAATTGCAACTTTGACTCCTTCAGACTCTACTGTTTCAAATTCTACAGAGTCTACACCTAAAGCTTGCTGGTAAACTTTAGCAGATTCCTCTACATCATTTACGGCAATTGCAATATGATCAATCTTCATCTAAAATACCTCTTTTGGACGATATTCACCAAATACTTCACGAAATGCATTGCTAATTTCACCAGTAGTAGCATAAGATTTTGCTGCAGTGATAATGTAAGGCATAAGATTATCATCAGTATCTGCTGCACTTTGCATTGCAGATAATGCCTTTTCCCATTTCTTTTTGTCACGGGATGCGCGTAATTGTTTTAATGCTTTTTTCTGTTGAATCTCAACTTTACCACCAATTCTAAGTAGTTCTGGTTGTTCTTCTTCTTCGACATATTTGTTAACACCAACTAGAATTCTTTCTCCGTCATCAGCCTCTTTCTTTAAACGATATGCGTTTGCTCTAATTTCAGACTGGAAGAATCCTTTTTCAATTGCCTTTACAGAGCCACCCATCTTCTGGATTTTTTTGAGATATTTCCACACACCCTCTTCAATTTGGTCTGTTAATTCCTCAAGGTAGTAAGAACCACCAAGTGGGTCAGCAGTCTTTGTGATTCCACTCTCATGTGCAACAATTTGCTGGGTTCTCAAGGCTATTTTTGCAGATTCCTGTGTAGGAAGTGCTAATGCTTCATCTCTAGAGTTTGTATGAAGTGATTGTGTACCACCAGCAACTGCAGCCATTGTTTGAATAGCTACACGAATAATGTTATTATCAGGTTGTTGTGCAGTAAGTGATTCACCACTAGTTTGAGTATGGAATTTTAGTTGCAATGACCTTGGATTTTTTGCATGAAACATTTCTTTGAGAATTTTTGCATAAACTTTTCTTGCGACTCTAAACTTTGCAACTTCTTCAAAGAATTCGATTGTACAACAAAAGAAGAATGATAAACGAGGTGCAAAGTCATCAATTTTCAATCCCTTATCCAAACAAGTTTGAATGTATGCTATTGCATTTGCTAGAGTAAATGCAACTTCTTGTGTTGCAGTACATCCTGCTTCTCTCATATGATAACCAGAAATAGACACAGGGTACCACGAAGGAACTTTTTCTGCACAATAACCAATCATGTCACCGATTAATCTCATAGAAGGTTGCGGAGGATAGATGTAAGTATTTCTTGCAATGTATTCTTTGAGAATATCATTTTGAGTTGTTCCACGTAGTTCGTGACTTTTGAATCCTTGAGATTCTCCAACTGCAATATAATATGCAAGTAATGTTGAAGCTGTAGAATTAATTGTCATTGAAGAACTAACCTTTCCAAGAGGAATACCATCAAAGGCAGTCATCATATCTTTGATAGAAGTAATAGAAACTCCGACTTTGCCGACTTCACCTTCTGCTTGAGGAGAATCAGAATCATATCCAATTTGTGTCGGAAGATCAAAAGCCATAGAGAGTCCAGTTTGACCCTTTTCAAGCATAAACTTGAATCGCTCATTTGTAAGCTTAGCATCACCAAATCCAGAGTATTGTCTCATAGTCCAGAATCTATCACGGAACATTCCAGGATGAATTCCACGTGTAAATGGATATTTTCCCGAGTCCTCTGTTGGGCGTTTCTTTGATGATTTTTGATAGATTCGTTTTACTGGGAAATTAGAATCGGTAAAGATTTTCTTTTCAGGTTGTTTTGGTTTTGATTTTTTTGCCGCCATTATTCATCACTTTAGCATTGATTTTGTAATTTTATCTCCTGCATCAAATGGATCAATTTCCTTTGATTGTAATTTCTTTAAATATTTTGCAAATGTTTTATCAGAATCTAACATGTCATCAATCTTTTCACGTATGTTATTTAAAACAATATCTTTTAGTTCGGCTTCTAGTCGTTCTTGATCCTTTTGTTGTTTGGACTTCTTTTTTAATGCCATCATATTTTTGAGAGTTTTTGCAAATTCGGTAATTCCAGTATTCTTTTTTACCGAAGTTTTAAGAATTGCAGGATTTCTCTCAGAATCACCAATAAAATCACGTACTGCATCAAATAGTTGATTTGTTCCACTAAGATCACTTTTGTTTACAAGATAGATATCTCCAATTTCAGTAAGACCAGCTTTGATTGTTTGTATACTGTCACCTGTGTTTGGATTAAAGACTACAACAGTGATATCGGCAATATTAGATATTTCGACTTCCGTTTGTCCAGCCCCTACACTTTCAATTATAATGGGATTAAATCCTGCATATTCTAAAACACGAATACTGTTTCTGAGGGAACGAGATACAGCTCCTGTTGCACCACGAGATGCAATACTACGTATGTAAGTTCCTGAATCAGTTGATTCAGTCATTCTAACTCTATCACCCAAAATTGCACCACCGGTTACATGACTAGTTGGGTCTACTGCCAAAACTGCAGGTTTTGTGCCTAGTTTTTTCATTGCAACTGCAGTTTTGTTTATCAGGGAACTTTTTCCAGCACCAGCAGGTCCAGTTATTCCAATAATAATCGAAGTTCCAGTATTTTTGAAAATTTTCTTTAATAGTTTTTTTGATTCCTTTTGATCATTTTCAACTATAGTGATGGCTTTTGCAATTGCTCCACGTTTTCCTTTCTTCAAGTCAACAAGTAAATCCAATACAAAGTAGTTTTTAGAGGTGCAATAAAATCTTGTGTGTGATCTAGGGTCTTGAATAAATCACAGGGGGAACAGGATCACCTAATGGATGTATCTCGGTTTTCAGTTGAACATGTCCTAGTTCAGGATGTTCTATTTCTAAAACAACAGGATGAATTTCCCAACCATATTTTGGTTCATTTGGAAATGGAACAATTTCAATGAATTCATGATTATAGAATGATTTTTGAAATGTCTCCTCCATTCCAAGAATTTCCATTACTACAGAATCAGTTTTTTCGGATTTATCAAAAAACGCAACTTCTACATGTCCTGTATCATAGTATACTGCATCAACCTGAAATGTCTTACGAAGTTCATCCTTGTCATCATTACCACCGCCAGTCAAAAACAGTATTGCAAGAACAGTAAATACTCCTAAAAAGATTGGGGAGAGAAGTTTTCTTGCCATATTATTTGAATTCTTTTCTCATCTGACGTAAGAATTTTGAGTAAATTCGAATTTTTTCAATTGTTTGGGCTTGGGTTCTTTCAGTTCCAGGTGTAGGATTAGATTTGAAGAATGATTTGATGTCCTTTTCCATAGAATCATCTGCAACTAATGCGATACTTGCAACAATTCTGTTAAACAAGGGATTACCATGTCCTACTTTTTTGCTTAATTTACCCCAATTCTTCTTTAGCCAAGGCCAAAGAATTTTCTTTCCATAAGGATTTGCAGCAATTCTCATAATAGGTAACTGCATGTTTTGAGAACGAACTTCAGATGTTTGGGAAAATTGTAATGTTTTGATTAGTAGTTTTTCATTTTGGAAACTACACATTGCACCTAAGAATCTTAATTTTTCTTCAGTGGTTTTTGCTTTTTTGTATAATGTTACTAATTGTGAGTGGGTCTTTGCATTACCAGTCCATGCAACAAGTGAAAAAACAGTTTCTCTAATATCAGGGTGAAGTGATGAGGGGTTTTTCAAAAACTCTTTGAATTTAGTTTGTGCTTGTTCAAGTACATGCTCATCTCCAAATTTGCCTAATGCAAATATTGTAAATCCTCTCAAAAATGCATCCGTATGTTTGTCTGTTTTTTGGGGAGTCCAACCAAGATTAGATAAAATCTTTCTAAAGTAATTGATGGCATAACTCCTAATTTGTTCGGTATAATCTTCAAAGAAAGTCAAAGATGCTAAAGAGTTTAGATTTGTGGCAACATTTGTTTGTGGAAGGTAAGAATCCTCATCAAAATATGCATCAGAAAAATCCAAATAATTTTCAACATCTTCTTTTCCTGCAACGCACAATGCAAACAAATCGTTTTGTATTGCCCATCTATCTACAGGAGTAATTTGTTTTTGATCAACTAACATTTTGAGATCAAGTAATATTCCATCATCATATTTTACACGATAAAATCCAGTACGTCCAATGTTTGCAACGAATCCAGGTCCATTTGGGGCTTTAACAGTGGTGGATTTTTTTGTCAAAAGTTTTGTCTTTGTCTCGTTTCCCAAACCATAAGTAATTGGAACATGCCACAATCCCTTTTGGGTTTTTTTGGTAGGCTCCATCAAAAAGCGATTTTGTTTGATAATCAAATCTTTGTTCTTTTGAGAGATATCAATTTGAGGAAATCCAGGCTGTTTTAGCCACGAATTAACCATTGCACTTACTGGCATTTTGGAGGCTTTTCCAATTGCATCCCACAAATCTTGTCCTTTGGCATTACCATACTTGAATTCAGAAAGATATTGTTTGAGGCCCGCTCTAAAATTTTTCTCGCCAACATAGTTTTCAAGCATCCTCAAAACACATCCACCTTTATCATAAGATATAGCATCAAAAATTTCTCGAATTTCAGCAGGAGAGTTTACAGTAACATCGATTGGATGAGTTGTCTTAAGAGCATCTAATCCCATCGCAGTGTTCATTGCATCTTCAATGAATTGGTCCCAAAGATTCCATTCAGGGTAAAATTTGTCAACAAACTTTGTTGCCATAAATGTTGCAAAACTTTCGTTTAACCACAAATCATTCCACCATTTCATTGTTACAAGATTACCAAACCACTGGTGTGCAATTTCATGTGAAATTACTTCAGCAATGAATTGTTTTGTTCTAGTTGAAGATGTTTTAGGATCATATAACAAAATTGTTTCTCTAAATGTTATAGCACCCCAGTTTTCCATTGCACCTGCAGCAAAGTCGGGGATTGCAATCAAATCTAATTTAGGTAGAGGATATTTTATTCCAAAATATTTTTCATAAGATGTTAATAGTTTCTTTCCAAGGTCTAGAGAGTATTTTCCTTTTGATTTGTTTCCTTTAGTTGTTACAACTCTAATCTGCACTTTACCAGTTTTTCCAGTTAGATATTCAAATTCACCAACACCCAGATAAATCAAATAAGTTGAAACGATAGGTGTTTTGTCAAATTTGTAAAGAGTTTTGTTTTTGAGTTTTTTCTTGGATTGAACAGGCATATTTGATATAGCAGTAAATTTGTTGTCAGCAATAATTGAAATTTCAAATGTTGCCTTTGCTTCAGGCTCATCCCAACATGGAAATGCCCTTCTAGCATCAGCAGCCTCGAATTGAGTGGTTGCAAGATATTTTGTTTTTCCACCTTGTTTATACTGACTGCGATAAAATCCCAACAATCGATCATTTAGAATTCCTTGAAACTCAAGATGGATTGTTGCCTTGCCTTTGATTTTTTCTCCCAATTTTATTGATAGTCTCTCTTTTTTCTCATCAGTTTTTGGAATTGATTTTATTATTTTAGAGCCAGATGTCACAGTACAGGATTTGATTTTAATTTCTGCACAATCCATAGAAATTAGATTTGTTGTCTTTTTACAGGAAACAATAATAGTTTCAGTTCCCAAGAATGTGAATTTTTTAAGATCGGGCTCAAATGTTAATTCATAATTTATGGGATTAACGTCCACGTTTGGGGTGACTATGATACTCTTTAAGTAGATTTTCTATTAAAAAGCAAATCAGAAAATCAAATAAAGCCTTTAAAATATACAAAATATCGAATAATATCATGAAACAGAAGACGCAAACAAGAAACATCAAGATTTTAGTTGCAAAATTGGGTCTAGATGGACACGATAGAGGAGCACTTGTGTTGTGTAGAGCATTCAGAGATGCAGGAATGGAAGTTATCTATTCAGGATTATTTGCGACTCCAGAGAGAGTTGCACAAATTGCAGAAGATGAAGATGTAGATGCAATTGCAATGAGTTTACTTAATGGAGCACATGGAACATTATTCCCAAGAGTAGTCAAAGCCCTCAAAAAGAAAAAGATTAACGATGTTCTAGTAGTTGGCGGAGGAGTAATTCCAGAAATTGATCATAAAGATTTGATTAAAGCTGGTATTGACCACGTATTTGGACCTGGTACCCCATTACCTACAATTATTGATCATATCAATACAGGTGTAGGTAAATTAAGAAAAATATAAGAAAAAAGAATTATTCTGTGGAATCAGGCCACATCATTTTACGCATTTCTTTACCAACTTTTTCAATTTGGTGTTCGTCATATTGTTTCATGTATTTGTCAAATGCATCTTTACCATTTTTCTGGTATTCAGAAATCCACTCGTTGTTGAATGTACCATCTTGAATCATGGTTAGAACTTTTTTCATGTTCTCTTTGTTTGCAGAATCCATCACCATTGGTCCACGTGTTAAACCGCCATATCTTGCAGTTTCACTTACACGTCTCCACATTCCATTGATACCATATCTTTGAATCATATCTACAATGAGTTTGAGTTCATGTAGGACTTCAAAGTATGCAATTTCTGGTTGATATCCTGCTTCAACTAGAGTTTCAAATGCGTTTGTCACCATAGAAGCTGCACCACCACAAAGGTCTGCTTGTTCACCAAACCAATCAGTTTCTACTTCTTCTTTGAAAGCAGTTTTGATTAATCCGGCTCTTGCACTTCCAATTGCTTTTGCAATTCCCAATGTTCTATCCCAAGCTTTTCCTGTAAAGTCTTGTTCAACTGCAACAATAGCTGGAGTTCCAAAATTATCAAGATATGTTTCTCTTACTTTGGAACCAGGTCCTTTTGGTGCAATCATGATTAAATCAACATTGTTTGGTGCTTCAATCCATTTCCAATAGATTGCAGCTGCATGAGAAAATGACAATGCTTTTCCTTCAGAAAGATTTGGTCCGATTTCATCTTTGTATACTTGACCTTGAATCATATCTGGAATCAGTATATGAATAATGTCTGCCTGTTTTGTGGCATCTGCTACTGACATTACTTTGTGACCATCAGCTTCGGCTTTTTTCCAGCTATTACCGCCTTCTTTAAGACCGATTATAACATTAAGACCAGAGTCTTTCATGTTGTTTGCTTGAGCATCACCTTGAATTCCATAACCAATTACAGCAATTGTTTGATCTTTTATCGGATCAAGACTGATATCGGTATCTTTCCATGTTTGTGCCATGATTTTGGCAGATTTTATTGCAAATATTAACTATGAAAAACATTTGACGAATGAAATGGCTACAAATAACTACAAAAAAATGCTGTTATCTTATTATCTTCATACTTACTTAACATAATGAGATGGGCATAAATTTCATTGACACAATCGTGGTACGCCACACCAAAGAGAGAGGAACAGCAACTGAAGAAAAACCAGTTTTGCCAGCTGAGTATATGGGGAAAAATACAAACAAAGTAAATGAAGATAGACTAAAGCTTGCAGGAAATCTTATGATCATGGCAAACAAGGGTACAAAAAAGATCAATCTCTCTGAATTGGAAAAACCAACTCTTCCAGCAGACTTTAAGGGTCATTATATCAGTGCTGGGAAGGGAACAAAGAGGATTAAGATCTAATTCTCATTTTTTGTTTTTTATTACCAAAAAGAATAAGCGGTTTATTGTTGTAATAGATACATGGTCAAATGTTGTCGTTGTGAGGAATTTATTGAAAATGAGAAGATGAATGGTTTTTGGGGACAAGAAGAAGATACAAAACCAATTTGTAATAAATGTCTCAAAAAGATTCATGATTTAGATGGTAAAGATATCGAAATAAGAAATAGAATTGAAAAATGGCTTAGTGAAGAAAATATTTCATTTAATGAAGTTAATGAACCAAAAAATGTATTTCATTTTTTACTTCAAGATATCGGTCCATTAAAAATGAGAATTGAAGTATTTCAAGACAAAAATAATTTAGATGTCATAACAGGGTTTATGACGTTTCTAAGTAAGGAATTGACATTTAATTTGTATAGATTTTCAGAAGAACAAAAAGAGGAATTCAAGAAAAAGGTAGATGATTTTCTCTCAACATTAAGAGTAGACTATAGAACAGGGATCAGAGTAGGCTACGAAATCATTTCAGAAAGAGGGCATTATGGTGCAAAATATTTCATAAGAACAAAACAAGAGGATTTAGACAAGGAAAAATTTTTGAAAATTTTAAACATGACAAAAGAGACAGGTTTGAAATCAGATGAATTTTTGAGTCAAACACTAACTAATCAATAGTTGGTTTTTCAATATTCAAACACAGCATATTCTTATCAGAATTTGTAATGTTGATTTTGAGAGACAAGTCGTCTGCCATCTTTTGATGTGCACATGCAAGAAAATGAGAGAATTCATCACTAATTCCATGGTGGATATTCAATACATGAACCCCATCATCATGAGTATGTTTTACAGAACCAAATCGCATTGCATTAATTTCAAGTATCTGCATGAAATTTTCAAAATCCATTTTATCAAAAGTCATGAATAATAATTCTCGAGGAACAGTTCCTCCCAGATCATGAGCTATTGATTCAATTGTTTTTTGATCTAAATTTTTGAATATTTTTCCTATCAACCGTTTGGTAATAGGAACAAATCCCATTTCATCAGCATATCTTTTCCAGGTTACATGATGTTTGGCAATACTAGATATCAAAGAGTTAAGACTGATTCCTTTTTTCTCAGCATCTAAAAGTAATTCATCGTAAATTGTTTTATCAATTCGACAAGAAACATTTGCAGAATTTTTTTTTCCATTAGATGTCAAATTTTCCTCCAGAAAGAGGGTTTCGATAAATTACATTGGAAGTGATATTTGTCATTCAACTCACCATAACTATATGATCGCCATAATATTTATGATTATTTTAATATTATACTATTATATGCGAATAATATGATTGCAATTACGGCATTTTACTTTAACAGATTCATCAGGAATACGAATGAATTTTTTTGAGCCACATTCAGGGCAAATTGGACAAGCACGTACAGGTTCCATCAGTGTTTTGTAGGATTGGTATCAGATTTAGAAATTACGGATAACCTATTTTTTGCATTAATTTTTGTCAGAAATTCATAAACAGCATTTGGAACATAGTCTTTCCAATTTTCATCAGATATTATCATTGAGCGGATTTTAGTTGCATTGTATTGTTTTCGATCTAAGAAGTCAGGTTTTACAACAATTATTCCAGAATCAGCTAAAAGCATAGAGACATAGTCATTCCCACTGTATACTTTATCAAAATGAGGTAATGCAGATTGCAAATAGGATGCCCATGTTGCAACGTTAAACTGATTCTCTATGGACATTACAAAACATTTTCTCAAATCAAGGTTTGCTTCTTTGAGAGAATTATGAATCATTTCAATTCTTTCGCCAGCAGTAAATGGATCTTTTTCCAAATAATTGAACTGTGCACTAGTTATTGCAATAATTACTTCATCACATTGATCAAGAATTTGTTTAACTAATTCCAGATGACCCAAATGAAAAGGCTGAAACCTTCCCATCATCAATCCACGCATAATGAGTCATCAAATTTGATTGTATTAAATTTAGTCTATTTTATTTTGCCACTGCCAAGTATTCTAATTGTAGGCGATTCAGGTTTCAAGATTATTGCAACTTGTCCAGATTTACATACAATTGGTTTTTCAAAAGTGAGTTTGAGTGGAGATATTGAAGAGAATTTTGCAGCCTTTATTTGCAATCCTATGTTGACTAGACAACCTTGATTTTCTGCAATCTCACTTTTGTAAAAAGGACTTTTTTGAAAATCAATTTCAATTTCAGTTTTAACATCCACTGCACCTTCTTCACAAATAACATCGCCACGTCCAACTTCATCAGGTTTGGCGCCTTTTACTGCCAAACCCACTCTTGCAGGACATATCGATTCATCAACAGGATCATCATGCATTTGAATTGATTTTATAAGGACATCAATTCCAGCAGGATATAATTTCAAATTATCATATTGTTTTACTTTACCATTGGTGACTTTACCTAAAATCACAGTTCCTACACCCTTTACATCAAAACAATGGTCTATCACCATTTCTGAAACTCCGTCAGAAGTAATTGGTTCAAGTTTATCCATTTCTTCTTTAATTTTGTCTTGATCAACCTTAGCGTAATTTTCAACTACAGTACCTTTGATCATTGCATCCAACTTAGATTCATCAACTTCAAAGGTATGAGACAGAATTCCTTTTTCTTTTTTTAGAGAATCAAGTGCAATGATTTGCTCCCCAGTGAATTTATCTAATTTATCAACATGTAATATCACATATTCTGCAAGATTAATTGCTTGAAACAATGGCTGAATTTTATCTGGGAACCCACTTGGAGCAACCCATGTTTTGATTATGTCAGATTCCTTTCGATCATAAAGGGTCAGATCAGTTTCAGTTCCTTTCTTCCCAAATTCTGATGCAATATCTTGCTTACCTAAAACTACGAAGTTAATTGATTTTACCACAAGAAAATTTTAGAATTAGGCACTAAAAACCATACGAAAAGAAATGTTATGGAAAGGTGTTCAGTACAGCAGCATAACTTGCAAACCTATGATTTTTTGGTTTAACGAGTTTCTGGTGATATTTACTGATAGTTTTTCCAGTTGCACCATTCAGGCCAAGAGGTCCCAAAACGTAATTTTTGTCATCAGCCCAACGCAAAACTTCATCAGAAGGTGCATAATGGTTTAAGATTTTTTTATTGACAATGGTTCGAAGTGCTTTTCCATATTTTTTTGAAGACGGTACATCTTCAGTAATAGAAGCCCCAAAAAAGTAAACACTCTCTAAAATTCCAGAATTTTGTTCCTTTTTTGCAAGATATTCAATTGTACTTAGTATCACTTGAGAGCCTAGCGAATGTCCCATTAACCGTATCTTTGTTTTTGGGTTAGATTTTTTGAAATCCTCAATGAATTTACCTAGATTGCGTCCATTCTTTTTTGCAATACTTTGGCCTACAGCAAGAGCATGTTTTGCATGTTTGATCAAATGAGCCCCAGTTGTGTTAGAATCATAACTAAATCCAATTACAGGATGAGAATAACCCAATTTACGTAATCTATTACGTGCCAATACAACCTTTGCAATGGCACCCGCATTGTCATTTCTCAAACCATGAATCATTATGGTTAATTCCTTTGAACCATCTAATTTCTGAAAATCTTTTTTTGGGTAAAGATAATAGTTATTTTTCTTTAGGGTTTTTCCAGTTTTAAGATCATAGTAACCTCTTGTTGAAATTCTTGGAATGGGTTTCATTTTATTCTGAAGGTCCTAGTTGTTTTTTGTATTTTTCAATATCAGATTCTTCAACTCGGGCAAATAATGGTGAGGAATCACCAAGTGTATGCCCAGAAGGTATTCCCAAAGCAGACATATCACTCCAATTTTGTTCATTTACCTTACCATCTAGTGCAAGTTGAACCCAAATGTTTTGAGCAGATTTAGGAATGAATGGGAATACTGCTATTGCCAAGCTTCTAACTGCATTGACAGAAAGATAAACACAAGATGCAGTACCAGGACCTTTCTTCCAAGGTTCCTTATGTTGAAAGTACTGATTAAAGTAGGATGAAAACTCCATAATCTTCTTTAGTGCTCTATCAAGATGATTTTGCTCCATCAAAGTACCAACATCAGTTGCAAGAGATTTAATTTTTTGTTCTGCCTCAGAATCTTTTTCGTCAAAGTTTTCAGGATCTGGAATTTTTCCATCAAATGCTTTTTTGGTGAATCCTAATGCACGATTAACAAAGTTTCCAAGATTTCCAATTAATTCAGAATTTATTCTTGTTGTAAAATCATCCCAGTCAAAATTCAAGTCATCTTGAGAATAAGGATTGATAGATACAAGATAGAATCGCAAATAGTCTGCAGGGTAATACTCTAAGAATTGTTTTAATCCAATATACCAATTTCTGCTCTTTGAGATTTTTTTTCCTTGAAGTGTAAGGTGCCCTCTTGTAGGAATGTAATCAGGTAGTTTGTATTCATTTTCAATTCCCAATCGCATGGCAGGTAAAAACAGATAGTGATGATAAACAATGTCTTTTCCGATAAAGTGGTAGATATCAGATGAATTCCAAAATTCTTTTCCGTCAATGCCTTTGTCATTTAGGAATTTCAGTGCAGTAGAGATGTATGCCAAGTGATTATCAAACCAACCATAGAAGACCTTGTCTGTTGTACCATCAAGTGGAACAGGAACGCCCCAAGTAATGTCTCGGGTAATATCCCAATCAATTAAACCAGATTTTATCCAGTTCTGTACATATTTTTTTACATCTTTTTGAAGATGTTCATTTTCATCTAGCCATTTTGAGAGAGGCTCTCCAAAATTTTTGAGTTTGAAAAAGTAATGTGTTGTCTTCTCTTTTGTAGGAGGCTGATTACATAATGAACATTTAGGATCTGTAATCTCTTCAGGGACACGACCACAACTTTCGCATAGATCAGAGTATTGGTCTTCTGCTTTACAATATGGGCAGGTACCCTTAACATATCTGTCAGGTAGGAATTTTTTGTCGTTATTACAATAAAATTGAATTATTTCTTGCTCGTATATGTGACCTGCATCATTGAGTTTTTTGAACACATCTTGAACAAATTGAATATTTTCAGGAGAACTAGTCTTGTAAAAATAATCAAAATCAATGTCAAAGGCGGTAAAGTCCTCATAGTCACGTTTATTCCAATGAGCAACATATTCTGCAGGGGTTTTTCCTTCTTTTTCAGATTGAATCAAAATTGGAGTTCCAAAATCATCAGATGCACAAACATAGTATGCCTCAACACCATTTTGTTTTAGAAACCTAGTTGTGACATCTGCAGGCAAATAGGTAGATGCGACATGCCCTAGGTGAATCTCACCGTTTGCATAAGGTAATGCACTAGTAATGATAGCTTTTTTGTTCATTAGATATTATCAAAAGCAGTGTTGGGGTTAAGAAGTTTTACCAGCTGTTTGCATACTTTACTTGTTCAGGAGTAAGTTTGTCAATTTTTACATCCATTGCCTTTAGTGCATCAACTGCAACTTGTGTATCAATCTCTTCAGGTACATTGATGATTTTGTTTTCCATCTTTTTGTGGTTTTTTAGGATGTACATTACAGATAGAATCTGATTTGAGAATGATTGTGCCATTACTTCGGGAGGATGTCCTTCTGCAGCAACCAAGTTTGCAAGACGACCTTGTCCAATGAGATAAACTTTCTTTCCATTTTTTAGCACACATTCATCAAGTGCAGGTCTTACTTCTTTAACAGATTTTGATTCCTTTAGCAAAAATTTACTATCAATTTCTACATCAAAATGGCCAACATTTCCCATGATTGCACCATCTTTCATTTTTAGAATGTGTTCTTTTCTAATTACACTAGTCATTCCAGTACAAGTGATAAAGATGTCACCTAACTTTGCAGCTTGCGCCATTGGCATTACCTCAAAACCATCCATGTGAGCCTCAAGAGCTTTTACAGGATCAATCTCAGTTACAATTACTTTAGAACCCATTCCACTACATCTTGATGCAACACCACGACCAACCCAACCATAACCTACAACTACAACACGCTTTGATGCTAGAAGTAAGTTCATAGCACGAAGGTATCCATCTATTGTACTTTGACCAGTACCATATCTATTATCAAACATATGTTTTGTGTATGCTTCATTTACCAGGATTACAGGATATCTTAATTTTCCTTGATTCTCAACAGCCCTAATTCTAGTTACACCTGCAGTTGTCTCTTCAGTTGCACCTAAAATTTCCATGTCCTTAAATCGCTTATCAAAATGAGCTTTGACATTCATGTCTGCTCCATCATCAGTAAGAATTGTTGGTTTGTGTTTTAGGACTTGGTCAATACACCAATCATATTCTTTTACAGATTGACCATGCCATGCATAAACATGAATTCCTTGAGATGCTAAAAATGCCGCAATATTGTCTTGTGTAGTTAGTGGATTTCCGCCACAACATGCAACAGTTGCACCAAGTTCTTTTGCCCCCATTAATAATACCGAAGTCTCTTTTGTGATATGGAGACAAAATCCAAGGGTGATTCCTTTGAGAGGTTTTGATTTTTTTAATCGATTAATTGTATTATCTAGAATTTGCATGTGTGATCTTGCCCATTCATAGGATAGTTTTCCTTCTTTGATCAGTTTTGGGCTAGACTTAACTTTACTCATAAACAAAATCTCATTCGGAGATATAAAACCCTATCATGCGAATGTAAATAAATGACAAAATTAACAAAAAATCATGGCTTGGAAGAAAATTGCTGAAAAAGGAGACATTGATGCAGGTAAAGGCAAAGCATTTGAGATTGATGGAAAACAGATTGCAATTTTTAATCAAGACGGATATCATGCAATAGATGATCTCTGTGTTCATCAGGACGGATCAATTGCACCAGGAAAACTTGACGGAGACATTGTGGAATGTCCACTGCATTTTTGGCATTACAACATCAAAACAGGAGAATTGACAGATTATCTCAAAGATGTAAAGTTAGAGACATACCCTGTCGAAGCAAGAGATGACGGCATCTATGTAGATGTTTAGAAAATTTAGGCACAATTTTTATTCTCAGTTTTTGCAAATCATTTATTGAATCAAGAAATCATTGATGAGATAAAAAATCAAGATTATTCTTCCATCACAAGTACAATCGAAAATTTTCTAGAAGAGCAAATGGAAAAAAATCATGCAAAAGGACTCATTTTAGGATTAAGCGGGGGAATTGACTCAGCAGTTTTAGCATACATTTGCAAAAGAAAATTTGCAGATAAAACAATAGCAATAGTCATGCCAGATACTGGAATCACACCAAAAACAGAAACTGAAGATGCACTAAAGATGATATCATTAACAGGAATTCAATACAAGCTAATTGACATCAACCCAATAGTAAATGAATACTCTATGTATTTAGAACCAAATGAAAGGGCAAAAGGAAATCTTCGAGCAAGAGTTAGAACAAATATTTTGTATTATTATGCAAATGCCAAAAACTATCTAGTGTTAGGATCAAGTGATAAAAGTGAATATCTGATTGGGTATTTTACAAAATTTGGGGACGGTGCATCAGATGTTACACCCATCATTTCATTGTATAAACTCCAAGTAAGAGAGATTGCAAAATATTTAGGCGTTCCAGAAAATGTAATTTTAAAAAAGAGCAGTCCTCATTTGTGGAAAGACCATGAAGCAGAAGATGAGCTTGGAATTTCATATGAGGAAATAGATTCTATTCTTTATTGTTTATTTGAAAAGAACCTCTCAGTAGAAGAAACTCAAAAGATAACAGGAATAGAAATTTCTACAATAGAGAAAATCAAAGAACTAAACAAAAACAGTGAACATAAAAGATTGCCAGCACAAAAACCAGATAGAGAGTGAAATGAAACTACAAAATACATTATCAAACGCTGAACAGGAATTAGACATATCAAAAAAAGTGAAAATTTATCTTTGCGGAGTTACAGTTTATGATGAATCCCATATTGGTCATGCACGAACAATCATAGTCTTTGATGTGCTTCGAAAATACCTAGAAAATAAGGGAATAGAGATTGAGTTTATTCAAAATTTCACAGATGTTGATGATAAAATAATCAACCGAGCTCAATCAGAAAATACTAGTGCGGACGCAATCAGTACAAAATACATTGAAAATTATTTTCATGACTTTGATGGTTTAAATGTAAAACGTGCAACAAACTATCCAAAGGCAACAGAACACATTGAAGACATCATCAAGTTTATTGAAAAATTAATTGAAAAACAAATTGCATATGTATCAAAGAATGGAGTATATTTTGCAGTATCAAAATTTCCAGAATATGGTAAATTATCAAAAAAGAAGATTGATGAATTAGAATCAGGTGCAAGAATTGAAGTCGATGAGGCAAAGAACAATCCTCTAGATTTTGCAGTATGGAAGTTTTCAGACGTTGAACCTGTGTGGGACAGTCCATGGGGAAAAGGAAGACCAGGGTGGCACATAGAGTGTTCAGCAATGAGTACAAAGTATCTAGGAGAAAATTTTGATATTCATGGAGGAGGAAGAGACCTGATATTTCCTCATCATGAAAACGAAATTGCACAATCTGAATCATTTACAGGTAATCAGTTTGCAAAAATCTGGATGCATGTAGGAATGGTCACCATTGATGGAGAGAAAATGTCAAAATCTATTGGAAACATAAAGTCAATCAAACATGTATTAGAAAATTGGGGACCAAACATTATCAGATTGTTCTGCTTGTCAGGACATTATTCAAAGCCAATTGATTATTCTGAAGAATTATTGAAAGAGAATTTAACAAAATGGCGACAGGTTGAAACTTGCTACTATGAGTTAATTCATGCAAATAGTGAAAATAATGAAAATGTCAGCCCCACAGTAGAAAAATTGGGCTCAGAATTCGATAAAGCACTTGAGGATGATTTTAACACTCATCTTGCATTATCTGCATTTTTTCAACTAGTCAAAGAAGCCAACAGATTAGCAGCTGAGGAAAAGTTAGGAAAAGAAGACGCTAAAATCATCAAACATGAATTTCAAAGAATGCTCAAAATTTTAGGATTGGTCATTCCAGAGATGACAGCAGATATGAAAAAAGAGATTGACACTATGATTGAGAATAGAGAAAAGTTCCGACAAGAAAAACAATTCCAAGAAGCAGATAAAATTCGTGACAAACTTAACGAAATGAATGTAGAGCTGATAGATCATAAAGGTAAAACAATCTGGATGAAAAAAGAAAACATCAAAGCTGAAAAATAAAAAAGAGAGAAGAATTAAGGATTAACCATTGTTAATTTTGCCTCAATTCTGTCATAGTATCCGTTTTGGTCCATAGCAGGAACATAAAATGTTGCAGAAACTACATCTCCAACACCTGCACTACAATCTGCCACAACGACAGAATGACCTAAAACAGACTCACCAACACAGCCATAATCAGTAACAGCAATGACCGATACATCTTCAGTAACTAGTGTTGGAACTATATTCCAAGGAGTTAATGTGAAAACTAGTATTACTGAAGTTGCTGCGGCCAAAATCAACATGAATTTTAGCCGTGGTGTTTTTGTTTGTGTGGTTTGTTGCATTTCTCCTCAATATGATTTACATTTTACAGAATATAACCTAGAGGAAACTTTTGATTCTAGTGCTAACTATTTGATATTTATGAATACCAGAACTTTTTACAATTATTGCATTTAAAAAAAAGTTCATACTGATTTGAAACTTCAGATTTTTGAGCATCAAAATTTTTAGAGCCACATGTAGGGCATGCATTGTCTAAAGCCATATCAGATATCTTTCATCCTCTTTGAATAATCATAATGAAATATTTGTTGAGGAGTAATCTCGATGGCAACCTCATTTTTAACATTTTTTTTCAGTATTTTTGATAATGTAGACTCTTTATCTCCAAGATATTTCTTCATCAAAATCTTTAGAATTTCTTCACCCATTTCATCAATTATTTTTGCAGAGCCACTTCCACGGATTCCTTTGTACGGAGGTTTATCAGATGCAATTTCAAAACCACATGTAGGGTTTTTTTCTAAATATGAAACAACCTTTGCAGATTTTTGTGTTGCACAGTAAATTTTATCCCCAATTTGCTCATACCAAAGTGAGATAATATTGGGAACTCCATCAGATTTTAAAAAAGCAATCCTAATGGGAATTTTGATGTCAGACAAAATGGATTCTAAAGTCAGTTTATCAAGTTTTTGCATAGTCACACCTTAATTTTCACTAATACAGATTTTGTGTAACAAAAATCACAAGACCAATCTTCAAATTCTTTTCCACAATTTTTGCATTTAAATACAGAGATCAAACTCATATTGTATCTATGTGTTTTATGATATTTAACTAGTGGGAAAAATTGTTCCTAGTGGTAAAAAATGAAAAATGGGGGGTTAGTTGTGTCTAGGAGATGCTTTTCCAGTAACTTTTACTATGTCAGGATCAGAACACACAGTCTCGACATTTTTAATACTCATCAAACCTGAAAAGATTACACCATCTTCCCATTTTGATGCAGTCACCTCTATAGGATACTTGTTTCTGCCTTCTTCTTGTTTTTGTTGTAAGTCAGTTCCTTCCCTGTACTGGACATACAGGTTGACATGAGGAATTTTGGCTCCCATGTAATCCTTAAGATTCATCTCCAACATCATGACTTTGATCAACAATTGTGGATCTACATGTGGCAATGATTGTACAACTTGCTGGAAGAACTGATGAAAATAAGGTTCTACACTAGTATGTTGTTCTCTAGATTCTTGAACTAGGGCGGTCATGAGGTTATTTATCGTTAATAATATTTAACTAGTGATAAATTATTGTTCTAGTGGTAATATTGGCACTAGTAAAATTTATGGACACTAGTTATATATGATTTTGACATAGAGATGTCATGGAATTACAATACAAAAGTATGATGGATGAAATTCTAAAAGAATTTCCAAAACTTGCAGATGTCGAAATAACAGATATCACTGATCATAATCTGTTATGGCACCTTAGTGAGTACATAAAAGCAGGATACGTTAGATTTGAAACAGGTAGAAAAGAACTCTACAGACTAAGTATTCTTCTTGAAAATTATGCAGCTAAACACAAGGTTCCACTTTTAGCTACATTTGAGACTTCTAAGAGATACAAGTATGTTGAGGACAGGTACATGGAATTAGTAGAAGATATTCCAAAAGTTTGGATTATAGGAAATTTCAATAATCCCTCATTGGCCCCTCAGCCCCCAAAGAATACAGAAGTAATAAGTTGTGACGGAACAAATCTATCAGAGATCTGGATGGTACTCACAAAGGGTGAAAATGGACCATTTGGGCTTATCGCAGAAGACATAGGAGATGGAATCTATAGAGGATTCTTTTCGATTAGTCCATCCATAATTGGAAAGGCAATAAAAAGTACAGAAAAATCTCTAAAAATACGAATAGATTTCGACAAATCTTACGGTATGGAAAATGACTGACATCATATGGGGAAACGGCTCTGACATTTTGTCATCCAATTCTTTTATTTTAAATGTCACACATAGGAAAAATGGCAATAAAGAAAATTATTCAGATGTTGAAAAAATAAAAATAATTCAGGCAGATATTCCAGGATTACCACACAACGAGTCAGAGTGGAACATGGAAATTTTAAAGCAATGTACTCAAGATGCATTTCTAAAATGTGAGATTCAAGATAGAGATGAATCCGGTATGGTAGTTGCCAAAGTTTCTCATTCAGGAGTTGGAGGGTACTAATGTGGAAGCCCATAATAATTAAAAATCAAAATATTTCAGGTGAGAATTTTAAAAAACTTCTATCGGGCCAAATTCCTGCATTAGTAATCAAAAATTTTTATTCAAAAAATCAATGTATCAGTTTAGTCAAAAAAATAGAAAAATCAAAGACAAAATTTGATAAAACACAACTTGAACACATTGGGCCATTTTTAATGGCACATACAACAAAAAAGAAAGAATATTTTTACAAATCAAAAGAATTTCAAAAAACATGGGATTGTATTTTCAAAAAAGTTCAAAATCCTTTACTCAGGGTTGATGCAATGATTAATAATTCATTGCCATCCTTTTCGATGTCTTTAGCAAAACAATCTGAAGGTCATTTTTCACCATTTGTTATTAGAATTCATAGAAAAGGTAAATCAATTCCTATCCACAAAGACAATGTCCAATATGAAGGAAAAGAATATTTTGTTTCAAATATTGATCATCAACTATCATGTGTCATACATTTACAAGAATCAGAATTAGGAGGAGATGTAATAATCTACAAAAATCAATGGAAGAAAAAGGATGAAAGATATAGAAACATAGATTTTGGTTATTCTCAAAATGTAGTATCAACAGAATTTTGCAGGTTGTCAAACATAAACAATGGAGATCTTGTAATTATTAATCCAAATTATTATCACGAAGTCACAAAGATTTTGGGAGATAGGTCTAGAATTACTCTTGGGATGTTTTTAGGAATACGTTATCATGATAAACAAATTTTTGCATGGGCATAATCAAATTTCTAAAGTAAAAATTATTTTAAACGCATTTTAAAACTTGTAAAATTATTGAAGACTGAATTTTTTCCCCAAAATTTTACCCATGGAATTTACTGCCAATCTACAAACATTTTGATTTAGAGTGAAAAATCCTCGAAATTTTCCATCTTCATATTCTTCTGCAATTAATCCAAATGTACCATAAGGTCCTCTTGTAATAACACTCCAAACATCTACAAGTTCAGTATCCTTACAATTAATCACTTCAATTTTTGGCGGAGTTGTAAGACTTGTTTTTCCATAGTCTGCAACAACCCAAATTTTTGGTATTTTCTCAATTAATTTTTGGTATCTATTTTCAACAAATTTGTAGCGAGCTATTGTTTCAAAAGTTGCAAGTAGTGGTTGCTCATTATCTCTTGCATAGTTTTCGATTAGTTTACTGATATGGTATAATTGCTTTCTTTCTGCATGAAAGTTATGATATCCTGCTTCAATGAATTTATCTAAACTCCACTTCTGAAGTAACTTAGGATCATCATCGTGCCATTCGGCTAGTTGAGGAAATTCATCCCATATACTACCGACAAAACCTTCATAGTGTTTTCCCATACAAAGAGATTTTTAAAAATAAGATATAAGTTAATCCGTTCAGCAAAATCGTTAGCACTTGTTTATAAATAACAAATTCTTTTTATTATCTAAAGTTTAAGATTTCCTATGAGCCGTTATGAGAAAGTTCTCAATATGTTGATGGATTTTGATGAGAATATCAGGCTTGCAATAATTAGTAATACCAAAGGGGAGATTTTGTGGAGTTCCAAAAGATCATCTAACAAATTACAAGTCCCATTGTCTGAAACTAAGAGAGCTTTAAAGCGGGAATCAGATGATTGGATTGACAGATCCAAGGCAGCAGACAGAGTCCCATTAGGACAGCCATTATACCATATTACATCATTTGAAAAAACTAAAAGAGTAACTCTCCCTATAGATGCATTTCACATGTTGTTTTTGAGCGTAGACAACACCCCTATGAAAAATACAAAAAAACATAGTTATGGAAAATTAGTTGAAATGGGAAAGATTTTGTCAATTGTAGACTTTGTCAACACATTTGAGTAGTAACAAGTTAATTTTTAATGATTTTAGCACTAGCAGAGTAATTTAAAAAATTTATTAACAAAAAAGATAGATGATTCTTATGGAAAAATTAGAAAAACTCCTCAACATGTTGATGGATTTTAACAAGGATATTAGATTTGCAGCCGTATCAAATAACAAAGGCGAGATATTATGGTGGAGTCAAAGAGAAGGTCTAAAAAATTTGGTTCCATTTGAAGAAACAAAACAAACATTGACAAGAGCATTACATGGATGGGATGAAAATGCACGTGTAAAAAATTACATTGGAAATGGAATGTATACGATAGCATCATATGAAAAAATTAAGAGGATTACCGTTCCCCTTGAAAGCGGAAATATGTTATACTGTACAATGACTAATGAGCCACAAAAAAAGTCACCATTCGGAAATAAAAAAAGTTATGGACACCTTGCAGATATGGGGAAAATTCTATCCATAGTAGATTTTATAAAATCACAAAAATAAGGATCAGAAAACTATTTTTCTGAATTTCCAAAAAGTGGTTAATTTGAATAGAAAATTTGAGAAATGGTGACAGATTAAATGAGAAAATATCAAAATTCTCTGTTTTTGTTTAGAAGAGATTTACGTCTTGAAGACAACACAGGTTTGATAAATGCATCAAAATTCTCTTCAAAAGTTTTTCCATGTTTCATTTGGGATGAAAAGATTATTTCAAAATCAAATCCAAAATTCAGTGAATTCAGATTACAATTTTTAAAAGAATCTCTCTCAGATTTAGATGCGCAACTAAAAGAAAATAAATCAAAATTATATTTCTTTTCAGGAAACTATGAAAAAGTTATTCAAAAAATTATCAAAGAAATCAGAATTGATGCAATTTTTATGAACAAAGACTATACACCGTTTAGCATAAAGAGAGAAAATAAAATCAGAAATAAATGTCACAAAAACAAAATGGATTTTATTTTAACTCAGGATTCATTATTACAAGATCCAGATACAATTAAGACAATAAAGGGAGAACCCTACAAAGTATTTTCAGCATTTTTTAGAAAGGCAAAAGAATTACCAGTCAGAAATCCACAAAAATACAAATTTGGAAACTTTGCACGTCAAAAAATTAAATTTGAAAGTACATCAAAAAATTTCTTAAAAGAAGAGAGAAAAAATACATTTCTTCTGCCAGGAGGTAGAAGTTCATGTTTAAAATTACTAAAGAATTTGAAAAATTTGAGAAATTATGATTCAGAAAGGGATTTTCCGGCAAAAAATGGAACGTCATTATTATCTGCACATAACAAATTTGGGACTTGTTCCATTCGAGAAATTTTTCTAGAATGTAAAAAAGAACTAGGCGCAAATCACACCATCATTTCAGAGCTTTTTTGGAGAGATTTTTTTACATATTTGATGTATCACTTTCCACAAAGTTATTCAAAAGAATTTATCAAAAATTTTCAAAAAATTCCCTGGAAAAAAGATAAATCAGTATTTTCAAAATGGGCCAACGGAGAAACAGGATTTCCAATAGTGGATGCAGGTATGAGGGAGTTAAATCAAACAGGACTGATGCACAATAGAGTCAGAATGATTGTGGCATCATTTCTAACAAAAGACTTGCATATTGATTGGAGGTGGGGGGAGAGATATTTCAGTACAAAACTGATTGATTATGATACATGTGTAAATGTTGGGAATTGGCAGTGGTCTGCATCAACAGGTTGTGATGCCCAACCATGGTTTAGAATTTTTAATCCATGGATTCAACAAAAACGATTTGATCCTGATTGCAAATATATTAAAAAATGGATTCCAGAATTAAGTGATGTCCCTAGTAAAACTATTCATGAATTATGGAAAAAATTCCCTGAAAAATTAGAATATCCAAGCCCCATAGTAGAACACAGTGTCGAATCAAAAAAAGCAAAAGATATTTTTAAAAAATTTAGCACTAGTTGAAAATTTATCACTATGTTAAATATGATAAAACAGTACATCTTCCATGGCAGAAGAGCAAGAATGGGCAAATTTACTTGCAGAAGTATTTGACAAACTGACAGAAAAACACGCCTCAATCACTTATGATTTTGACAATCTTGAGATGAAAGGCAAGGTTGAAAAAAATGGTAAAGTTGTCCCCACAGGAACAGTTGCCCTAACAGGTAAGCTGACAATTACAGCAAAGTGAGGTTAGTGAGAATGAAAAAAATCAATCTCTCAGCCAATTTTTTATTATCTTTATCAAATGGGAATTTGAGTGTCAAGTGCAATAATGAGCCCTCAATAAATTTTTCAGCAAAAGAGAACCTAAGAGTTTTAGACATAATAGATATTCCAATTAAAGTGTCAGAGAAACCTGGAATCATAAAGCAATTATCTGAAGCAAAAAATCTGGCAAAAAAACTCAAAAATGAAAATGTTACACTAGAAATTAGATTTCAAGGAGATACCATATTGAAATTAGGCAAAGATGCAAATCCCAAACTTGCAAAAATTGTTACATTAAGTAACGATATAGAAATTACAAATTTAAAAAAATTAAAAAAACTTAGCGAGGTAATCTGAGAATCGTTTTAAGGTAAAGGAAGTATATGATATGAAAAAAACCCATTTCTTGATATTTGTTCTAATTCTAGTTTCTACGAATCAAGCGTTTGGTCACAAACTAATTAGCCATGATGATTCGCATAGAGACTTCGAGTCTGCGTTGTTGATTCCGGATCATAAAATTTCATGGGCAATTTATGAAAATCTAGGCACAAATGAGGCAAAATTTTACACATTTGATGCCAAAAAAGGAGATTCATTTTATGCAAGTATTGTAATTCCAAAAATTGAGGGACTAGAAGATTATTCACCCAGTCTTGTGTTAATGAAAGAGGATAACTCAAACATACAAAAAATAATTTATGAAAAAGGGTTTCCAGGAAATGAATTCTATGAACCATTTGGTCAAGTGACATATTGGGAAAGACAGGAGTTGAGAACAGAAATACCCAGTGATGGTAAATATTTCATTATTGTTACCGATGAAAAAAATCAAAGTGGAAAATATAGTTTGGCGGTTGGAGAAATAGAGGATTTTTCAGGAGAGAATATGTTTACATTGTTACCTAAAGCATGGCTAGACACAAAATTATTTGTTAATGATTATTTCTCAATTCTGATTGTTTTTGGAATTTTTATTGCAATATGCAGCATACCAGTAATCGTTATCATTAAAAAAAGAAAAAGAAAAACGAAAAGCTTTAGCTAATTTCACAAAAACTTACGCACAAAAAAATTAGTTCAGTCTAATTAGTTTGGTCTAATTTTCGTGTTGTTTAATAGAATTAAAAACTAAATCAATCCATGAATGCATGGAATAAATTTTGGAAATGGTATGAAAACAAAATACTTGGAAGTATAATCGTGATTGCAATCATTCAATTCATTCAAGTTCCACACATGATTTGGAATGCAGACATCATGTTAGAAGCAGGACTTGTTTCAAGAGTTCATCCGGTAATTGATTGGTTCTTGTATGGAGTAGACTTGATTGAGATTGTTTCAATTGTTAATGTTGGAATGATCATGTACAGTCTAATTAAGAAAAGACAATCACAAAAGATGTCTGTGAAAACAGCATAACTATTCTTTTGCATTCCAAATAACACGTTGAGGAAATGGGATTTCTATACCATTATCATCTAATGCCTTTTTAGCAACTTTAAGTAAAATAGGGCCCACTTGGTCCCAATCATCTCTTGGGTGCCAAACCAAAATTTCAATATTCACACTAGAATCAGCTAGTTCATTAATTCGAAATTCAGGTTTAGGTAAAATTAAAACAAAGCTCATAGACTTACGGATTTCTTTTTCAATAACAGATATCGCACCTTCAATGTCTTCTTTATATGCAATTCCGATTATAGCCTCAGAACGTCTTACAGGGGTAGACGAAAGAGAACGTATGTTTGATGTAAAAAAAGATTCATTGGGAATTCTAATAATTGTCCCATCAAACTTCCTAACGCGAACAGAAAATGTACTAATATCTAAAAGAGTTCCGACAACATCAGAACCAGGAATCTCAATTTTATCACCTTGTTTTACAGGTTTTTCAATCATCAAGAAAATACCAGATATCAAATTAGAAACAACAGATTGAGTAGCAAAACCAATCACAATACCAAAAATACCTCCTGCAACAAGCAAACCAGAAAAATCAACTCCGGTGGTAGATGTGAAAACCAAAAAAGATAAAATGATTATTCCAAAGTAAATCAGTTTACCTAAATTTTTTGCAGAATCTTGAGGTAATTTTGGAGCATAGTATTTTGTAAATAATAATCGCACAGTTCTTGCAATAATTACTCCAATGGCCATGATAATTCCACCAATCAATAATGTAAGCAAAGTCAAACCACCAACAATTTCAATTTCAGATAAAGAACCTAAAGACTCAAAAACCATTAATCAACACCCATGTCCATACGTTTTGTAGATTCAACTCTTTCATATGTTGGAGACAAAATAAAATCGGTTTGTATTTTTTCAGGATCTACATCTATTATTTCAAGAGTTAGTTTTTTCTTCAATATTGCATTTACAGAATCAGTTATTGCTTTTGAATTTTGATAATAAACAGAATTGTCAGATATAGGAAAAACAACTTTACCGATACTAAAGCCTTTAGTGAGTTCATTTCGAAGGTTTATTTTCAATACAGCATTCACAAAAGGTGTAGAATCATCATAAGATTCAACAATCTGAGTTTTTGCATATTTACATAGAGTTCCAGATTCAGGCGAACCATAAAGACAAAAACGAGAATTAGTTGGATCACATGTAAAACAATCCAAAGAATCTTTGTGATTATCATGTACAAAAAACACTCCTATTTCGATTGGACATAATGCAAAAATTGTTGCGGATGAATTTTCAGATAAAAAAACAGGAGTTTCAAAATCCAAATAAACATAATCAGTTCGCCTTGCAGGGAAATTCAAAGGTCTGATCGGACATAGTTCGATTTGTAATGTAGGTGATTTTACAGGAATGATTTTTTCAGTTAAATCATCTTCAGTGTTTTTTCGAACATATGAAAAAACATTATGGCTAATTTTTTTGATCCTAATCTCAGTATTTGGGAGATTCAAGGTTAAAGAGTCGTCAATTTCATAAACCCCATAATTTGAAAAAGACTTCTCAACGGAAACATTACTCATGTTAGTATCATACATGATAAAATCCAGAATTTATGCTATTGTATTTTAACACAATAAAAAATTACTTCAAAAAGGTAAAAAATAAGAAAATGTGGATATTACTCTATGTTTAGAGGAATATTTGCGCTGCCAAAGTCTTCTGCGATTCTAAAGACATAGTCTTTTGAGGAATCATATTCAAACTCGGTTCCACCATATCCAATGTTTGGACCAAAGAGAATGTTAAACTCTCTAGCATCTCCTGGATTTAACACAATTTGTCCACTAGTAAAGTCCATGCCAGAGTATTTGAAGGCCTTTGAGCCATCCCATACATCATACGCACATATTTGTGGACTAGTACAGTTTAGTGCAGCAATTTCAGAACTGGTGTTCTCAGCAAGCATTCTAATTGACAATAGAGGTTGGCCTGTAGCAGTAATCTTAAACTCATTTCCTTCAGAGCCAAGTCCGGTCCAATAATAGGTAATTGGTCCCAAGTCAAATTTTTGAGCATTAGATTTGTATTCGTGTATTTTGATTGCTTGTTTGATAGGTTTTTCACAATCAAGTCGTTTGTAGGCTTTAGTAATTTCAGAACATTTCTCAAGTTCGGCCTCTAATTCTGCTAACTTTGAATCAGTGTTTTTGAGGTCACCAGTTTGTTCTGCTGAAGCAACTGTGATTAGTCCCATAGACATCAAATGCTGAATTCCATTTACAAATTCACCATCAGAAATGGTTCCATCGGCCCACCAACCTGCATTGTTCTTTACCCAGGATGGAACACCTTCAGAGGATTGTGAAGATACAGTTGTTGGAGGAACTTGAATTATTCCATCGTTAATTAGAAACTCAATTCCTTTTAGGAAATCAGATTCAGAAATGGAGCCATCGGCCCACCAACCTGCATTGTTCTTTACCCAGGATGGAACTTCTGCATGTGCAGAAGAAACAGTGGTAGTAATTAGAAGTATTGCGGCAATTGCAGTTATTGCGGTTTTCATTAATGCATTTTTACACTTATCCTATATAAGCTAGTGGTAACTGATATTTCTAGTGCTAAATAATATCATTCTGGCCAACAAAACTAGTGGTAAATGAATTACAGACTGTCCTTGTTTATATGCAAACAGAGTCGATCTTCTAGAGTGAGTGAAAAACAAGAGATTATAGACACACCAAAACTATCAGAGAAAGACATCAAGGAATATGTCTTAGAAAGATTTGAAGATGTGAAACAAGGTAAAATCAAAAATCTTGTTTCGTTTCAAGCCATGAATAAATACATGATCATGGCACATAATCAAGATCAACTAAAAATTTTAGGGAGTATTGTTGCAAGTTACAAAAAAATCTCACTACTAGACATAATGTCAGAATATGAAAAACATCTAAAGATTGCACTAGAAAGATCTCCTACCATAAAATCACATTCAAATGTAATAATGCATATTTTTGGATATTTCTCAAAAAATTTCAGTCAGTCAGAAAAAGAACAATTTTTTGAATTATTAAATGAGTTCAAAAGAGAGGAGATAACTATCGGCAAAATATTATCTGAGATAAATCCAATTATTTATCGATTCAATAACACATATCTTGCAAGTCAAACATATTTTCTATTATATTCAGATCCACAACCAGGAAATTTGTTTCAAATGTTATCTCAGAAAAGCTAGAAAAAGTCTGAAAGGGTTTTTTGTCTCATTAATTTTGAAATATTTCCATGAGAAAGCCATTCAGACTTGCTAATACTCATTTTCTCAGATGCCAAATTCAGTGCATGATCAAAATCATTTGTGATGACAGGCGTTTGTTTCATTGCTTCACGAATTCCTTCACGAACTTGCCATACACCCACAGGAATTGCATATTCAGGACGAATTTCTCGTAAAATTACAACTCCTGATTGAATCTTTTCCTCATTTAGATACTCCAGTACTGCTAATTTGGCAGCAAAATATGCACCTGCTATTGCAGGAGGATGACCAATGCCACGAGCATCCTCATAATCAGAACCAAATCCAAGAATACCGTTAGAATACCAAGCCTCAACCATCTCGTATATCCATCGATGAGGGAACAAAACCACAGAGAAATTATTTCCAAGATGAGCGTATGAAAAAACCCTACAAGAATCAATTAATCCATAATCCAATACTTCATCTGCAAGAGATTTTGAAATAATATCATCAGTTGCAGTTATACTCCATTTGGTTGGAACAAGTTTTCTTTTTTGACCAAGCATTCCAATGCTAAAACATTTTTGAATTTTTGAAATATCAATTCCAGAATTGTACAAATTCATAACGGCATCCTGTGCTTTCAAATCTTTGTCATAGTATGTTTTTTCAATGGACTTTACAGAAGAGGTTCCAGAAAATTTGGCAGATTTTATTTCTCCAACAGGACCAAATGGGGCGCTTTCCCCGTCAAGAGAAATACTAGAAGATACAGATTTTTGAAAAATCAAATCAGAATCAGTTGGTTTTGAAGACATTGCAACTTCCTGTAAATTTTCAATGTATCGTCCATCAGTTTTATCAACGGACATTTTTTGTGTACCACGAACTAAATTCAATCTAAAGTTTACAATTTCTTCTAAAGATTTTCCTGTCCATTTTTCAGGACTGTCAAGTAAACTAGTATCACCATGAATTGGAGGAACCATTGGACCAACAAAGACTTGAGGATAATTGTACGATCCAACAAATATTGACGGAGGGCTGGTTCCACTGATTGAATCAGAAGAAAACAAATTTCCATATTTTGATAATGTATCATGCCATTTTGTTAAAATTGAACGACGGATATCTTGAGAATTCAAAGACATTGAAATTCATGCCTGATTTGTACCTAATAACTTGACTAATTATTGAAATTGACGAGAAGTAAACACTTGTTATTCCCAAATGTCAAGAATGGTCATGACAATAAACAGAATTGTTTCATTCTTACCTAGTGCAACAGAATTACTATACGAGTTTGGAGTTCAAGATAAGATATACGGTGTAACACACGAATGCAAATTCCCTAGTGAAGCAATTTCAAAACCCCAAGTAATTAGTTCAGTAATAGATTCTGACATGTTATCAAGCAATGAAATCAATACACAAACATGCCAACTTCTTAAAGAGGGAAAAGATATTTTCATTTTAAATGAAAAAAATCTAAAGGATGCCAATCCAGATCTCATAATATCTCAAGAAACGTGCGAAGTGTGTGCCGCATACACCAATCAGGTTAACAATGCATTGCGAGTTCTCAATAAAAAACCAATAATTCATTCAATGGATCCACATAATATATCAGAAATTTTGCACTCAGTAATCAAGTTAGGAGAAATTTTAGGAGAAGATGGTAAGGCAAAAGAAATTTCAGAGTTATTGAAAAAAAGAATTCAAAAAATAAGAAATGCAGGACATGCCAATATTCCAAAAGTTCTAGCAATTGAGTGGATAAAACCATTTTTTACAGCGGGTCATTGGGTTCCAGAAATGATAGAAATTGCAGGAGGAAAGAACACAATAAGCAAAACAGGAGAGCATTCAAGACGCATGGGTTTTGAAGAGATATCAAACTCTGATGCAGACATAATAATTCTCATGCCATGTGGATTTGATACAAAGCGAACAATTTCAGAATACAGTAACATATTAGAAAAAGATGAGCGGTGGAACAGCCTCAAAGCAGTGCAAAATCAGGCTGTTTTTGCAGTAGATGCCAATTCATTTTTCAGTAAACCTAGCATCAGAACAATTGAAGGAATAGAAATACTGGCAAAAATAATTCATCCAGAAAAATTTGAAGACATTAATGTTTCAAAGAATTCTTTTGTAAGAGTTTACCAATAAATTCAATCATATTGGTTTGCCTTTGTATTGATAATCAATTACCTTGTGGAATAAGTTGTGAGATGCAATAACAGTCAATATAACTACAAAGATGCCAACAAAATTTCTTATGATCATCAAATCATTTGGAGGATTTGCAATCAGTGATGTTTCAAACAACACATAGTAGTTATCAAACAACCAGAAGGCCAAGGTAATCCAAGACAACACACCTGCAATCAAGTATCCCAAACGAGTTTTGTTGTGAATGAATATTATTGCAAATACAATTGTAACATACCAAATTGCAGAACCAATCAACCATAGTGGTTCATAGACATCAGTTCTATCATCTAACCAATAGTAACTTGAACCGATTACAGCTAATGCAAATAGAGAAATTTGAATTAGTTTTTGGTTAATTTTGAAACCTGTTTTTTCCTCTCTTTGTTCCATTTGAGGAGGATCTGATTTCATTTCTTTTGTTGCAATATCGATTGCTTCACGAACTGATTTTAGGTGGATAGGAATAATTTTTGTGATAGAATCATCAGTAACTACAGTATCATGAACCAAACTATCTATCAGAGGTCTTGCAAGTGATGCTTTAACAGGAGTGATAAGATCAACCCAATACGACGATAGTCTAGTAGTCAAAAATGGAATTTGTATGACAAACAGATTCTTGTTCAGATATGCAGAATAAACACGCATTAATTCCTCATAAGTTATTTTATCAGGACCACCAATCTCGAAAATCTTACCTATAGTTTCAGGTTTTGAGAGAGATTTAGTAAGGTATTCTACTACATCATCTACTGCAATGGGTTGAGCTAAGGACTTTACCCAAGATGGGCAAACCATAACCCTCAATCTTTCAACAAGATAACGAAGCATGGCATAAGAACCACCTTTTGCGCCGATAATTATAGAAGCCCTAAATTCAGTTACAGGTATATCACCTGATGCAAGAATTTCCCCAACTTCTTTTCTACTACGCATATGTGGGGAGAGATCAAGATCATCATTAACTAAACCGCCAAGATAGATAATTCGTTTTACACCAGACTCTGTTGCAGCTCTAAGAAAATTTTGAGCTTGGATTTTTTCTCTTTTAGCAAATTCTTGCCAATCTCCTTTATCTCCTTCCATAGAGTGAAGTAAATAATATGCAGTGTCAATACCAGCCATTGCATTTTTTAATTCATCAAAATTGAAAACATCTGCTTTAACGTATTTTACTTTATCATTACCAGGTAATTGTTTTCTACTAAGACCTTTTACTGTATAACCAGAAGAAACTAATGATGAAATTAATCTTGAGCCAATAAAACCAGTGGCACCAGTAACCAAAATTGAAAAAGGTTTGTAATGAGAGGTAGGAGATTGATAAACCATTTGTTCCATTTATCTTAGTGCTCCCATCATTTGTGGGTTTTGTTTCTCTTTTTTGACATTAAAACCTAATGCAATTGTTAGACCACCCATCCCTAACCAGAGATATCCTCCAGTGACAAATGCTGAATGTAGTGATGCATCAAAGTTTTGTACAGCTAAAAATCCACCACCAAGACCAATCAAGGCAATGCCTGTAAAAAGAATTGTTTTATCCATTAGACATGTCTCCTTTTTTGATGAATTTTATACATGGATGATTATGCGTTTCAAAATTATTTAAACTAGTGATAATTATTGTTACTAGTGCCAAATCATAATAATTTTTGAACAATGTACGAATAAAGAATCACAAATTATCCACTTAAATGATAATTTACCACTAGAAAATGGAGTTAGCATTAGTTATATAACATACCACTAAAGAAAATTATGGTATACATAAGAGCAAAGAAAGTAAAATCAGATCAATACCTGTATTTAGTTAAAAGCATCTGGGATTCAAAAAAGAGCACTTCAAAACAAGAAATTATCAAATATCTTGGAAAAGCATCCGAAGTAGTAAAAGATGACATTCCAGTAGACTACAGAAATGATCCTAAAGTATTATCAGTTTTAGCATTATACAATCCAAAAGATATCAAGAAAAGAGAAGATGCTACAAAAAAATCAAAACAGCAATTATACAAAAAATTAACAGAAGGTAACATACAAGAATCTATGAAAATTTACGATGAATATATAAAAATATTTAATACATCAGATTTTTTTGATAAAATTCTAAAACCCACAATGTATAAAATTGGCGACGAGTGGGCCACAGGAAAAATTAGTATTGCTACGGAACATGTTGCAAGTAACGTTGCCCAAACACTTGTCAAAATAATTATGGATACGGTGTCAAGTACAGGAAAAAAGAAAAAGATCCTCATTTGTTTGCCAATAGGAGAAGAACATCGTTTAGGATGTGATGTGATGGAAACATATCTCTCGATTAAAGGATTCAAGGTTTACAATATGGGAGTTTCAATGCCAACTGAATCAATTCTTAGTTTTATTGACAATAATAAACCGGAAGTTGTTTTCATTTCAATTACATTAGAAGATAATCTTATGGCAGGGCAAAGACTAGTTAAAAAAATCAAAGAACATACAGATATTCCAGTGTTAATTGGAGGATATGCACTTCAAGCAAAAAAAATTCCAAAATTTGAAGGTGCAATAATTCCAGATTGTGGTTTAGAGGAACTTCCAAAAATTTTAAGAAAGATTTAATCTATTTTTTGACCTGAAGGAAAGATTCAATCTTTGGTCTACACAAAATGGAACTATGTGCTGCAGAATCAGTTCCAATTCCATAACTAACAGTAGAATCACCTACAAAAAACAAGCCTTCTATGCCTGGAATTTGGTGAGGCATTTTTGATTTCCATACCATCCCAGGCTCTTTTACTACAGATTCAACTAATTTCCAAGCCATAGGCCTCTCCCACAGTAAAGATGAGTTAAAGTCTGGATAAATTGATGAAATTTCTGTTTTCATCAATTGTACAATTTGTTTAATTTTCTTAGAATCATCTGCGACAGATGGGTCTACAGGAGTACCAGCAATTATCAAATGTTCACCAGAGGGAGAAACAGAAGGGGTAATGTTTGAGATGAAAAATATTCCTTTTGTAACATAATGCTCCCCTACAGGAAAAACAACTTGTCTTGAATCGATTTTAGAATTCAATGCAAAATGAACTTCGACTACAGCAGTTTTTTTGTCTAAACGATTAATTTTTTCTATGAATTTTTTGTCAATTATATCTTCATCAAACAATTGATTTAAGGCCATATATGCCGGATAGGAAATTACAACACAGTCTGTAGGAAAAAATGAATCATCTTTAGTGATAATACCAGTAACTTTAGAATCAGTAATTACAATTTTTTTTACAGATTGATTTGTCTCGATTTTTCCATTTTTTTCAATAATATAGTCTGCCAAGACATGGGAAATTGAATCATATCCACCATTATCTGGATATGCAAATTCGCTGGTCCCACCCTTAAACGGATTTGCACGTATAATGGTTCTTGCAAATTCACCTAATGAAATATGATCAGCAGTATCAGCAAAAGCTAACATGCACACGGCTTCAAAAAAGGCCTTTGTGTCATCATCTAATTTTTTAGTTATTTCAGTAAGAGATTTGTCATCCCATTCTTCAGTTTTTTTGATAGAAGTAAATGCCATTGGAAGGAGTAATTTAAGGAGGCGTATTCTACTCTTCATAGGAATTAAAGATAATTGAAGTAAATCACCCATTCCTTTAGGATATTTATGGAATCCAGTATCAGAATGAAATGCAATGTCATCCACTTTTGCCAGTTTTAATCTAGATTCAATTCCAATGCTTTTCAACACTTCAAAAATTGCAGATTTTTTGTAAAAGGGCATAATATGAAATCCATTATCCAAAATGTGGTTTTTATACAGTAATGAAGCAGTTCTGCCCCCCAATTTTGAAGATTTTTCAAGGATTTTTACAGAATATCCTTTCTTTGCAAGCAATGCACCAGTGGTTAACCCACCCACACCAGCACCAATTATGAAAACATCATTTGGCATAATTTTTTGTGGTCTTATTGATATTTATCTAGTGATAAAGAATAAACATAGTGCTAACCATGAGAGTTTACAAGTGCATATTTTTCAACAGATAAAATAAACTCATCCATAGTTTTACTCATTTTTTTAGCAAGGATGTTTTGCATAAAAGAAAACAATCTAAAAAAATTGTTGAATTTCAAACTAACATCAATAGTAACCATAGTTCCATCTTCAGTTTTATCATAATATTCAACAAATGAAGTTCCCTTCAGGGGACCTGTTAAAATATGAATTTCATGTATGTTAGGATAAATAATTACATGTTTTGTTTTAATTTTAATCGTAGTGCCCAAAAAGGAAATTTTTTCATCAACAAGTTTGCCATATTTAGTTTCATCCAAAACATTTAATGATTTAAAATAATTTGGCATTATATTATGAAAATTTTCCACATCAGTGCTAATTTGAAAAATATATTCTTGAGGAAGTTTTGAGAATCTTTTCATAGTGAATTGCTTCATGATATTTTAACCATCCCCAAATAATCAGACAAATTTGTCTTTGTTATATTAAAATCAGGATAAACTTGCATAATCTGTGCAGCAAGTAATGCCATAGACAATTTTACACCATCAGTCTTTTCAGGATCAGTATTAGGATAAAGTCGAATAGTAGTTTTGTCTTTTCTGGTGGAAATTTCAATTAAAAATTGTTGGTGAATATCAGAAATTACAACTGTTGGGAGTAGAGCTGTCAGCCCATCTTTATCAACAAAAATCGTTTGTATTTTTATTAGCACAGGTTCTTTTTTGAAAATAGGAGAGAATTTCTTTGAAAAATCATTTAGATCTATTCTATCACCAAATACAATATGAGGCATGAGTTGTATTGTTCATCATCATATTTAATAAAAATTAAAAAATAATCATAGTGCCAACATCATAAATAATTGTCAAATAATAGTCATAAATTGGCACTAGAATTTTATTTATTGCACACTAAAATATCATTTTGACCAAAGTAGGTCATGACACAAGAAAGTATGTTAGAATCAACATTTGCTGCAATTGCAAAGACAGAAGAAGAGTTATTTCAAATGATTTCAAAGAAACTTTCTAAAGATAAGGAAATGGAGCAACCAATGGCAACCATAGTTGCTGTTTCATAGAAAGAATGTTTCACTTAAAACCATACAAACCAAATATCCTGACAGCATTTGGAGTAATTTTTCTAATTTCAGCCACAATAATTCCTATTCAGAATTTGATTGTGTGGGGACCAGATTTTGTATATCATTTTTACACTTCAACCGTTATTACTGCAGAGAAAATTTCTATTGGAGTATTCTTATTAGGAATTACATTCATTTTAATTGGTTACAAAAAACAAATACATCTACAATAAATTAGCACTAGAAAAAATATCATCTTTCTCTTAAATAATTTACAAACATAACTATAGTATGAAACAAGAACTAATTCAAAAAAACAACGATAATTTGAAAATTAAGAATAATGAAATAAGAATTTGTATTCATTGTGGAAATGTGAAAATTGATTCATACGAATTTGGTATTTCATGTGAAGACTGCGGTATTCTTTTGTGGAGAGCCTAATGATTACAGAACTTGTCCATCAAAAGACCTGTAGAAAAAACAAGGTCATAACGGATTTGAATACAGGAGAAGTTGCATGTACTAACTGTGGTGCTGTCTTATCTGAGAGAGTTGTAGATAGTGGTCCAGAAAGTTTGGGTATGTCAAGTGAAGAATATCAAACCAATAGTAGAGTTGGAAGAAAAATTTCATTGAAAATGATAGACATGGGTTTGTCAACCATCATAGAATCTAAAGATAAGGATGCAACAGGAAGAGGATTGTCAAGTGAAAACAGAAGAATGTTTTATCGCCTAAGAATGTGGGATAGGAATAGTCGTTCAGCAAATTCTGTCAAATCATTTCAAAAAGCATTCACTATGCTTGATGGAATTGGTGCAAAGTTAGGACTTCCAGAGCCAGTCATAGAGCAAACGGCTTATTTATTTAGAAAAATTGCTGCAAAAAAGATTCTTGCAGGAAGATCTACTGCAGGGATGCTATGTGCTGCAATATACATTACATGCAGAATGACAAATACTCCAAGAACACTGCAAGATGTCGCAAGTGCAGGAAATGTCAATAAAAAAAGCATTCAGAGAATTTACAGATTTCTTTCAAGAGAACTAGACATTACACCAGAAATTTATCATCCAACAGAATTTGTAACTCGAATTGCAAAGTCTGTAAATATTTCAGAAAAGGCAGAAAGATTAGCATACAGAATTCTAGATCTTTCTGCAAGAAACGGGGTTTCAGCTAGTAAAAATCCCATGGCAATGGCATCTGCTGCAGTATATCTGGCATCAATCAAAAACGGGGAAAAGGTACCTCAGTTAAAAATTTCAAAAGTGTCAGGAATTAGTGCAGTGACAATCAGAGATAGGACAAAAGAAATTCTGAAAAAAGTAGGAGGTGAAATTGATGGGTAGAACATGTAGAGGTATTTGTGAAATGCACAAAGCAGGACCAGCACCAAATAAAATAAGATATGAGATTGGACAAAAAAGATGTACATTTTGTGGGATTTTCTTAGCAATAGATGATCCTAGATGTATATGTTGCAAAGCAGTACTTAGAACAAAACCAAGAAGCAAGAAAAAGTAGTTATTTTTTTGCAGCACTAACAAGAGACACAACATCTCTATCTCTTAGTTGATAATCTACAGGTAATCTGAGATTATATCTCAAATCTTTTCCATAAAGAAGGCCTTTTGTCAAGTCAGTGTGTATTTCTTTTGCAAGATCATTAATTGTTGCACCATCTTTAAGCAAAATCAAGTCAGGAAGAATTCTTCCTTTTTTATCAGCGAGTTTTGTTTCATTAGCAACAGGGTATATGGAATTCATTTTAAGCAGTTTGAATACTGCAACGTTTATCGCAAATTGAACTCCAGTACGCATGTATTCTCCCATTATTCCTTTTTTAATGAAATCCAAAGCATTGGTTTGTTTTTCATTTAATTCATCAGACTTTAGTATTTCAAATTGTTCAGAACCGGGAGAGTATTTTATCAGTCCTTTTTGTTCAGCACGTCTTAGACTAAATTCACTATCTCCACTAACAGGTATTACAATAGAATCATTGTATCGTTCTCGCAATCGAGCAAAATTCTTGTCTGCCCCATCTACATCAATTTTATTTGCAACAATTAACGTGGGTTTCGAGATTTTTCTCAAGTAGGATGCAAATTTTTTGCTATCAACCATATCAAAATCATCAAATTGTTTTTCTTCAAGTCCGGTTGCGACAAGAGATTCCTTTACATGGGATTTGTTAACACCAATTCCACGATAAAGATCAGTTACAGCATCAACAAATTCTGAACCAGAATTAATTAATTTAGATACTTTTTCACGATTGCCTTCTAAAATTTTATGGTACCACATAATCAATTCTTCTTCAATATCAGCAAAATCAGATATTGGATCACCAGTTCCAACTTCAGTGATTTTTCCAGTTGAATCTATGCCACCAGATGCATCAACTACATGAAGTAATGCATCAGACTGTGCAGCAATTGAAAGAAATTGATTTCCCAATCCTTTTCCTTTCCATGCATCTTTGATCAATCCCGGAAGGTCAATTAACTCAATTGGAATGTATCTCCAACCATCAACACATTTTGAATTATTTGGGTTATCTTGAATTTTGAATTCAGGATGTACACAAAGAGTAATTGCGTTTGCAATTCCAGACACAGGTGATTTTGTAGTGAATGGATAAGATGAAATTTCTTCAGAAGATAAGGTTGCAGAGTTAAAGAAAGTAGTTTTACCAGTATTGGTTTTACCAATTAGTCCAAGTTTGATTGGCATGAACTAATTTTCATCTCAGAATATTTATCTCTGCCTAGGAATCAACATTGTTTTTGTTTTTGATTTTTTCAAGTGAATGGGCCAGTTCTTTGATTGTCCACTCTATATCAGATAAATCCTCATCTGAGAGTGAGTCTTTCCATTTTTCTAAAACAGTAGTAGCAAGTTCTGAGCAATTATACAACAAATTCCAATACGGATGGTGTTCTGCAGTAGTGTAAGATAATTCAGTTACATCATTTAGACCATTTTTTGCTCTTGCCAATGAAGTAATTTTTTCACCAAATATTTTTACAATATCATTTTCAAGATCTTTTTCAATTTTCAAAGGAATGTTTTTTGTTTCATATTTTTTTGCTAGATCAAGCAAATCATGATAGAAATTCTCAAAGTTTTCCATACTAACACAATCTTTGATGTTCTGCCAACATACACCTGTTAAAAACAACAGTGATCCCTGCATCCCTAGCCAGTTTTTCAGCTTCAGGATTGTGAATTCCTTCTTGTAGCCAGATAACTTTGGGTTTTTTCTTGATTGCTTCTTGAACAAATGGTAAGACCTCATCAGAAGGTCTAAAGATATCTACAATCTCAACGTCTTCATCAATATCAGATACAGATTCATAGCATTTCTTTCCTAAAATTTCATCAGCAGAAGGATTTACAGGTGTGATGTCAAATCCATTTTCAGATAGATATCGGGGAACATAATGAGCGGCCTTTGAAGGGTTTTTTGACATTCCAACAACTGCAACTTTTTTCATAGACAAAATGTCTTGAATTTGTTTATCAGAATGATCGTCTCGTTCCATGACTAATCTACAAACATCACAAATATAATTTTTGAAAAAATTGGTACCAGTGAAAAATCATCTAAATCTTAAATCATATGAGGCAATTTTCAATATATGGAATCAGTTTTAGTTACGGGTGCAACTGGGTTTATTGGTTCAAGACTTGTACATAGTCTAAAAGAAAAAAATTACAGCATAACTGCATTGGTTAGACCTGGAAAACATACAAAGACAGAAACTGATGAAGTAGCAGGGGATCTAACTGATTCCAATTTAGAATTTGGTGAGAGAAGTTTTGACTGTGTTTTTCATCTAGCATCACATACTCCTCTTGAAAAAAATGTCAAGGTTTTAGAAAAAGTGAATCTAGAAGGTACCAAAAACTTGTTTAAGGCAATTCAAGATAAAACAAAATCCATCATTTACATTTCAGGTTTGGGAGCATATGGAAATCCTGGAGATAATCCAATAAATGAATCCAATCCTTATAATCCAGACACAAATTTTGTTAAAATTAGATTACAGGCACAAGAATTTCTTGAGGAACAATGTAAGAAGAAGGGAATTAACTTTGCAGTTGTGCATTTTGGTGATGTATATGGTGCAGAAGGATGGTTTTATCAAATGTTGATTAAAAGATTATTGAAAAAATCATTTAAACTTCCAGGAGGAGGAAAATATTTCAAAGGTTTTGTGAATGTAGATGATGCAGTAGGGAGTACAATTGCAGTTTATGAAAATAAAGGATTTGGAGAATCGTATATTGTAGCAGATTCAGTGCCGGTTACTTTCAAAGAATTTGTGAATTATACAGCAGATCAAATAGGCGCAAAGCATCCAGGAAATGTTCCCAATTTCTTGGCAAAAGCTGTATTGGGTTCAGATTTAATAAAACTATTAACTACATCTATGAAGGTGTCTAACCAAAAAATTTCTAAAATTTATCAATTCAAATATCCTTCTTACAAAGAGGGAATTCCAGCTGTGATTTCTGAATTAAAATCAAAGAATTTGCTTTAAACAGAGAATATTTTAATGAAATATGTTTTAGGTGAAGCATGGAAGAAGAGGCAAAAGATGTCATAGTTTTAGGAGCAATCAGGCGAGGCGAGAAAAAATTTGACAAAATTCAGAGATCAACTCAAATTAAACCTGAAGAACTTAATTCAATTTTAGAGAAATTAGAAGAGAAATGCTTGATCAAAGTAGAAGAAAAGAAAGGATGGCTAGGCAAAAAAATTGAGTTAAAAGTTACTGAAAAAGGTTCAAACGAATTGGACCACAGATTACATGAAATTAAAGACAAATGGAATCAAATGCAAGCATTATACCAAAGTGGCGATAAGAAAAAGCTTCAAGGGTTCATGGACGATAACAGATCATTTTTCCCAATGATGATGTTTTTTGGAGTCATGGACATCATGATGTTTAGTATGATGTTTAGTATGATTGGTGCCAGTATGGGTGATTATGTTCCAGCCGAAAGTATGCCAGATGGTGGTATGGACGATGGTGGTATGGACGATGGTGGTATGGACGATGGCGGTTTTGACATCGACATTGGTTTCTAGTGTAAATTTTATACTTGAAACAAAAACAGACTATAATTGATTTATAATTCATTTGACAATCCAGGGTTAGCCAAAGTTCTAACATTTTTGCAAACCCACAATACAGAATATCTTTCTGGACAAGATTTGAGTGATGTATTACGAATTAGCAGGGTTGCAGTATGGAAGCATATCAAAAAAATTCAAGAGTTAGGATATACGGTGGAATCAAAACAAAAACTAGGATACAAACTAACAAAAAACTCTGACGTGTTACTCCCTTGGGAAATTACTTCAGGGTTGAAGACAAAGATAATGGGACAGAAGGCATTTTACTTTGATTCAACAGATTCCACACAAACCCAGGCACTAAAAATGGCAGAGAATTCTGAAAATAGTGGCGCAATAATTGTAGCAGAAAAACAAACTGGAGGAAGAGGAAGATCTGGAAGAAAATGGGTTTCACCAAAAGGAGGAATATGGTTTTCTGTTATCTTACATCCAAAATTTGACATTACTATGACAACATTATTTCCAATTGCATCAGCATTAGCATTATCAATAGCACTAGAAAAAACATTCAAAATCACTCCAGAGTTAAAATGGCCAAACGACATTACAATCAAAGGCAAAAAACTGGCAGGTATGCTAGTAGACGTATCATTAGAATCAAACAAAATTGAGAATTTAGTATTGGGTGTTGGAATTAATTTTGATGTGGATGTAAAGCATATTGAAAAAAATCTCAAAGGAACACCAAACTTTTACGGAGTGGCTTCATTAAATGAACACAAGTCAAAAATTAGACCCGTTGAATTAGTACAATCCTTTTTGGTAGAATTGGAGAAAATATACAAACTATTAGATTCAAAGCAAACAAAAAAAATCATTTCAGAATGGACTAAAAGATCATCAACAATTGGAAAAGATGTAAAAATAAACACAATTGATGGTGAGATTGAAGGAAAAGCAATCAGGATTGATGATGATGGAGCCCTTGTGGTATCCAATAACAAGAATGTAAGCAGAGTAATAGCAGGGGATATTATTCACGTATCAAAATAACTATTTTTTTGTAGTTTTTGTTTTTCGCTTTGTAGAAGTACGTTTTGGTTTTGAAAGTAATGACGATTGTTCTTTTACGATTTCTTTGAGATCATTTTGAATTTCAAATACCGTAGAAAGTAATTCTTCAAGGGCTTCAGAATATTGCTCATAAACGGAAAGCAATTCGTTTTGTTTCATGTTTACTTTCTGAAGGTATTCATTAGATCGTATGAGGTTTGCAGTCTCAATTAATTCAGGAATATTAGATACAGGTTCACCTAATTGCTCCAAGTCTGCTTGTGCCTGTTGTATTTTCCTGCGAAGATCATAGATAATGTTACCTGCTCCAACCTTTTCCAATATCAAAATGCAGACATCGAATAAATTAAAGATTTTCTAAGGTATAGAAAAAATTGAAGATTATACACATACAAATCAGTAGAAAATAGAAATAAACCACAAAACAGTCACTAATCATGTCAAATTATTTTAAAAAAATTTCTTGTCTTTTAGTAATCAGTATACTCAGTACACAAAGTATTGCAGGAGTTTCATTTGCTCAAACAAGTGAGGAACCAGAGATAATGTTTAATCAAGCAATGGAGTTTTTTTCTAATGGGAATTATAATCAAGCCATAACAATTTATGATGACATACTAGAAATCGCACCAAACAACATCTCCACGTTAAAGATGAAAGGAATAGCACACAGCAATATGGGAGATCACAGAAAATCTTTAGAGCAGTTCTTCACGGTTTTACAACACAGACCAAATGACGTCATATCATTAGCTGGAATGGGAGTGGGATTTGGAAACTTGGGAGAATATCAAGAAGCAACATCATATTTTGAAAAGGCCCTTAAAGAAAGACCAAACAGTACAGTCATACAGAATTACAAGGAATTTGTAGACAAGGTAGTTTCAAAATACCCATACACACCAACAGAAAAACCCAAAGAATTAGAGAAACAGGCAATTTCATCAATACCAGATTGGGTAAAACCAATAGCAAAATGGTGGTCAACAGACAACATTGATGACTCAGAATTTGTTTCAGCATTACTATATATGATAAATAATAAAATTATTGAAATTCCACCAGTGGAGACCCAAAATACTACTGAGGAAAAAATCCCAGAATGGATAAAAAATAATGCAGGATGGTGGGCAGATGGTCAAATTGAAGATGAAGCATTTGTGCAAGGAATACAATACATGATAGAAAATGGATTAATCACAATCAAAATAGAGGACACAGTAGAAAAAACACAAGAAGAGTTAGATCACGAATTTTATTTATTTACAAAATATCTCAGAGATATTTCAAATAACATTACAAAAGAAAAAAGATACATTGAATATCCAAATCCTAGTCAAGATGTAATCAAAAAATTCCTTAGAGATTATGTAAAATGGAATTTTGAAGAAGAGGTAAAAAAAGCATCTAGTAGTTTCCCAGATCCTACGTACGAGGTTATTGATGACACATACATCATCTACTACAAAGTTTACATCAATGAACAGCCTTCAGGATTGCCATTAGATCATGTAAGTACACTAAGTAATTCATTTGCATTTTGGGAAGAACAAGAATTGTCAACAAACAATCAAAAAGCAAAAATGAAGTTTGAGATTACAAATTTGAAACATGAAGCAAATGTTTGGATAACATGGGTAGTTCGAAACATAGGAGACGGAGTTTTAGGACATGCGCATCTAGGTAAAGGAGTTGTAGAAGTTACATTAGGAGATTACAATTGTGATGGAAGTTTCCAATTGTATGATGTAGACAGTGTTGAAACGATCATGACACATGAGTTAGGTCATTCTATAGGTTTGAAACATGTAGAAGATAAAACTAGTATAATGTATCCATCATTCACACCGTCATACGCATATTGTTTATTGAGTTAAAGTTCTAAATTTTAAGAAAAAACTAGTTAGCTCAACCTACACACAAATAACCGGTAGAAATTATGTAAAATGGATAATAAGGCAAATGTAGCAATTGATGCATTATGCTTAGAAATCAAATGATTACAGGTTCAAAATGTCCTGCTTGCGGTGATAAAAAAATGATTACCGATGAGAATACTGGTGAGTTATTTTGTGGAAAATGTGGATTTGTAGTATCAGATAAAATTGCAGATACAGGTGCAGAATGGCGTTCTTTTTCAAATGATGAAGGTAACAAAGCAAGAACAGGTGCAGGAACATCACTTACAATGCATGACATGGGATTATCCACAGTAATTGGTGCAGCTAACAAAGATTCAACAGGAAAACCACTATCTGCAAGTGTCAAGAGTTCAATTGAGAGATTAAGAACTTGGGACAGTAGAAGTCAAGCACATTCTTCAGCAGATAGAAACCTAAGACAAGCACTTAATGAAATGGACAAACTAAAAGACAAACTAGCATTAACTGATGCAGTTATTGAAAAAGCAGCTTATATTTACAGAAAAGCAATGGAAAAGAAACTAGTCAGAGGTCGTTCAATTCAAGGATTAGTAGCAGCATGTCTTTATGCATCTTGTAGAAATACAGAAACACCAAGAACATTAGATGATGTTGCCAAAGGAATCAACATTAGAAGAAAAGATGTTGCAAGATGTTACAGATTAATTTTTAGAGAATTGGAATTAAAAATGCCAGTAGTTGATCCAGTAAAAGGAGTATCAAGAATTGCAAGTATTGCAGAACTTAGTGAAAAAAGTAAACGTAAGGCAATTACAATACTTAATGAAGCAAAGAAAATGGGCGTGGTTGCAGGAAAAGATCCAATGGGAATAGCTGCTGCTGCACTATATCTTGCATGCATCAGTACTGGAGAGGTAAAATCTCAAAAAGACATATCCATTGCATCTGGAGTAACAGAAGTTACCATTAGAAACAGATGTGCAGGATTAAGAAAAATGATTAATGATGAATAATCATTTCTGAGAACGTTCAAACTCTAATTTATCCCAAGGAAATACAACATATGCACTATTGTTTGTCTTTTTACCATAGAGTAATTGCCTAGGGTATTTTTTTCCACGTCTTGCAAATAATGTAGCATAAACAAATTTTGAAGGGACATCAACTCGTTTGATAATTTCATCAAAGGTATCACCGCTATCAAAAATATCATCAACGAATAAAGAATCAGAAGATATTTTCTTTTTATCTACAAAAATCCTCTTTATTCCCAGCTGATCTGCAACTAAACGTGCAGGAACTAATCCACCCCTACTAAGTGTAGTAATACTTGAAAAAGTTCTAGGTAGTTTTAGGATTTTCTTTGAGAGTTTTTTTACAAGAGATTCAATTTCTACCCAATCAACGTCTTGAGACAACATAGAAAAATCATAAAGAGTAGAATTAAGTTGTTATGTTTAGAATGTCTTAGTAGGCGAATTTTTTAGGGGCTCAATCAATTTGAGAATTTTAAAGGGTATTTTTCCAAAATTAATTTCTTTTTCGCAGGAAACCAACAACACATCATCACCAGACAATGGAAAACTCATGACAATTACTTTATCACGATAGGACATTGAAAAATGAACAACACCAAATTCTTTATCAAATTCATGCCTCATTCGAACACGTAATGCCAATTCCATAAACATCATTTCGTCTTGTTTTTGAGCCTCAAGTGAAAGTAATCCTTCCTTCATCCCACCAGCCATCAAATGGCCTCTGCTGTTGATGAGCCTAGCAGAACGCATCTTAGGATCCAATTTTGTTATTTTTTGACAAAGTTTCTCAAGTTCTTCGATGTTTTCCATTTGTCTAATTATACAAGCGAACTATTTATTGCGATCTGTTTCAATAGGTGTCTATGCAGTCAGAGTCAACTAAAGACATTACCGATTATTACAAGCACCTTTCGCTATTCTGGACAGATATTGTACATTTAATGTCAAGTAAACCACAAGCGCTAGCATCAATTGGTCCAATGAGAGCATTTGCAGCCAACTCAAAGAAAATTTCAACAGAACTAATTGAGATTAATGAAGATTTGATGGAATTTAACAAACATCTAACAGAATACTATAAACAACTTGCAGACACATGGACAGATGCACAGAAAAAAGTCAATCTAAAAGCACCAGAAATTCCTCAAGATGTAGAACAAATAGAAGCAGTCAAAAGAATTTGGATTGATATATTTGATAATGATTTTACAGAGTTATTTGATTCAGGGAAATTTGGAGATAATTATGGAAAACTAGTTTCAAAAGAATTAGAGTTGACAAAACATTGGAATAACATTACAAATGTAATATTACAATCAGTAAACCTACCAAGTAAAGAAGAGATTGATGAAGTGTATAAAGAGATACATTCATTGAAAAAAAGAGTTGCAAAACTAGAATTAGAATTAAAGAAAAGGGAGATGAAAAAAAATGCAAAGTGAGTCAAGAGTAGATCCAAAAATCATTGAAGAGATTTTAAAATTTAGTAAAAATGTAATTGATGCCCCAAAGTTAGTATCTGCTCCAGATGAAATCAGTTTAGAGGTTACTCCACACGATATAGTACAACAAATGGATAAAACACGTCTGTTACATTACAAACCAATTGTGGAAAAACAACACAAGACACCATTATTGATTTCATACGCATTGATTAACAGATTTCATATTTTAGATATACAACCTGAAAAAAGCTGGGTGAGAAATCTACTTCAACAAGGATTTGATGTGTATATGCTTGATTGGGGAACACCAACTAGTATGGACAAGTATCTTGATTTTGATGATTATGTAAATGGGTATTTGGACACATATGTAGAATATATAAAAAATGAATCATCTACTGAAAAAATTTCATTACAAGGATATTGTACAGGAGCAACAATTGCTACAGCATATGCATCATTGCATCCGGAAAGTGTTAAAAACTACATAGCAACTGCGCCGGTGATTGATGGTTGGAGAGATACCACAGTGATCAGTAACTTGGCAAAGCATATGGACGTAGATAAAATGGTAGAAATTATTGGAAATATGCCTCCAGAATTCATGTACTATTGTTTTTCAGTTCTTAAACCATTTGAGCAAGGCATTGAAAAATATGTCAATTTCTTCAAAAACATTGAAAATAAAAAATTTGTAGATAGTTTCCTCAGAGTGGAAAAATGGTTAGGAGACACACCACCAATTCCAGGAGAATTGTTTAGACAGTGGATTAAGGACATCTATCAGAAAAATTTACTTATTCAAAATAAAATGCACATAGAAGGTCAACTAGTAGATTTGAAAAAGATAGACATGCCAATTTTCACACAAGTTGCAGTTGGAGACCATTTAGTTTCACCAGAATGCAGCATGCCTCTTCACTATGCAGTAGGTAGTGAAGATAAAACATTGAGAATGTACCCTACAGGACATGTAGGCATGATTGCCAGCTCATTATCCCAAAAGAAAGTGTTACCTGAATTAGGACAATGGTTAGCTGAAAGATCATAAAATAAAAAAGAAAAAAATTAAAAAATTTGATTCTCCACTAGTTGTTCTTTGTGGTGAATGCAGAAATCCAAGATTGTAGAATGTTTCTGTTTAACTCAGCAAATGATTTTGCGTTGTCGTTAAAGGTTTTGATATTTTGTTGTGTTGCATCAATAGTTGCAAGGGTTACTTGGTTTTGAATTGATGTAGCCTTTACGACTTCTTCTGTTGTATCTTGCATTACTTTGATTGTAGCCTCAGGAATGTTTGCTGCAATACCTGCTTTCTTTGCAAATTCTTTTTGTAGTGTCAGGGTTGAATCTGCAATGTTTTCATAAGCTTGTATGAATTCCTGTTGTACGTTTGTAATTGCTTGATGATACTGTGGTACTGATGTTCTAATACCGTTGAAGAATTTATCTACGTTTTGTTGATATACAGAAAATAGATCTTTTGGATTTGATTGTATCTGTTCGTTCTTACTCAATTTTTCACCTCCCTAGCTTTTGATTTTTTTGCTATTGGAAGAACAATGACTTGAACCAAGTCACCTTCACCTAATCCGAGGGCATTACGTTCTGCCTCCGGAATTGAAATTCTACCGTTACTACTAATGGTAGTTTTGTATGCACCCCAATTCATAAAAGATGGAAGCATTTGTCCAATGCTAAACATTGTATCCATGCTTTTGTTTTGCATAGAAGACATGTTTTCCATCATGTTTGATTGAGCTTGTCTAGTGTTATCTGAAACTTCTTTTAGAGTGTCAAGAGGGTTGAATGTTTTACTAGTTTGGTTAGTCATCAAAGCACCAAAATTTTTCATAAATTCTGCTTGAGCACGTCCACTTTTTTGGATCCAATCCTTAAACATAGTAGTTGGATCATATTGGTTTTCGTTACCATTCATTGGTAACTAATGGAATTAGCAAGTATTTAAGTGCACCTAATTGACATCCAGAAAGTCCAATACCTTTTCAGAAAATGTATGAGGATCTTGAACGTAAGGAGTATGCCCGCATCCATCCATACGAACAAAACGGCAGTCTTTGATTGACGAAACAAAATCATCAGCGTGGTGAATTGGAATTACAGGATCATCGCTACCCCAAATTAGCATTGTTTGAGTTAAAATGGATGGTAATTTTTTTGTGATAATTTCTGCATTTTTCAAACCAAGTATTGTAGACATGAATGCAAGTTTTGCATTTGGCAATTGCATTCGTTCAATAAAACTAGAAACAATTCTTTGATCAACACTTTCACCAGAACCTTCCATTAGTTCAAATGCATTTGTGGCATTTTGTTCATTAGGGTATAATGCAGCCATAATGTATGCATCAAGGGCAGGAGTAGATTGTTTCATTACTCCTGAGGGTGAGACCAAGACAAGTTTTTCGACAGTGTCAGGGTTTGCAGCAGTAAATTCAGCAGAGATTTGTCCCCCAAGTGAAGAACCAATCAGAAAAGTATTAGAAATATTTGCAGTTTTTAGAAACTGTTTAAGAAAATCTGAGAAAAAATCTATAGTATAATCAGCAAGAGGTTTGTCACTATATCCAAATCCAATTAGATCAGGAATAACAACACGAAATTCTTCTGCAAAAATAGGCATGACTTTGTCCCACCTTTCAGCAGATGCCCCCAATCCATGAATAAGAACTAACGTTTTATCAGAGTTTCCAGATTCTAAATAACGAATCTTATTTCCATCGATTTGAAGAAATTTCTCATCCACCATTTTAGCTTCAATTATCATCAGTAGATAAGTTTTAGTTAATTTAGCGATCATAGTAATTTTGAGTTTTTGGAAAAATCTGTTAGACTATCAAAAAGTATCTTTTTTAGGATCAAAAGTAGTGAGAATATGTGATAACGAAAAAAATCTCAAAAATACTGGTTCCATTAGATGGTTCTAAAAACTCTCAAAGAGGCTTAGAGATGGCAATTACACTAGCCAGACAATGCGGAGCGACAATTACAGGAGTATTCTCAATTCATGCCCCACCACACTCAGAATTCAGAGGGGTTGGATCTGTTGAAAAATCCCTTAATAGAGAAGTGAAGAAAATTATGGAGGAATCCAAAATCTTGGCTGCAAAAAATGGCATAGTGTTCAAGGAGAAATTAATGCGAGGAGATATTGGATACAATATTGTCAAGCTTGCACAAAGTAAAGAGAAATTCGATATGATAGTAATGGGTTCACGTGGAAGAAGTTCTGCAAAAGAGTTGTTCTTTGGAAGTGTGTCAAATTATGTCATACATACTGCAAAGATTCCAGTTCTAATTGTAAAATAATTCAGAATCCATTCTTTTTGAAATATTTTTGATGGTATTCTTCTGCTTTGTAAAATGTAGGAGCAGGAGTTATCTCAGTTACAATAGGAGAATTAAATTTTCCAGAAGAATCAAGCTGTGATTTTGATTTTTCTGCAATCTCTTTTTGTTTTTCATCATGATAGAAAATTGCAGAGCGGTATTGTATTCCAACATCAGGACCTTGACGATTCAGGGTTGTAGGATTATGATTATTCCAAAAAACATCCAAGAGTTCTTCATATGAAATTTCATCAGGATCATATTCTACTTCTACGGCTTCTGCATGTCCAGTTCTATCAGTACACACTTCTTCATAAGTAGGATTTGGAAGGTTGCCACCAATGTATCCTACTTTAGTAGATCTGACTCCTTTTGTTTTGCTAAGTAAATCCTCAACATGCCAAAAACATCCTGCACCAAAAGTCGCTTTCAATTCAAAGAATCTAAAACATAAACAGAATTAAAACCATTTGTTAGAAAAATATAATCATGTTATTTTCAAGGTTTTGATAGTCTTTTAGTAACATCAGTAAAAATTTCAACTACCTTTTTTGCCAAATTTTCAATGTTAGCAGTAGGTTCTGCAGAAATTAGTAAGAGAATTTGAGTTATAGGAAATGGAAAACTAACAAGAACTGCCTTGTCTCGTCTAGCAGCCAAATAGTTGATAGGGCCTAAACTTTCATCATATTCCTTTCTTATAGATGCCTTTGAGACAAATTCTAAAAAGGATTGTAGTCTAGTTTCATCACCCTCATAAGGAGTAAGTCCTTCTTTAAAGCCACCAGAAATCAATTGACCATCTTTATCAACAATTCCAGCAAAACGAATCTCCGGTTCTTCAAGTAATTTTTTGCATTTTTCAGTATACAGATTCAAAGTACCTTCAGAACTAGTCATGATAAAGTAAGTTAGGATATCAAAAATAAAAACCTAGTCAATATTATCAATTGAAAAAAATTCCAGATTGGTCATAGAGTTGAACAAGTTTTTACATGAAATTAATAAGCAAAAACTGAAAAGTAACAATATTGAAAATTGTAGTAATTCTAATAATATCAGGGATAATAGTAGGGAGTTTTAGTGCCCAAAGCACATTTGCACATCAGCCTGATTTTCCAGTACAAACCCCTCAAGATATTTTGAAGTTCTGTGAATTTTTTCATGACGAATACGAAATATTTGGTCTAGATGGATTAATTGATCTGCACCCCCAATATCCAAATCTGAGAGCGTGTGCTATTTTGTATAACCATATTGCATGGAGCAGTACGCATCAAGCAAGAGACATTGTGTTGATTGCAGAAATTGAAAAGTATCTAGGGGATTCTAGTTTCCTTAAAGAAAGGCATCTCGAAGAATTCACCACAATGCCAGCTTGGGTAATCCAAGATACGGTTAGATGGACAGATGGAAAATACAAGGATAGTCTATATGCATATGGAGTAAGGGCACTGATAAAAAATAATATAATTTCTCCAAAGATAATAGATAATGTCAGTCAAAGATTATGCATTGAGGGGTTGTGTGTAAAAGAAACAGATTACGTAACTTATTCCCACACTAGTAAGTATGGAAATACAATCACAGAGAAATTTGAAGTTGAAAAAATAAATGCTGATGGAATTATGATTAATTCAAGAATTGTTTCAGAAGAAGGGATAAAAAATTACCAGTTTTTACTTGATGAAGATTCAAGAATTCCAGTTGAAGAAAAATGTTGCAGAACAGGAAAATTTCTCTATAAAGCACCCATAGAAATAGGAGATGTAATCAATGAAAAATACCAAGTCTATGGAACTGTAACTTATCCAATTGGTAATCTCTTAAGAGAAGGAATGGTTGCAGAAAATCAAGACAAGACCAAGGTCATCGTAATTGACAAGCAAACTGGACTTTTACTATCTGAAAAATTTGAGAAAACTGAAATCACAACAAACTGGGAAAAAACATCAGTACTTCAAACTAACGTATTTGAAAAATCAGAAGGAGTGCAATATCACGGTCTAAAAATTCCTGCATGGTGGAAAACAAGTGCCATGTGGTTTACTGATGGATTGACTTCAGAAGATGAATACATTCAAGCCCTAGAATATATGATTGAAAAAAGAATTCTCATTGTCTAGTTTTTGGAACACATTTTAGAAGAGCATAATCAATAATCCCTTTTTCAGATGCAGATTTCATTTTGAGGATTGATTTGTATAGTATATTTTCAACATAGCCAGGATATTTTTCCAAAATAGATTTTTTGAGTTGTTCTCTATGTGTCAAATAATAATCTGCAAGAGGATCATATACAAAATTTCCAATTAATTGCTCTTGATTAATTTCAAACCCAGATGATTTTATTGTGTTTTTTACATCATCCAAAGAATAGTGCTCAGAAGACCAAGTAAATTTTAACATCCCTAAATCTTTGAGAGATGAAGTTCCAAGAGTTATAGGAATGGCCATGACGAGTAATCCAGAATTTGTTAGTACTCTTTTGGATTCAGAAATAAAATCAGAAAGAGGTTTGAAATGTTGTGCAGATTCTAAGGCCAAAACTCGATCTACAGAATCATTTGCGAATGGAAGTTTTGTTGACGAAGAATTCAGGAATTCAATTTTTTGTTTTTTGCCTAAGGACAATTGTGAATAATTGATGTTTACATCATACAAGAGAATGTTTGGGAATTTTTGTTGCCAGAGATGAGAGGGTGCAGACAAACCACTACCAACATCAACTACATGTTTGGCAGAAGGCAATTCAGCAAGATTTGCAAAAATCATACATAGGTTTTCCTGAGCAGATATTGGATCAGAGTGTTCAGAAGACCAATATCCAAAATTTAGCATAGATCCACCTGTTGCAAGTTGCATGACAGGTGATAAGGCATTGTAAAGATTTACAGTGTCTTTTTCGCTTCTACGAAAGGTCCAAAAGAATACATCAAGAGGGTTAATCGATATCAAAAAGAAATTCAAAATTAATTGAACAGAGTCATATTAATTTCTAGGGTAATCCTTCAGAGTCTTCAGCACAATGTTTGTGAACCCATTTTTCATCTTTATTTTTGGATATCTCTTTTCCTGGTTGAATTTTATCACCACAAGAAACACAAGATGTTGCAAATTTTGCCTTCATATGTTCTGATAGTTATTGAATGATAAATCAAATGTGTTGTGATTGGTGTTAACTAATGATTAACATGTTTTATAAATTTGAATTAATTAGTTAGTTCGTGAGTGATTCAAATTCACCTTCAAAAATTGTTCTTGCAAAATGGTCGGACAGGTTTATTGCATGGTTAATTGATTTTATTATAATTTCATCGATATCCACTGCAATGATTTTTACATTGTTTGGAGGAATAGATTATAAATTTGAAGAAAGTTTTTTTTGGGTGGAAAATAGTGAATACATTCCAACTAGTCTCATGTTTTTTGTTTATTGGAGTGTTTTAGAATACAAAACAGGGCAAACAATTGGTAAAAAAATTCTCAATTTGAAAAGTGTAAACATGAACGGTAAAGCCCCAAGTTTGAAAGGAGTTTTGATTAGCAGTTTTGGAAAATCATTTTTGTTGCCATTTGATGTTGTGTTGGGATGGATTTTAACAAATCAAAAGAGACAAAGAATCTTTAACAAATTAGGAGATACAATTGTTGTTAAAATCAAAGATGTCCAAGATGTCTCAGATGTAACATATTTGAAGGACTGATATTGTCATATTTTCTTGAACTGTTGCTTTGAAGATTTTACCAACAGATCTATTAGCAACCTTCGATCTGTTTTCTTGATGTCTGAAAATCAAAAAGAGTGGTGGATTGGGTTACCAAAAGAACTTCAAAACGACATTGAATTAGAAGAATAACCCTAATACCAAAATCTAGGATAGAGGCATAGTAATTGTAAACGTAGTAGGTTTGTTACTCACAGAGATAGTTCCACCATGTTGTTCAACAATACTCTTACAGATGACCAATCCCAATCCAGTACCAGTAGTTTTTGTAGTATACATAGGCTCAAAAATTCTCTCTAAATCTTTTTCAGGAATTCCAGGTCCAGAGTCCTTTACAACGATTGTGATGTCTTTAGAATCAGAAGATATTTTGACATCAACCTCTCCAGTGCCATCAACTGCATGAACTGCGTTATTGAGTAAATTAGACATTACACCCTCCATCTTTCTAGCATCACATTTTACAGATACATCATTCTCAGGCAAATTAATGACAACACCATAATGGGTTTTCACATGATTCATTGCTAATCTCAAGACACTCAAGAAAGAAGTCTTTTTCTTTTTGATTTCTGTAGTTCTTGCAAAATCCAAAACATCTTCAATGATTCTATTCATATCCAAAACAGATGTCTGTAATCTAAACCATTTTTCTTTATCTTGAGGATCTAGTTTTGCAAGAATTTCAGGAGTTAACATATCAGCATAAGTATGAATGATTGTCAAAGGATTTTTCAAATCATGTGCGACTCTACTTGCCATAGTACCAATAGTTGCAAGTCTTTCAGATTTTACCAGTTCTCCACTTTTCTTTTCAACTTCTGAAAGTAATGTTACATTTTGTTTAAGAAGTTCATCTTCTATATTCAACAGTCTTTCTTGAATTTCTTTTTCTTTAGTAATATTATTTCTGATGGCAACATAATTTTTGATTCCCTTTTCATCAACGATTGGGATGATTATGGTTTTAACCCAATAAAATGAACCATCTTTTGCTTTGTTTTTAATTTCACCTTCCCAAACTTTTCCACTAGTAATAGTATCCCATAGATCTGCAAAGAATTCTGAAGAGTGTTCATCGGATTTTAGTATTCTATGATTATTTCCAATTAATTCATCAGCAGAATATTTTGAAATTTTACAGAAATTTTTATTGGCATAAATGATAGTTCCTTCATCATCAGTTATTCCAACAATGGAATGATCAAAGAGACGTTCTTCGAATTCAGAAATGTTGAGATTGAGTTTCTTTAATGCTGTTGAAGTTTTCATGTACAGTTTACGATCTTATTTGATATAATACAAACGGTTGTGTGTTATTTTCGATAACAAAGTAAATAGTCGTGCATAATGTAAGGTAAAATTTCAACATTAGGCTCAACATAAGAAATTCTAAAAAGAAATTCAAAGGGTTTTTAATCAAATATCTGAGGATTTTTTTGTGATTCAAGAATATTTTAACAAAATTACAATTACTCATATTATTCTCATATCACTAGTATTACATGCATTTGTGATTGCACAACCTCAGTTTTTACAAATTTGGGATGAATCAATTTTTCTTGAAATTCTCAGAGATTTTTTGAAAGGGGAAGACCATGTACCGTATCAAATGCCAGGCATTAATTTCTTCCAAGGTCCTACAACATTAATTTTTGGGGATAATTGGTTTTCATGGAGAGTTCCGTCAGTAATTTTTGGAATGTTGTCTTTGTTAGTTTTTTACAATGTGTTTAGAGAATACACAACAGAAAAAAATGCATTGTTGGCAACAGCAATTTTATCATTTGATACGATATTTTTTGTTCATTCCAGTTTGTTCTTAAGAGATGTGCCCTTAATGTTCTTTGGAGTTTTATCATATTATTTTTACATTAAGAAAAAATATTATTTTGCAGCAATAACATTAGGTTTTGCATTTTTAATTAAAGAAACAGCTGTTTTCTTTTTCTTTTTAATTATCATAAACCACGTTGTTGTGAATTACAAATGGAATCCAAAAATCACAGACCTAAGAAAGATCATAGTTTTTCTAGTTTTAACATCATTAACATTTCTGATTCCATTATGGATTTACGATATAATTTATCAACCCATAATTTATGATCCTATGATTGTCACTCAGAAATTACCAGATGGTAGAGAAGGCGCACTTTCTTATCCCAAAGTAAAGCTTATGGAATCAAGAGGATACATTCAACAAACTCAAATTGGTAAGATTACGAATCCAATAGAGCATCTAGGTGTTTTTCTAAGTAAAGGGTATGTAACATCAGAGGCATACAAAGTCAAAAATTGGGACACAAATCTAACAAATTATCCTCACAATTGGATTCTACCCATACCTCTTCCTGAAAATGCAAATGGATTAGGATGGGTAAAAGAAAAACCATTTGAAGAAACACATGGAGGTAAACTACATGTTGGAAAAATATTTGGTATTGAATGGAGAGGAGACCCAAACCAAGTTTTATGGATAGTTGGTTTTTGGTCTACTTTGGGATTAATTATTTATGGAGTGATCAAAAATAGAGAGAAAACAATTTTGTTTCTAAGTTCGGGTTTGATTTCCATGTATGTACCATATTTGTTATTACAGTTTACAGGGAGGATAATGTTTCCATATTATTTCATTCTAACAATCCCATTCATATCATTAGGAGTAATCATTGCAATAGACAAAATAAAAAATTCTAAATTAAGAATAGGAATTAAAACTTTATTTTTCATTTCAGTTGTAGGTTGGTTTGTATTTTATTTTCCAATCAAAATTCTTTGAGAAATAAAATACAGAAAAATAATTTTTAGTTTTTTTAGAATGAAAAATATTTCCTAGTTTACACTAGGGAACTTCAAATCATAAAAATTGCATAGCTTTCGCTAAGCATGATTAAAAATGAAATCATCGTACAAGTCGTGTATATTCCACTTTGATGAATGAAAATGATTCATCGCGCATAGTCTCTATGTAAGTGGCTGAACCGATGTGTTGGTCTATTAGTAAAGGCTGGCTCACCACTCGCCGAAGCTTGTGATCTACACCACCTTCCTATCAACGCAGTCTTCTGCTGCCGACCTTCATCTTACGAAAGAATAACTTGTCTCGGGATAGGATTCGTGCTTAGATGCTTTCAGCACTTAGCCTAAACGGCTTAGCTGCCCGGCCTGCCTTGTCAGACAACCGGTAAACCAGTGGCCACGCTGCTCTGTTCCTCTCGTACTCGGAGCAACTTCCCCTCAGTTATTCACGCTTCCATCAGGCAGAGACCGACCTGTCTCACGACGGTCTAAACCCAGCTCATGTTCCCTTTTAATAGGCGAGCAGCCTCACCCTTGGCCCCTGCTGCAGGACCAGGATAGGAAAAGCCGACATCGAGGTACCAAACCGCGGGGTCGATAGGAGCTCTCGCCCGCGACGAGCCTGTTATCCCTGGGGTAATTTTTCTGTCACCTCCGGGCCCCAATAGTGGGCACACGAAGGATCGCTAAGCCAGACTTTCGTCTATGAATTCCGTGCGTTTGGAAATCCATTCAGTCGAGTTTTTGGCTTTGCCCTCTTCAACGGATTTCTGCCCCGTTTGAACTCAACTTTGGGCCCCTTTGATATCTTTTCAAAGGGGTGCCGCCCCAGCCGAACTGCCCACCTGCACGTGTCTCCGGTCTTCACTGGATAAGTGGTACTGCAAAAAGAGTCTGGTGTTACATCGTTGCTTCTTAACACCCCGGAGAGTGTTAAGCATGGCTCCCAGATACCCTGTGCAATTCTTACTATACCACAAGCACAAGCTGCAGTAAAACTCCACGGGGTCTTCTCTCCCCGATGGAAGGCGATGGACTGTTCGTCCACCTTATGTGGCTTCACCGGGTTGTAGGCGGGGACAGTGGGGCTCTCGTTGTTCCATTCATGCGCGTCGGAACTTACCCGACAAGGCATTTGGCTACCTTAAGAGAGTCAGAGTTACTCCCGGCGTTAACCGGCCCTTAGCTCGGTTGAACCCAAGTTTTAGGTACCGGCACCGGCCAGGATTCAGCGACTATACAAATCCTTTCGGACTAGCAGTCGCCTGTGTTTTTATTAAACAGTCGAAACCCCCTTGTCATTGCAACCTGCGGTCCCCATTCCTCATGAAGATCGCAGGCATCCCTTATACCTAAGCTACAGGACTAATTTGCCGAATTCCCTCGCCATACGGTATACCCGTAGCACCTTAGCTTACTAAGCCAGCGCACCTGTGTCGGTTCTGGGTACGATCTTGCACTCTGCTAACTACACAATCTTTCATGGTCTCCTGGAATCGAGAAAACTCCGCTAACGCGGAGCCATTCCTACCTCGAACTGGTTCTCGTCATTACGACACTCCCCAATTCTCGAATAGTTAGATACAACGACGATTGTACAATCCCTATCCGGAAGCAAATCATATAGCTCAAACGCTCGATGCAAGGTACTAGAATATTAACTAGTTTCCCATTCGGTGTACTCTGTTGAGGTACATCTTAGGATCGACTACCTCCAGGCTGATAACGCATTGCCTGGAAACCCTTGCGCTTACGGTGGTATGGATTCTCACCATACTATGCTGTTACTGCCGCCAGGATCTGCAATAGAAACCGGTCCACAGGACGTTACCGCCCTGCTTCGACCCAATCACTACGCCAACCTACCACGAATCATCCATTGATGATTATCTAAAGTATCGGTACTTTGCTTTAGCCCCGTCCGTTTTTGAGGCATCCCCCCTCGGCAGGTAAGTTGTTACACACTTTTTAAAGGATAGCTGCTTCTGAGCTTACCTCCCTGCTGTCTTGGCGAGAACACGCTCTTTAGCTTGACACTTAGCAAAAATTTGGGGACCTTAACTTCAGTCTGGGTTAAACCCCTTTCGGTCATGAGCCTTACGCCACATGAACCCGTGTCCTTGCTTCTACGATGTATATCCGTTCGGAGTTTGAATGAGCGGTGAGGGATTTCTCCCCCGCGCCGCTCTATCAGTGCTCTACCGGAAACACTATCTCCACAAAGCACGCCCTGCGAGACGCTTCGGTTGGAACTAGCGAGCGCCAGTCTAGATTGGTTTTTGACCCCTATTCCCAGGTCACAACAACGATTTGCACGTCAGAACGTCTTAAGACCTCCAGCGGGCTTTCGCCCGCCTTCATCTAGCCCAGGAATAGATCGACTGGCTTCTAGCCTAGCCGCCATGACTCTACGCACTTTCACACGCTTCTCCTCACAATGCTGCGAGAACTCGGTTTCCCTTCGCCTACATCTTTAAAGATTTAAGCTTGCCATGACAGTTAGCTCCCTGGCCCGTGTTTCGAGACGGAACGCATGACACTGATGACTTGAACATCAAATCTTCAACTCTATTGCTAGAATCTCCAAAATGAAAAAATCACCTTCCATGCCATGCACGTCTGTAAGTAATAGGTTTCATGCACTTTTCGCCCCCCTTCCGGGGTACTTTTCAGCTTTCCCTCACGGTACTAGTCCACTATCGGTCTTGAGAGATATTTAGCCTCAGATGCTACTTTCACCTGTATTCATTGCCCACTACCAAGGACAACTACTCGGGTATGAATAGGACTCTTCCCATTTCGCTTACGGGGATATCACCCTCTATGTCAGTACTTTTCAGAACATTTCAGCTGTGTTTCAAGATTCCATATTATCATACCAAAACACCACATCTCCCGAAGGATTCAGTTTGGGCTCTTTCCTTTTCGATCGCCTCTACTTGGGAAATCTCAATTGATTTCTTTTCCACGTGGTACTAAGATGCTTCAATTCCCACGGTTCGACTTCCAATACTAGTGTACTGGAATGCACATAAGTGCAAGATTCTCATTCGGACATCTCGGGATCATAGGATGCGTGCGCCTACCCCGAGCTTATCGCAGCTTGCCACGTCCTTCATCTCTCCTCAAGCCTAGCAATCCACCTATTACCGTCTTTACACCGGCAAATTCAGCCACATATTACACGACTATGCACGACGATCATTGCAAGTCCCCTGGCAGGGACCCGCTACATCCTTCATACATCACTTTCGTGATGCATTGCATCGATGATTTGATGTGAAGATTAGTGCATCCGTACACTTTCCTTATCTAAGGAGGTGATCCGACCGCAGGTTCCCCTACGGTCACCTTGTTACGACTTTTCCCTTGTCACGAACCCCAAGTTCGATAACGCCAATCAGACGTCACCTCGCTAAGAGCTCACTTCAATGAAACGACGGGCGGTGTGTGCAAGGAGCAGGGACGTATTCACCGCGCGATAATGACACGCAGTTACTAGGGATTCCATATTCGTGAGGGCGAGTTGCAGCCCTCAGTCATAACTGTGGTAACGTTTGAGGATTACCTCATCCTTTCGGATTCGAAACCCATTGTCGTTACCATTGCAGCCCGCGTGTGGCCCCAGAGTTTCGGGGCATACTGACCTGCCGTGGCCCCTTCCTTCCTCCGCATTAACTGCGGCGGTCCCGCTAATTCGCCCCACTACTCCTGAGAGTAATGGTGGCAACTAGAGGCAGGGATCTCGCTCGTTACCTGACTTAACAGGACATCTCACGGCACGAGCTGGCGACGGCCATGCACCACCTCTCAGCTTGTCTGGTAAAGTCTTCAGCTTGACCTTCATTCTGCTGTCTCTCCGGGTAAGATTTCTGGCGTTGACTCCAATTGAACCGCAGGCTTCACCCCTTGTGGTGCTCCCCCGCCAATTCCTTTAAGTTTCATACTTGCGTACGTACTTCCCAGGCGGCAAACTTAACGGCTTCCCTGCAGCACTGCATTGGCCACAAGCCAATGCATCACTGAGTTTGCATAGTTTACAGCTGGGACTACCCGGGTATCTAATCCGGTTTGCTCCCCCAGCTTTCATCCCTCACCGTCGGACGTGTTCTGGTAGACCGCCTTCGCCACAGGTGGTCATCAATAGATCAAAGGATTTTACCCCTTCCTACCGAGTACCGTCTACCTCTCCCACTCCCTAGCTCTGCAGTATTCCCGGCAGCCTGTACGTTGAGCGTACAGATTTAACCGAAAACTTACAGAGCCGGCTACGGATGCTTTAGGCCCAATAATCATCCTGACCACTTGAGGTGCTGGTTTTACCGCGGCGGCTGACACCAGAACTTGCCCACCCCTTATTCAACAGTGTTTCTAGGACTGTCAAAAGGTTCGTTTAGCACAAACCACTCGGATTAACCTTGTCGTGCTTTCGCACATTGCAAAGTTTTCTCGCCTGCTGCGCCCCATAGGGCCTGGGTCCGTGTCTCAGTACCCATCTCCGGGCTACTCCTCTCAGAGCCCGTACCTGTAATAGTCTTGGTGGGCCATTACCTCACCAACAAACTGATAGGCCGCAGTCCCATCCTACGGCGACATTCATTTGGAACACAAACCATTCCAGGTATAGTGTTCTATCGGGCATTATACTCAGTTTCCCGAGGTTATTCCCGTCCATAGGGTAGGTTGACTACGCGTTACTGAGCCGTCTGCCTTGTATTACTACAATGACTCGCATGGCTTAGTATCAATCCGATAGCAGTCAGGTCCGGCAGGATCAACCGGATTCTGAAATTTTTTGATTTTGATTATTGAAGTACATTTGTACTTTAATTGGAATTGACGGATGCACATAATCTTCACATCTCAGATATTGATCACTTGATCAAATCCTCATTTTTGTATGCGTAACTGGAGGCCCATGAATCACAAAATGGCATAATACCATACTTCATCACAAGCGCCGCCTATTGCGTTACGTATGCAAAAGGTCAACCATGTAGAAACCATATAAACCATGCGTGAAAATAAGCCTGATCGATGCCATTTTTTGTAAAAATTACAACATCACAACTATGCAAAACTAGGCAGTTTTGAAAAACTGTGCCTGATAACTATGCCAAACTATGCCATTATCAATAGTTAAAATGATAGAGATATTCTTGTGAATTTGCTTTTGGATTACATCAAAGAATACAAAAAGAAAACACCTACATCAGCAAAGCTGTTTTCAAAATCAGCAAAACTGCATGTCAACGGTGTTTCTCATAACATAAGATTTTATGAACCATATCCATTTGTTGTAAAAAAATCTGCAGGAAAAAATTTGATTGATGTTGATGATAACAAGTATACAGATTATTGGATGGGTCATTGGGCTTTGATTTTAGGACACGGTCCAAAAACAGTCAAAGAGTCGTTGCAAAAACAAATTGAAAAAAGTTGGATGTATGGAACAGTAAATGAACAGACAATAAAATTATCTGAATTAATTTCTAAAGCAGTACCAGTTGCTGAGAAAATCCGCTACGTCACATCAGGTACAGAGGCTACAATGTATGCAGTTAGATTGGCACGTTCAGTTACTGGTAAAAAAATAATTGCAAAGATTGATGGAGGATGGCATGGATACACATCAGACTTGCTAAAGTCAGTAAACTGGCCTTTTTCAGAATCTGAGAGTTCAGGAATTGTAAATGAAGAACAGATTGTATCAATTCCCTACAATGACTTGGAAACATCATTATCCATTTTGAAAAAACATTCTAAAGATTTAGCAGGTGTAATTATTGAACCTGTTTTAGGTGGAGGAGGATGCATACCAGCAGAATCAGATTATTTGAAAGGGATTCAAGAATATTGTAAGAAAAACAATTCATTATTCATTTTAGATGAAATTGTAACTGGCTTTCGATTCAGATTTGGATGCCTCTATCCAACAATGAAACTTGATCCAGATATTGTAACTCTGGGCAAGATAGTTGGCGGAGGATTATCAATTGGTGTAATGTGTGGAAGAAAAGAAATCATGGAATTTGCAGATACAACAGGTAAGAAAAAATCTGAACGAAGTTATGTTGGAGGAGGAACATTTTCTGCAAATCCTGCCTCAATGGTAGCAGGTTTTTCAACGTTGTCTGAGCTAAAAAATAAAAAATCAATCTATTCTAAAATTAATACCATAGGAGAATATGCTAGAAACGAACTAACCAAGTCATTTGATGGAAAGGTAATAGTTACAGGCAAAGGCTCTTTGTTTATGACACATTTTGCAAGAGCTGGAGTTGATGAAATCAGAAATTCTGCAGATGTTGCAAAATGCGATATCTCAACACTAGCAAAATATCATTTCAAAATGATAGCCCATGACGGAATATTCTTTTTGCCAGGAAAACTTGGCGCAATATCAAATGCACACTCTAAAGAAGATATCAAAAACATTGTTTTAGCATCTGAAGAATTTACTTGTTAGAATCATTTGGAAAAAATTCTGATTTCCAAGATTTGAGTTTTGCAAAAATTTCCATGTATTCTGAAGACTTTACAGTGATGTGAATATGAGCATATAACTTTCCAAATTGAGATTCAAATATCATCCTACATTCATCTTTGAAAAAGGGAACAGAAATTCCAATCTTTTTGAGGTTAGAAAATTGAAAGTCTTGAATTTGGATGTGTTTTTCTGAAACAATAATTTTTTTTGGTTCAGGGTTTTTTGAGATGGTGTTATCTAGTTTCTTTTTTGTATCATCATCCCATAGAGGGGTATCATGAGGCCATCTGTGAACAAATACTTTTTCAGCTAGAAACGAAATTTCAGAATTTGGCAATATAGAAGAACAAAACAGATTCAAAATAAGCCTATCTTCATCAAGGTTATTGGGGGTTGAAAATTTTCTCAATTAGTTGCTGCATGTTGTAGATTCTTTTCTGAGAGATTCCAGTCATTTTAGATATTTGATGGGAATCGTATCGTAGTAAATCTTGTGCAATCATAATATTGCTTTCAGAAAATATCTGTAGTTCTTTTTGAGATAGATTCAAAATAGTTATTGGATAGAGGTTGTGTCTTTCAATCATTTTTTCAAGGCTGTTTGCTGCAGGATACCTCCAAGAAATTATTTCTTGCCCAATACATTTTGCATATTTTTTCGCATTACCTGATACCTTGGTGTTACAAAATATCATCTCACCTGAAAACTTTGATCTCATATCAAGAAATCTAGCATGAGTATACATAGATTCTTTGAGTCCTGTGTAGACACCATGTTTTGAATGATATTTGCATTCAATTAGAAATTTTTTATTTTTTTTCATTCCAATTAAATCAATTTCATGCACCACACATTCTCCTTTAATTTTGGAGCGAATTCCAGTTACTTGGAAATCATAATACTCTAAAATTGCTGCAACATAATTCTCAAATGCAAAACCAGCAGGTCCCATTCTCATTATTGCATTTTTTAATTGATATCTTTGATGAAGTGCTCTTAATCCTCTTTCTTCAGAGATGGCGTGAAGGACTTTTTTGTAGATATTATTTGAAGTCATGTCACGATATACTTCAGATTTTACTTTTTTGAGAATACGTTTTGCAGTTTTTTTACTGGCGCCTGCTCTAATGCAAGTGCTAAGAATTTTGTTTTCATTAAATGGGACACGGCTTCCATCAGCCTTGTAGATGAAAAATTTTCTTGGAGTTATGGTGTTAATAGATTATATCTACAATTAAAATTGAATGCAATAATCAAATTTTTATAAAATAATAAACACGTTATTCCATGGAAAAGAAAAAAGATGAAAAGGAAGCCTATGCCACAGATAACCCAACTAATGCAGATGCAAAATCTCAAGAAGACATGGCAAAAGAGGCAATTAAGAAATTCAAATCATTGAATAGTTAGCAAGATTTGAGATTAGGAGAGTGAGAAATTATGGGATTGTTTGGTAAAAAAGAGGACCCTGAAGATTTAATGTATGAAGGAATGGGAATGCTAGAGAAGAACCAACCAAAGGCAGCCATTTCGTTTTTCAACAAAGTTCTAAAGCAAGAACCAGAAAACACAGAAGCTTTACTCCAAAAAGGATTGGCATTAAACTTGATAAAAAAATACCAAGATGCAATAACCTGCTTTGACAAACTCATATCTATTGATCCTAAAGACGCTCAAGCACTAAACAACAGAGGAATATCTATGGCAGAGACAGGAAATATTCAAGGAGCCGCAGAATATTATGACAAAGCAATCGAAGCAGATTCCAAATACGCTTCAGCCTATTTTAACAAAGGGGTCTTACTAGACAAACTCCAAGAACATGAAGAAGCTTTAACAGTTTTAGAAAAAGCAATATCAATTGATCCAAGAAAACCAAATGCTATGATCTACAAAGGCATTGTCTTAGGTAAATTGAAAAGAAATGAAGAAGCATTGAATTGTTTTTCAAATGTTTGTAAAAAATATCCAAATAACTTGGATGCGTTTTTCCAAAAAGGAGTCCAATTAGCAGAGTTAGGAGAACATAAAAAAGCACTGGATGTTTTTGATGAAATCTCAAAAAAATTCAAAGACAACGTAAATGTGGTCTATGCCAAATCACGCAGCATGGCAGCACTTGAAAGATATCCCGAATCATTAGAATTACTAAAAAAAGCAGTTTCTGTAAGTCCCAAAGTTATTCGAGCATGGGCAAAAGAAGAACCAGTTTTTACAAAACTACACAGCAATGATCAGTTTAGAAAATTAGTTAAATTATAGAATCTTTTTACGTACTGCATCAATTCGCATAATTTCAATTTTCTTTTTAGGACCAATTAACCTTGCCTCAAATATAGGAACGTATACTTCAGAAATTTCACGCAATACAAATTCTTCAGTCAGTTCTCTAACGTCAGTCTCCAATGGTTTTTTCAAAAGTGACTTGAGTTTTTCCAGAGCGGCATCATAAGTCATTTCAGGTTTTTTGATGTTTGGTTCATTTTTTTTCAATATTCTCTTCGGATAATTCTCTACAGTTTTTGAGTTTACTTTGAAGGGGAACTTTACATCTCTCCCATGATGATCAAAGGTCAGTTCATCTTCTTCTTCAACAAACACATGTTCTTCTAATTTTAGGTCAATTTTGTTTTTGCCCTTTTTTCCAACAAACGTTTTCTCCAACACAGATTTTGGGCGAGTTTGAAAAACACCATCTCCCAGTTCTACCTCCTTTACGTTGGAGTCAACAGAGATGGTATGAGTGGCTTTTCTATAATAATCAGCAATGTATTTTCCAGATACCATCAGTATGCACTCATAGTATAGTTTGATGGAATGTATGTGGACCTGTTCTTTTTTTGGTCTAGACAACAATGACTTGAAGGGCTTTGTTTTCTTGTCTTCTACAATCTCTGTTGCTTCATCTAGGTCTATGTTTTTTCGTAAAACAACAGTCTTTACATCATATGTATCGCTCAAAACTATACAGAGTATGCAATTCCATCTATTAAACAGATTCTGTCATGAAAAGAGATAATAGATTTGAGATCCACCATATAATATGGCAGCAAAAAAGGCAGGATATATTGAAAAATTTCTAAAAAAAGCAGACAAAGCCATCCAAGAAGGAGTCAAAAGGGCCGATGAAGTACTAGAAGATGCAGTAGAGTTTGGAACAATGACTGCAAAACAGGCAGCACAAGCAAGCAAAGAGTTCCGTAAACAGGCAAAAAAAGAAAGAGATGAGTTGCAAAAAAGAGGTGTCAAAAAAATTAATGAAGGAATTACTGCTGCAAAGAACATGTCTTCAAGCACAGAAGATGATTTAGAGACATTGGAAAGACTAGGAAAGCTCAGAAAGTCAGGAGTCATCACTGAAAAAGAATTCCAAGCAAAGAAAAAGAAAATTCTAGGAAGAATTTAGAGATGAAAAAATCAAACATTCACGGTACTAATGATAAAAGAAATGTAAATCCAAATTGGTTTACATCCAAGACATGGATGAAGGTGTTATCTGAAAAGATAAAATCAACTGATCAAGATATTTATCATGTTCATTTTGAAAAAGGTTCTAGAACCAAACTTCATGCACATAATGGAAATCAAGTTCTAATTGCAACTAAAGGCAGAGGAAGTTTAGAGATTTTTAGAAGGTATGGGACAAGTAAAAATAATTTTAAGATAAAAAAGACTCAAAAAATTACTCTTAATGAAGGAGATATTGTACACATTCCGGCAAAAACACTTCACACCCACGGCTCAATAGATAAGAAAAAGACATTTTCTCATATTGCAATAAACATATTGTCACGAAAGAATTCTGAATACAAAACAGTTTGGTGGGAATCAGATTTTAAAGCAAAAGCTACTACAATAATCTAAAGATGTCACTGAGAAGAAATTCAGAGATAGAATCAATTCAAGGAAATGAAGGAACAAGCATCAAACAATTTTTTCATCCTCACAATACACTGGAAGGAATAGGGTACAGTCTTGCTCAATTCACTTTAGAACCAGGAAAAAAATCAAAACTGCATCAAATAAAATCATCTGAAATTTACTACATATTAGAAGGTAAAGCAATCTTGAGGGCAGATAATGAAGATATGGAACTTGAAAAAGATGATTCAGCATACATCCCACCAAATACCAAACAAAACATTGAGAATGTGGGGGAGGGAAATTTGAGATTTTTGTGTATTGTAGAGCCAGCATGGAAAGCAAAAGATGAAACAATACTAGAATAATCCATTCCCACGCAACACAGTATGAAATTATTTTTAAAATATGGCAAATGTCTAAAAATATAGTGAATACCTATCAGGCACTCAAAGTATTAGATATAGATTCCAATTCATCTCAAGAAGAGATAAAATCAGCATTTAGAAAAAAGGCATTAGAGCACCATCCAGACAAAAATAAGAACAAGAATGAGGATTTAGAATTTAAAAAAATTACAGAGGCATATGAATTCCTAAAGAAAAACCACCATCAAAGAAATGATGTCTATCACGAACCTCAACCAAAATCAAATTTCAAAAGAAAACCATGGGGAGCACCTGAGGATGAGAGTATTCCTGAGCAAGATTGGGGCAAATACACTAAAGAGTTTGAAGAAGGAGATCCTGATTTTTGGAAAGAGTATGAGAAAAATTTCTGGGAAGAATACAATGCCAGGGTTCGTCCAGATGGGAGAAATGGGGAATACGAAAAGGCAAAAGAGCCTAAAAAACAGCCCAATCTCTTTGTAGATGTGGATAAGAGTTTGTGTATTGGGTGTTGTAGTTGTGAAATAATTGCCCCAGATGTTTTTGAAATAAACAAAGAAAAAATGATGAATCCAAAGTCATCAGTGATTAATCAAAAAGGTGCAGGAGTAAACAAGATCATGGATGCAGCAATGACTTGTCCTACAAAAGCAATCATTGTTGAAGATACAGACACCAAAGAAAGAATGTATCCTTACTAAAATCAGATTTTTAGTTTTTCATAAAGTTCATCTAATTCAGATTCAGATAATTTTACAGTACCATCAAACATGCTATGTATTGCAGATGCAGAATCAGCAGATGATCTTGGAACTAAATGTACATGAACGTGAGGCACTTCTTGTCCAGCTTCTTTTCCATTATGAACTGCAACTAGAGTTGCACCAGTAATAGAATCAACTTTTGAAATCATCTTGTGTACAAGAGAAAATAAATCAGTATTTTCATCATTTGACATATCTTGAATTTTTTGGTGATGATTCTTTGGAATTACCAAAACATGTCCTTTTGCAAGAGGAAATGCATCCAAAAATGAGATTGATGTGGATGTTTCTCCAAGAATTTTACATGGAATTTCCTTTGCAATGATTTTACAAAATATACAATCCATGGTACTTCATATTTTTTTTAATATTAAATCATTAATCACGGTTCAGTAATTGTTGCCCATGCCAAACCTTCACCATACATTATAGTTACCACATCACCAGGTTGCATAATGCAATTTTCAATAGTTTTAGGAATATCATCACGGGTTTCAACATAGCATATCCCGTTATCATTACTCAAAATTTCAACTTCTTCAGACACATCTTCTCTAATTAAATTCCAAAATGGGAAAACTAGAGTCGACAATACCAATCCTGCCACTACAAAAGCACCCCCAAAAACCAATCCGGCTTTTTGACTTGAACTAAGTTCCATCTACCAGGTACCGCCGTCACCTGCATTAGGATCTAATTTCTTTGCAGGAACATTTCCATGTGCTTTTTTCATATGTCTTTTCAAGCGTTCAGGATCATGCAGTTCTGTACCACAAGTATCACATTTTGTTTTACTGTCATTGTCTTTGTTACGTTTGAACAAACCCATATTTTCTTAAAATTTTGAAATACATTATAAAGGATACGTGATTTTTGGAAAAACATGACGATAAAAAATATCACAGTCTTGGGTTCAGGAGTGATGGGACACGGTATTGCCCAAGTTTCAGCCACAGCAGGATACAACATCGTTCTAAGAGACATCAAACAAGAATTTTTGGACAAGGCCATGGAAAAAATCAGATGGAGTTTAGATAAACTAGTTTCAAAAGAAAAAATTTCAAAAGAAGAAGGAGATGCAATTTTTGGCAGAATTAAACCAGTTGTAGATTTGAAAGAAGCAGTGAAAGATGCAGAATTGGTAATCGAGGTAGTTCCAGAAATTATGGATTTGAAGAAAAAGGTATATGCAGAACTTGATGAAGTTGCTGCACCAGAAGTTATCTTTGCATCAAACACAAGCACCCTACCAATTACAGAGATTGCAAATACAACATCAAGACCAGAGAAGTTCATAGGAATTCATTTCTTCAATCCCCCACAACTTATGAAATTGGTAGAAGTGATTCCAGGTGAAAAAACATCTCAAGAAGTTACGGATTTGACTAAAGATTATGTAAAGTCAGTTAACAAACAAGCAGTTTTGTGTAGAAAAGATGTTCCAGGTTTTATCATTAACAGACTATTCATCCCAATGGTTCATGAAGCATGTTTTGTTAAAGACAGAACAGGTGCAACTCTTGAAGAAATTGATTCAGCAGTTAAATTCAAACTAGGATTTCCAATGGGCATCTTTGAGTTAGCAGATTTTACAGGTATGGATGTTATTCACAAAGCAACAGTTGAAATGCATTTGAGAGACAAAAAAGTAATCAATCCACATCCACTAGTTGAAAAAATGTTTGATGAGAAAAAACTGGGACAAAAATCTGGAGAAGGTTATTACAAATATTCTGATGACAAATATGAAAGAGTGGCACTATCTGAAGAATTAGCAGAGAAATGCAATCCAATTCAACTTGTCGCAAACATTCTAAACAACGCAGCATGGCTTGTAACAAATGGAGCAAGCGACATTGATGAAATTGAAAAAGCTGCTCAGTTAGGTTTAGGATTAAAAAAGCCATTATTTGAGACTGCAAAAGAGATAGGCATCAAAAATATTGTAGATGAGTTAAACAAGCTTGCCGAAGAGCACGGTGAATTCTACAAACCAGACCCACTACTTGTATCCATGCAGTAAATCAAGTAATTCCTAAATGCTCTTTGATTTTACCAACATCTTCTCCAACCATTGCAATTTGACTACTTAATGCCCAAACAGAGTTTCGTGATTGAATGTTTTGATTGTTCAAGTATTTTACCAAAGTCATTGTAAATTCAGAGTTGTTTGTTTTCTCAAGATAAGATATAATTTCATCAATCATTTGAGGAGGCAATCCCTTGTCTAATTTGTCAATGAGTTGTTTGCATTCTTCATCATTTTGAATTGGCATTGTATAATGTACACTCTTTTGATTAAAGAATATTATGCAGAGATCAATTCTAGAATTTTTGTAATTGCTTCTTGAGGAGTATCAACTCCAATTATTTTGACATTTTTTCTATGATCAAGATAACCATCGATGAACGGATCAACAGAACTATCCAAATTTCGGATTGCGACCATTGGTTTTTTGTGCATGTATGCAGCGCAAGTCTCAGATAAAGTTCCAGAACCACCACCAACAATCACCACACCATCAGCAGATAATGCATTAAGAAAATCACGTGCCAAGCCCATGCCAGTTGGAATAACAATGTCACAGTACTCATTTGCTTCAGCGGGATCGTTTTGAGGGATTATTCCAATAGTCAAACCGCCTGCATCCTTTGCTCCGTGAGCTGCTGCAGTCATTACACCTCCCAATCCACCACAAATTAGAACAGAATCAGATTTTGCAACCTCTGATCCAACATCATAAGCAATTTTTTCATGTTCAGGCAAACACCCTTTGGTATTATGACCAATTACTAGGATCTGTCTTCTCTTCACCATACTTCAAAGTAAGAAACTGGTTTGAAATATCTTCCGAGAGAAAAGGATATTAGTAAAAAATACTATTGTTATTCATGGAAAGACGTTCAATGCCTGTATGTTTTACTGAAAAACAATACAAAATGATCGAAGAGTATGCCAAAAGAAACGGTATGCTCAATGCAAGCCAAGCTCTTGAAAAAATTCTAAGCGAATAAACGCTTTTTTGTTATTTTTATTTTGTTTACATTTATAGAATAAGCTGTATTAGGTAGATTTGGAATGGGATTATTTAGTAAAAAACCATCACATTGTACTATTTGCAATAAAGAACTAACCCACAAACACAAACCAAAAAGAGAATGGAACATCAAAGGTCCACTTTGTGGAGATTGTCATTTTGACAAACAAAAAGAGTACTACGAAGGTAAAGTAAGACAACCATGTGTAGAATGTGGTAAAACTCAAAAAATTACAGATTTGTGGGAACCAAGATGGCAGTGGGATATGGAAGGTCTTCTCTGCAAAACATGTTTTGATAAAAAAGAAGAGTCTCATGGAAAAAAGAAGAATTTCTGTTCATTATGTGGAGGTAAAATGGGATTAATCAGATACAATCCAAAAGGAAAATGGAAGATTGATGGACAGTTATGTAGAAAATGTTGGGATGAAAAAAAAGCAGAGTTAGGATAACAGTTGGGTTTTTTTAAGAAAATTAAATGTAATATTTGCAACAGTAAGTTTTCAAAACAAGAAGAATTGATGAATCACAAACAAATCGTTCATGGAAAAGATTTGCAATACGATTGCAAAGAATGTAACAAATTTTTTTCAAACATGGAAGATATGAGAACTCATTTGCAAAAAGAACACAGTTACAAAAAAGACAGATGATTAAATTGCTTTAACTGTTTTAACTACTGGAGGTCTTACTTTGGTAAATACTCTGAATCCACAAATACATTTGATTTCAGGTAATCTAGATAATTCAGTGTTTGAAACCATTGTTCCACATCTAAGGCAAGAATAATTTACATCAAATGTCTCAACAGGTGTTTCTTCTACTTCATCAAAGTTTTCTTCAGCCATGTTTATCATCAAAATTTCTGTAATTTAGAGATTATGTTAATGAGAGTTCAATGTATACATCGTCAGGGATTTTTAGTCTCATGAGTTGTCTAATGGCTTTATCATCAGCGTTGATATTGATAATTCTTCTATGCATTTTCATCTCCCATTTTTCATAGGTTTCAGTTCCACTACCACATGGAGATTTTCTAGTAGCAACATGTAGTCTTTTTACAGGAAGTGGGGTTGGACCCTTTACCTTAACACCAGTTTTTTTACCGATACCCATGATTTCCCCACATACACCATCTAGTTTTGGTAGGCTAGTGGATGTGAGTTTTACACGGGCGGTTTGGGTCATAAAAAATCCGCCTATGGTTTGTACTCTTCGGTAATTTCCTTAACGATTCCTGCTGCGATAGTTGCACCCATATCTCTAAGGGCGAATCTACCCATTTCAGGGAACTCTTGGAAAGTTTCGATACAAGTTGGTCTTACCGGTCTAATTTTGACAATTGCGGAATCTCCAACTTTAAGGAATTTTGGATTTTCTTCCTCAACGGCACCAGATGCTGGGTTGATCTTTTGTAAGAACTCAGTAACTGTTGCTGCAACTTGTGCAGTGTGTGCGTGCATAACTGGAGTATAACCAGGAGCAATTGCTGTTGGGTGGTGAATTACAATAATTTGTGCTTTGAATTCTTTAGCAACTTTTGGTGGAGCGTCAGGACTTCCGAGAACATCTCCTCTCTTGATATCTTTCTTTTCAACACCTCTAAGGTTGAAACCAATGTTATCACCTGCTTCTGCAGATGGCATCTCTGTGTGGTGAGTTTCAATAGATTTGATTTCACCAGGAGCGCCTGAAGGCATTACAACAATTTTGTCGCCTGCTTTCATAACTCCTGTTTCAACTCTACCTACAGGTACTGTTCCGACACCAGTAATGGTGTAAACGTCTTGAATTGGAACACGTAGTGGTTTACCAGTTGGTTTTTCAGATACTGTAAAGTCATCAAATGCTTCAAGTAGTGTTTTACCAGAGTACCATGGCATGTTCTCAGATTTCTTAACCAAGTTATCGCCTTTCCATCCAGAAACTGGAATGAATGGTACGTTTTCTAGTTTGTAACCTACAGATTTAACTAATTTTTCACCTTTTTCTTTGGCTACTTTGAATGCTTCTTCAGAATAGTTACTATCATCCATTTTGTTGATTGCAACGATTAGTTGGTTTACACCTAAAGTCTTGAGCAAGAATGCGTGTTCTCTTGCTTGACCACCTGCTGCGATTGCAGTGTCGGTTTCACCTTCTTTTGCTGAAAGTACTAAGACTGCTGCATCGGCTTCAGAAGCACCAGTAATCATGTTTTTAATAAAGTCCCTGTGACCAGGAGCGTCAATCAAAGTAAAGAAGTACTTTGGAGACTCAAACTTTTGGAATGCAAGATCGATTGTAATACCTCTCTCTCTTTCATCCTTAATGTTATCCATAACCCATGCATACTTGAAAGTATCACCTTTTCCGGTCTTCTCGGATTCGGATGCATGTGCTGCAATTGTTCTTTCATCTACAACACCAAGATCCATCAAGAAATGACCCATAGTTGTTGATTTTCCATTATCAATATGACCTGTAACAATCAGGTTCAAGTGTGGTTTATCTGCCATGTAGAGTGCGTATCTGAGGGCATTTATTACTGTTATGAATTTTTGAAAAAAAATCTAAAATTTTTCAATTAATTTCAGATCAGAAGACTTTGCTAAAAGCACATAAATCAAAGGTCCAAAAATGGAAGATATGAAAATTACAGTTTCAGTTATCAAAGCCGATGTTGGCGGTGTTGGAGGACACACAAAACCTAGTGACGGACTATTAGACGCAATTAAAAATACCGTTAAAAATTCAGCAGATTTGCTTATTGATTATTACATAGGATATTGTGGTGATGACACTCACATCGTAATGTCTCATACTCATGGAGTGGACAATCAACAGATTCACAAATTAGCATGGGATGCATTCATGGCAGGAACTCAAGTTGCTAAAGAAGAAGGATTGTATGGAGCAGGACAAGATTTGCTCAAAGATTCATTTTCTGGAAACGTAAAAGGAATGGGTCCAGGAGTTGCAGAGATGGAATTTGAAGAAAGACCAAATGAGGCATTTACAGTATTTGCAGCAGACAAAACAGAACCAGGTGCATTCAACTATCCAATTTACAGAATGTTTGTAGATGCACTAAGTAATACAGGATTGATTGTAAACAAGAATCTTGCAGAGGGAGTGAAAATCAATATCATGGATGTTGAAAAAGCTCAGATTGCAGAATTAGAGTTATGGCAAGACAAACCAACAATTGAAGCTGCATTAATGTATCCAGGAAGATATGTTGTAGATTCAGTTACAACAAAAGATGGAGAACCAATTCTAGCAGCTTCAACAGACAGATTACACAACATTGCAGGAACATATGTCGGAAAAGACGATCCAATTTGTGTTGTAAGAACTCAAAAGAAATTCCCTGCAACTGAAGAAGTAGGAAGTGTGTTTAACAATCCACATTTTGTTGCAGGAAACACAAGAGGAAGTCATAACATGCCATTGATGCCTGTAAAACTAAACTCTGCAGCTACAATCAACTTTTGTATTCCAATAGTAGAAGCACTTGTCTTTAGCATGCATAATGGAAAGTTTACTGGACCATTTGATGGATTCTCAACTCCAGATTGGGATCTAATTAGAGAAAGAGCCACAGAAAAAGCTATGTCAATTAGAAGTCAAGGATTTATCCATCCAGCAACACTTGTTCCATCAGAATTAGAATATGCAGAAGGATACAGAGCTAGAATGGATGTTCTTGAAAGTAAGATGAAACCAATGGAAGGAACTACATCCAGTGGTGACAGAAAAGAGAATTACGAAGATCCAGATTAGTCATTTCAAAATCTGCAAATCATAAGAAATAGTTAAATCGAAAAAGACCTTACAAGACTCAGGTAAGAATGAATTTTCAAAAGATATTTGATTGGAAGACGTATATTTTCACAGCATTAGCAGTAATTTCATTTTCAAATTTTATGGCAGTGTTATTTGGCAAGACCATACCAGTAGTAGTCTTAGACTTTTTCAAAGTTGCAGGAGAGTATGTTGTATTAGGAGCAGTGTTTGTGTTTGCACTTGCATGGCTACTCAAAGCAAAACCCCACAATCGTCCAAAACAGTATTCAGTAGTAGTATTTGACGTATATGGAAAAAAGAGTGAGATTGACGGATTAAGGACAGAGTTCAAGACACATGATGTTGCATGGAGTTTTATGAAACAATACAAGAAATCTTATCCATTATACAATTTTGCGCTCGTATCAGATCTTCCAAAGTCAGACAAACCAACAATTTTCAGATACATCTAGATTCAATTTTTATTCAACAGCACACAAAGAAATAGAATGGAGTTTTCCATCTTAGCTGATTCATTTAACAAAATGGAATCAACAAGAAAAAGACTAGAATTAACACAATACTTGGTAGAATTATTTGAAAATACCCCACAAGAAGTAATTTCAAAGATAGTATATCTATTGCAAGGTAAACTTAGGCCAGATTTTGAAGGAGTTGAATTAGGAGTTGCAGAAAAACTCGCAATAAGAGCAATTTCAAAATCTTCGGGAATTCCAATTAAAAAAATTGAGGAAGAGTATAGAAAAGGAGGAGATCTAGGACATGCTGCTACTGTAATACTGGAACAAAAAACTCAGACAACATTTCTTGTAGAAGACATTACAGTTGAAAGAGTCTATGAAACACTCTTCAAAATTGCAAAATTAGAAGGAAACAGATCACAAGACATGAAAATGAAATACATTTCCAGTCTACTTAATGATGCAAGCCCATTGGAGGCAAGTTTCATTCTAAAAATATTGCTAGGAACACTAAGACTAGGAATTGCAGAAAATACAGTTATGGATGCATTAGCAATAGCATTTTCAGGTAACAAAGAAAACAGAAAAATTTTGGAGCATGCATACAATGTTTCTAGTGATTTAGGAAAGGTTGCAGAAGTTTTGGCAACTGAAGGATTAGAAGGAGTCGAAAAGTTCAAAATAATTTTGTTTAATCCAATCAGACCAATGCTTGCAGACAGAGTAAAGAGTGAACAAGAAGCAATTGAAAAAATGGGAAATGAATTTGCAGCTGAATACAAACTAGATGGGGAAAGAGTACAATTACACATCGAAGGAGAAAAAGTAGTTTTGTTTTCAAGAAGTTTAGAAAATATTTCAAGTTATTATCCAGACATTATAGAAAAAATTCCAAAATCAATTCAAGCTGAAAACATAGTATTAGAGGCTGAAGCAGTTGCAATCAATGAAAACACTGGAGAGTTTTTGCCGTTTCAAGAATTAATGCATAGAAGAAGAAAATACAAGATTGAAAAAGCAGTTACGCAATATCCAATTACAGTTAATCTGTTTGATGTTTTGTATTGTAATGGAAAAAGTTGTTTGGAATTAGACTATAAAGAAAGAAGAGAGAAGATGGAAAAAGTGGTAAAAGAAGATGATTTTGTAAAATACATACCAATGACTATTGTAAAAAATGAAAACGACATTGAAGACTTTTTTGAAAACAGTATCAATGCAGGAAGTGAAGGATTAATGTTAAAGATGTTAGACAAACCATATCAAGCAGGATCAAGAGGAAGTCATTGGCTTAAACTCAAAAGAGAATATCAAAATGAATTAGGAGATAGTTTAGATCTTGTTGTGATTGGAGGATTTTTTGGAAAGGGACGAAGGACAGGAAATTACGGAACTTTACTTTTAGCAACATATGAAGAAGATGAAGATATGTTCACCAGCATTTGTAAAGTAGGTACAGGTTTTTCAGATGAGGCATTAGATCAATTGTATCAAATTCTAAACCCCAAAGTAACAATTAAGAAAAATCCACGAATTGATAGTGAGATGGAAGCAGATGTGTGGTTTGAACCAGAGTTAGTAATTGAAGTGGTCGCATCTGAAATTACACTTAGTCCAATTCACAGAGCAGCTAGAGACAAAGTAAGAAAAGGTGCAGGACTTGCATTAAGATTTCCAAAGTTTACAGGAAAGATAAGAGTTGAGAAAATGGCCGAGGACGCATCTACAAACGAAGAAGTGATCACATTGTATCAGGGTCAGAAAAAAGTAGCACATGACAAAAGCCTCATGTAATCATGCTCAAAAAATATCAAAAATCATAGAGGATTTAAATTACCTCAGGATTTGTTAATTTTTGTTATGTATAGCGGAGAGCTTGAGGTTCAAGCAAAAAGAAAGGCTATAGCAGTTTTACAAGACGAAATCAATAGAATTCTAAATGCATCCAGAGAATTAGCAACACTTCCTGAACTAATGATGAAAAAAGACAAGACAGGAATCAAAAACACATTAGAACAAATCTCTACAATTGAAGAAGAAGTTGAAAACCTGAGAAGAAAAATTACACGAGAAGTTGCAGATGTTGGAGGTTTGATCATGAACAGAGAGAATCTTCTAAACACAGCATACACAATGGATGAAATTGCAGGTTACATTACCGGAATTTCATTCAAACTTTCAAATGTAAAACCAGCAACTCTAAAAAGTGCAAAATTAGACAAAGACTTGACAAAACTAATTGAATTAGTAGTAGATGAAGTCTACAAACTAAATGAAATCATTAGAAGTCTTAACACAAACACTGCAAATGCAATTGAATTAGCACAAGAAACACAAACAATTGAAAGAGAAATCGACATCAAATACAGACAAGCAACGATAAAACTTCTAACCGAAGTAACAAACACCAAAGAATTAATGTTAATGAAAGACGTGATTGAAGGGATTGAGGAAATGGCAGATAAATGTCAAAGAGTATCAGATTCTTTCATTTTGTTAGCATTGAGCCTATAAACAAATCACAAACTACATTTTTACTTTATTTTCTATTTTAAATAATATCCAATACCTAATGAATTCATATACACTAAAGTTTTTGAAAAATCATGAAAGGAGAGTTAATTGAAAACAGAGTAATTGTTTGGAATATCGAAGACTCTCGAAAACTTTTCAGTGGAGGATATTATGGGAAACCCATAGGGATTCCAAAACCAAAAATTGAAGAAATTGATGCACCTCTAGTTTTAGATTTAATTGAATCATTGTATTTGCTTGAAAATAAAAAAATTACAATTACAAAATCAAAACACAAAGTTACAGTGGAACAAATGATAGAGATTTGCAAAAAAGAACATCATGATTTTGATAAAAAATATTTAGTTTACAAAAACTTTAGAGATAAAGGATACATCATCAATCCTGGAATAAAGTTTGGTTGTGATTTTGCAGTATATGAAAAAGGTCCAGGTATAGACCATGCACCGTTTTTGATTCAAGTGTATAATAGAAATGAACCAATTACATCAACAGGGATTGTACTTGCAGGAAGACTGGCAACTACAGTAAGAAAACAATTCATTTTGGCAATTCCAAAAGGCAAAGATAATGTAGACTTTTTAGCTTTAGATTGGTGGAAAGCCTAAACAGATTTTATGTGACCAGCAATACGATCATAGATTTCAAAAAGTTCTTTTGTAATTCCAAATGCCAAGTGATTATCCCATTTACCACGAATTCTTATTGCATTATCAGTAGGTTCAACATAGATTGTTGCGTCTTTTACAGATTGTTTTGCAATCATCTCGTTTAATTCAGAATCTTGATTTAGTTTTTCAGCAAGAGCACCGGGTCCATCCCAACTTACACTCTCAACAGTTTTTGATGCAAAATGACCTCTAGTTTTAAGTTGTGTTTTTGCAACATAGTTACCTATACCTCTATCCGTATTTTTTCGTACAATAAAGTGTGCTTGATATCTATCTAATGCGCCCCAAGGGAGTGGATTTGGATCTTGCATTTTTACCCCTTTTGAATAATTTGAATCACGTCAATGTTAGAGTTCTTGACATCAAGACATCCTCTATTTGTTATCATTCTTGCTGTATGAGCAAAATATCTACTGTAATAATCACCTTGTTCAACATCATCAGTTCCAATCTCTTTGGATTCAGAATCTACACCGATCTCCTTTAACATACTACTAAATTTTTCAGGCCAGGTCTGATAGACAAATGTATCTGGCTCTGTATCATGCATTAAAAATCATGAATCATACCCACAAATAAAGATATCAAGAAAAAATATCTAGAGATCAATCCAATTAAATATTACAAAAGATTTGAGACTTTTATCTTGCTGAAATTCCAAGACAAAGTCGCACTAGTTACAGGAAGCGGAACAGGTATTGGAAAAGCCATTGCAACAAAATTTGTAGAAAATGGTGCAAGTGTGATTATTCTTGGTAGAAGAAAAGAGCCATTGCAAGAAGCTGCAAAAGAGCTTGAAGGAAAAATCCCACAAGGTACAAACGCAACAGTCAAAATTTTTGCAGGTGTAGATGTTGCAGATGAAACAGCAATGAATGAAATGTTTGACACTCTAAAAAATGAGGGAACAAATGTAGATTACATAATTAATAATGCAGGAGTATCAGGTCCTGTCACATGTTTTGCAAATTCACCATTAGATGAATTCAAAAGTACAATTGGAATTCATTTGACTGGAACATTTTGGGGTTCAGTTCAAGCACTAAAAGTAATGAAAGAGGGAGGAAAAATAATTACAATTTCAACATTCTTTACTGAAGAAAGACCACTAGAGCAAAGACCCTACAGATTTAGAAGTCCATATACGGCATCACAAGGTGCAAAAAATAGGTTAGCTGAATGTATGTCATGGGAATTAACTGATAAAGGAATCATATCAATTGCAACAAATCCTGGTCCAGTTCATTCAGATAGAATTTACAAAACTGTATATCCAAAAGCAGCAGCAGAATTTATGAGAGTAAGTGGATTTGAAGACTTGACTCCAGTAGAAGTCGAAGAAGCAAAAGATGATTTGTTAGAATGTATACAAGCAGATGGAATTGATAAAGAAGGAATTGCAAAAACTGCAGAGAAATTAGCAAACGGAAGAGATGTTGCAAAACTAACAGAGACATTTACAAATCTATTAACCAAAATTCAAACTATAGCAGAGAAAGTTCAAAACAATACATCACATATGATTGCAAACAGAGAATTTTTGTCACAATCACAAGTTGCTGAATCAGTTCTGAACTTGTGTGATGATGAAATTGCAAAAATTCTCAACGGTAAAGTAATTCCAGGAGATAGAGTATTTTATCCAGTAAAACCACACATCGGAACTACAACTCCAGGAGTTCATCAACCAGACTTTACAGGAAAGGCAGTAGTATTTACTATTGATGGAACAGACAAAGCAGATGCAGAAAGAGTAGAATTTTTGGCAGGACACATTGAGAAAAATGGCGGTAAAGTTGCATGTTTTATTTCACAATCAACTCCTCAAGAAATTCAGGATTCAATCAGTAGCAAGTTCCACTCTCATGTAGTAGATATCAAAAATCCTGAAGAGGTAGAAAGATGGCTAAACACAGCTAAAACAAACATTGGAGAAATTCTAGCAGTAGTTCATGTTACAGGAAAACTACCAGAAGTAGGAAACTTAACAGACTTGACTAGAGAAGGATGGGAAGAACTAGTAGCAAAATTCATCTCAACTCCTGCAACTGTTGCACAAAGAGCACTAGAACAGTTTGTTCCAGGAGGAGGAAAGGATCCAAGACTCTTCAAAGATACAACAGGCGCCATTATGATAATTGGTCCAGATTTACCAGTAGGAAGAAAAGTTACTGGCACTCAAAGAGCTCAAGTAGAAGTTTTCAGAGGAGCATTAAGACCATTTACAACTACAGTTAATCAAGAATTAAGTGATGTTCTAAAATCTAAAATCAGAATGTTTACTGTTTTCCCAGGTTCTGTTACAGGTATAGAACCAGACAATCAAAAGATTGCAGACGCATTTAATTTCCTTGTATCAGAAAATGCAGCTTCATCATCTGAAGTAACTTTCTGTGTTGATGAATCAAGATAAGAATGAAAAAATTTTCTGAATTCAGAGTAGGAGACACATTTCAATCCACATGCAGTATTTCAGAGAAAGAATTAGAAGAGTATCTAAATTTTTCAAGAGTTAGAAATGCATTCCTAGAAGACAAGCAAAAGGGAGAGCAGATTGTTTCAGGGCGTGCAATATTATCAAGAATGGAAGGAGAGTTCACAAGACTAAGTCAGATTTATGGAAACCACATTATTTTTCTTGGAACAGATGGAGATCCAGAATGGAAAAATAGAAACACACGATTTCTCAAACCATTACACACAGATCAAGTTTTAAAATTAAAATTTACAATATCACAAATTGAAGATATTGATGATGAATTTGGAAAGATTGCAGTAGATTATGAAGGAACAGATAACGAAGGAGAAACAATTGTACTTTCTAAAAGAAACATCTACAGAATCAAGAAAGAACCACCAAGATAGCAAATATTTTGTATGTCTATTTACTTTTAAATTCAATTACAAAATTCACAATTTAACAAAACTGAACAATGTTAAGTTTACAATATATAATAAAAAAATAATCTAATTATGCAGAAGCACTCCTATCCAAAGGGAAAATATCAGAATCAATGATAGTTTTCAAGGATTCAGCATGGTAGTAATAGACACAGCATATTTTCCCTTATGCTTCTGCATATATTCAATTAAAAAACTCAATTCAAAAATTAACAATGTTAACTGAAGTATATTACATAGAAAATCATCACAAAATCAAATTGGCAAAATTAAAGTGTAGTGACTATGGATTTGATTGTGATTTTAACGTAGAAGGAGATACAGAAAAAATAATTGAAGAATTTGGAACACATACAGAAGATGAACATGGAATAGATTATCCAAAAGAAGCACTGATGCAGTTCATCTTAAGAAAAAGCAGCTGAAATACAAAATGAATGGCATGATGGAGAATATAGATTATAATTTTTTTATTTTGTTCATAGATTCCGTCTTCCTTCAAGGAGGAGATGGGGGAATTTTTGGGTTTATTGGTGGTGATAGAGGGACATTGGGAAGTGATGACCCAATAGTAAAAGGAATAATCCCAACATTATTTGCAGTATCAGGGTTTGGAGTTGCATTAAATTTGTTTAATGCCATGGTAAGAAAGAAAATGGTAGATCAAACAAAATTAAAACGAATTACAAAAGAAACCAGAGAATATCAAAAAGAAAGAATGGCGGCAATGAGAGCAAAAGATACCGCAAAAACAGCTGAACTTAACAAAAAATCTGCATACATGAACAAAATGTCAATGGAAATGATGCAGATGAATATGAGGCCAATGATGATCACGTTTGTTCCATTGATTCTGATATTCTATCTAGTATTACCACAGCTATTTGCACACACTGTAGCACTTTCCCCAATTCCATTAAATGTCATCCCAGGGGATTTCTTTCACTTAACATGTACTGCAGAACAGGCATTAGATCCAGAAAATGTATGTACCCAAGAAAATGCATTATATCTTTGGGCATGGTATTTTCTTTCATCAATTGCATTTAGTGGAATTATTATGAAACTTACAAAAACATCTATGAGTGTATAGTGTAAGATGTTATTAGAAGACGTTTAGATTTAATGTTCCAATTCATTTGAGCATTCAATAGAACATACATCATCACACCAATGGTCAAATTGTTTTCCACATACAATACATTCTTTCATAAGATTTCTTCCTACTTCTCTTTTTTTGGTTTAGAATGAGCTCTTAACATATGTCGTTTTGTTCGTTCTGGATCATTAAATTCCATATTACAGATTTTACAAATATTGGTAAATTCTTGATTTCTTTTGAATATTTTTTTAATTGATACACTAATTGATGTCTTAGAACTCATAGTTGGAAATAAGTTTTCTTCTAATAAGGAATTGCTTAACAATGTTAAGCCTATAGATTTTGCAAAATAGTTAAAGTGCTTGTATTCAAATAACGGTATTGAATAAATCAAAAAAATATCGAGATAGAATTTACATTATAAAAGACATAATTCTTACTCTATCTGAATATGGAGAGCTTAATCAAACTGCATTGTTTAGTTTTTGTGGATTAAACATTTCAAAACATAAATCGATTTTAAATAATTTAGAAAAAAATGAATTAATTCAAAGAACTGAAAAAAATGAAGGTAAAAGAACAATCAACGTATTCAAAGTTACAGAAAAAGGGAGGATTTTTTGTCAAGAAATTATAGACCCTTATGAAAAACTATTTCCAAGAAAAAATGAAAGTTCCAAGTAAGATTTTTAGATTATTCTTCATCCAAATTATATTTTGCAGAGATAGAATTATCCAAGTTTTTTTTCCTTTCTAAATAGTTACAATATCGCTTATTCCAAGAATTTAGTGATCTAAATTGTTGCAGTCCAGTAACCAACCATATTCCAGATGTGACTAAAACAACCATTAACAAAACTACCAACATTAATGAGAAATCACGCTCATTTTCTATCAAATGAAGGAATCTTGGATGAGTAATCAAGTAAGATGAAATACCTATGGCCAATGGTGCTAGAATTAAAGCAGATAGTGAGACTCCCAGCATAAGTCCCCTAATATGTTGGATTTTTTCTATAAAAATATCCATAGAACTTAGAATATCATTTCTATTATCAGACAAAACAATTACTCCTAAAATCACATCGAGTCTTATTCATCTTATTATGATTCTTGGGAAACGTATCAATATTAAAATTTTCTAGACCAGACATACTGAATTTATTATGTTGTGTGTAGTATTTAGCAAAAACTGAACAATGTTAATTTAATTTTATTAGAACATTTTAACCCCAATTCTTTATGAAATATGAAGAAATAAAAAAAAAGAAAATTTTGCAGAAAATAAAAATCAGTGTTGGCGGAGATTAGAGAAATTTTAGTAAAGAAAGGAGGTTCTCTTAATTGACAATTCAGTGTAGAGGTACATGTTTGCAATTAAAAACAAATCACATAACCACATCACAAAAATATGAAAAAGGGCAAAAAAGATGTACATTATGTGCTGTTTTTATGGAAACGATAAACATCAGATGTCCATGTTGTAATGCAAAACTCAGAACACGTGCAAGAAGTAATAAAAAAAGAAAAAACTAAGAAAAAGAGAGTCCACGTGAACTTGGCTACTTTTTCGGAGTCAAAAATGGACGTAGTTACGCATATTTTTCTTAATCAAATTAAGAAGATTTTTTGGATTTATTATCAACATAAATTGCCTTTAGGACATCAGTTTTACTAACAACTCCACCCAGTTTTCCATTGATTAGGACACCAACACCATTAATTCTATTTTGAATCATTTCTTCACATGCCACAGAAAGATCTTCTTTAAAGTCAACAGATTCAAATGTCTTTGTCATCACATCTTTTGCCTGTATGGTTTTTCCAAATCCAGAATCAGATAGAAATCCTTTTCTTGAAAAAACTACAGAAATAGAGTCATCAGAATTATCCAATACTGAATCAGAATTTCCCTGCTCTAATGCAATATGAAACAAATCACGAAATGTGAGAATTCCTTCAGGTTCATTGTTTTTATTTTTTAAGAAAATTCTAGAGATTTTTTCTTCAATCATTTTTGAGACAACATCTTTCAGATAATCATCAGATTGCATAGAGAGGTAAGAAATTGTCATTAGATCACCTACAGTATGACTGCCGACACAGTTTTGAACATAATATTGTGCAATGTCAGTTTTTGTAATAATTCCAACAATACCCTCATCACCTCTAGTCACAGCTAAAGAACCAATTCCTCTTTCAAGCATAATTTCAATGCAGGTTTCAATAGCCATAGCATCATTAACTGACGTAATTCTCTTCATTATTTGAGAAACAGGAATCTCATCAAGATTTTTTTCAGAATCATCATTAAGTAAAAAGAATCCAATATCTTTTTCAGTGATGATACTGTAATGATCATTCTCTTTTACTAACAGTCGACTAATGTTTTCTTGCAATAGTTTTGAGATTGCATGTGAAAGGGATGCATCATTTTGAATTGTAATGGGCGTTTTCATTATAGATTTAAGTTGAGTCATAATATGAAATCCACCATCGCATTCAAAGAAATGTTATAGTTTCTTAAAAGAGTCATTTTATCAAATATACTGGAATTTTAGATTTTTGAAGAACATGGTTTGATACACTTCCAATCATATCTTTTTTTGCAGTGCCAGAACCCGTTGTACTCATAACAATATGATCAAACTTTCCAGATCTTGCAGTATGCAGAGTAACATGACCAGGTGAACCTCTCAATAGTTTTGCGGTAAATTTCACATTCTTGTTTGTTGCACGTTTTTCAGCTTTTTTCAAAAGTATTTTTGCATCTTCTTGGAGTTGTTTGTCAAATGCCTTTGTCCTAGGACCACCCTCCATAACATGAGGAATCACATGAATACACATGATATGTCCATGAGTAAATCCTGCCAGAGTAACTGCTCTATCTAATGCTTCAAAGGATTTTTTTGAACCATCAAGTGGAACTAAAATTCTGTTAAGATCCATAAATTAAATCCAAAAACACCTCAATATTAACAGTGAATTCTATTTTCACAAAAAAAAGAGCATAGCAGTTTAATTCAATTCTTCAAGGTATTAGTCCAAAAAGGCCAGATGCTATTTTGGGAATTAAATGAGATTCAAAATTATGCCATCACAGAGTCTTAAATCAAATTGCATAGGCCCTCGAGGTGACGTCAAATTAGTTCAAGGCCATCAATTTAGGTTCAAATCCCACATTCTACTCAAATTCTATCCAAGATCTTTTTCTTTTTTTCATTAAATTCTCTGTCAGTAATTATTCCTAATTCTTTGAGCTTGGCGAGTTTTTCTAGAATTTCAAGGCTTGCAGAGCCATACTGAGTACCTAGTTTGATTCTCCCTACAATTAATTCAAAAAAGTAAAAAAACCCATTAACAATTTTTTTATAAAATTTAGGACTGTTCTTTTTTAGTAAATTTTTTTGTTCTATGCCTTTTTCTCTAATTTGTAGTGAGTTAATTTTTAGTGCTTTTAGATATTCTTGAGATTTTATAAAATCTCCAGCGTTATGGGTAGCTTGATTTATTTTTTCCATAGTTTCTCTTCCAATTTGTTTCCCATGTTCTACTGTTTGAGTATAATTTTTTGTTACATCTAGAATATTCTCTTGTTTTTTCTTGAGGGTCTTCTTAGGGTTTGGGGGTTTTTCTTTGTTACTGACCATGATGTGAATTCCAAATCTCTAGTGCAGAGGTTCTATTTTAACTAACATTGTTCATGTTGTAAGTGTTGATTTGAATCTTTAGAGGCTTGAACCATCAAAGGGATTAGAAGTTTTAGTTAAGGACTCCAAAACCCCATTGTGGTATTGAATTATTGGTTTGTACGAAGTTTTTTAGGATTATCATCATCTAAAATTATGGTTGTTCTTTTTGCCATTATCGCCTTTTACCTCTTGGGTTTGTTCTCAAAACAGCACCACAACATGGGCATCGTACACTTGGTACAGTCAAAAAGAGACTGCATAAAGAACATCTTTTTTGGCCATAGTTGTATCTAGAACCATTTGGAATACTTTCTCCTCTAAAATCTTCACAAACACCTTTGCATGAAAACCCCATTATTTTCTGCCTCCAAATGATTGATGACAACAAGGACAACTAGAATATCTTGAAACTAGTTCCAGATCACAGGTAGAGCAATACTTTCTAAACATGTTATTTTGTGAATTTCGAAATTCAGCCTTTGCGTCATAATATCCGCAAATACTTCTACAGGAATTTTTACTCATTTTTCATCCTCCACATCAAAAAAAGAGCCACAGTCTTTACAAAAAATACCGTGATTTTGGATTTTTACTGCAATATTCCCACAGTTTACACATATCCTAACTGCCTTGTTTACTATTTTTTTGTTTAATTCTAATCTATTTTCTTGAATTGGTTGGATTATCATAATCTTATTAGGAATGATTCTTAATTAAGTGTTGTTGTTTATTAGGAATTGTTCTTAATAAGGAATAAATATTAAATAGGATCGCTAGGAAGTGATAGCATGCAGCAATTAGAACAGATCGTTGACTCACTTAGAGATGAAGGATTCAGAATAACACCTCAAAGAATTGCAATAGTAGATTATCTGCTAAAAACTGAAGACCACCCTAATGCAGAGCGGATTCACAAGGTTGTAAGAAAGAGACACCCCATGGTCAGCCTGTCAACGGTATACAAGACATTAGAACTGTTAAGAGAAAAAAAGCTTGTCAACGAAATAGAAGTTGATGGCGAAGCAAGATTTGATGCACACACTGATGAGCATATCAACTTGGTTTGTATGAAATGTGGCAAAATTGAGGATTTAGATGAGAAATCACTAAGAGAAATACAGACAAAGGCTGCAAAGAAATCAAAATATCTAATTTTAAAGAGTAATTTTGAGTTGATTGGTTATTGCAGTGATTGCAAATCAAAGATTAAAATCTAAATTAGTTGTAACCAGCAGAATCAATTCGATGAATTATCCATGTCCCTTTTATCTGGTATTCACGTAATGATGGTGAGAACAAATGTTAACAAAACAAACAGACAAAAGATTATCCCGACGTACATTGATGGCCTTATTGATTACAGGTATGGCTGTAACGATTATCTTTACAATAACACCTTGGAACATCATTCCAACTCAAGTTACTGAAGAAGTAACAGTACTAGCAATTACAGAAAATGGATGTGTTGGAGAATCACAGTATGGAGTTAGTGTAGTTGTACCAGAGTGTAACGCTCAAGTCGGCGATACAGTATCTGCAATATTTTATGTTCCTTCAATGGAAACCAACGGATATTTGGAAGAACTGGACAAAAGACAAAATCCAATGGTAGATGCATGGGATAGAGACGTCAGCGGTGCAGGTTTTTCACCATAATTTTTTTATTTTTCTTATTTTTAGATTGAATCTTTAGAGACTTGAATCTAATTTTATTTGAGATTTTTACGTAGTGTTTCGTTGACCATTCTAGAAAAACTTACAGATACTGCCATTTCTTTGGTCTTTTTTGATTGTTTTTCTCGTAATTTTTTGTACAGATCATCATCTAATACTATTGTTATTCGTCTTGACAATCATTAAAGAGACAATTTTTCTCTTTTATACTGTCTGTATTTTTGATAATTGTTCAAAATATTGTTTTGATTGTTCTACAGAAGGTTCTTCTTTTAAAAAGAAATCATCAAGTTCAGACATTGTAAGATTATGTTTCATTAATGCAGAATTTATCCCATAAGAGCTTCCAACATCCATAATTTTCAATTTTTTTGAGAGTTTGTTGGAGAGTTGTTTTGCAATTGAAAGATACAATGGTTTTGTTTTATCAGGAATGCGATAATCTAATCTTTTCATTTCCTTCAAATATGAGTTTGGAAATTTTTGTGTGTAAATATTTGTAAAATCTTTTTTTATTTTAAGCTCTTTCATAGTGGCAAAATGTTATCATACCACCTGTTATAAAACCATCGATAAAAACATCTGCAAAATTGTTATTGCAGCAGTTTTAAAGAAATTTAGTAAGATGGTTAACTAAATAATCCGGACATCAGGAATTTTTTAGGTTAACTCAACTTTTTTAGATTGATTTTGTTTTGGAAAAAAATCTTGTTGAGATAATTAGAGTTGTAATTATTTTCAATAGACCAATGATTACATTAAAGATGATGTTTTTGAAATAATGGTGAGAAGATACAAACCAACAATCTCATACAGATTAAGAGAGATTCCGATAAAACAGATCAAAGTTTGGAAAGAAGCTCAGGCACGAAAGCTTGACAGAGAAAATATTTCAGAGCTTGCAAAATCAATTAAAAATGAAGGACTGTTGAATCCACCTCTTGTTCAAAAAGAAGGTAAAAACACATTCTTGCTAATGTCGGGGCAGAGAAGACTTGCAGCAATGAAAAGATTAGGTGCAAAGAAGATTCCAGTTCATGTTCTAACAAAGCAAACATCTTATGATCTAGAAAATGCAAAGGCCGCATCAGTTGTTGAAAATATTCATAGAAATGATATGAATCACAAAGAGATTGCTGATTCTTGCAAGTTTTTGACAGAACAGATGGGAAAATCAGCTGCTGCAAAATCAATGGGAATGTCATCTGTAACTCTTAACAAATACCTGGGATTTGCAGGAGTTCCAGATAGACTAAGAACACTAGTCCCTCATCAAATTTCAAGAGATGAGATGACAAAACTTTACCTTACAGTTCCAAATATCAAAAAGGCTGAAAAAATTGTTGAGAGGGTTTCAAAACTAGAATCAGGTTTACGAAAAAGATATCTTCAGGCATTATCACAATCCCCAAAATCATCCCATCAAAAGTTACTAAAAAGGGCAAAAAACATGCAAATAAAACAAAATTTGTCAATAAAACTATCCAAAACCAATGCTAGAAAGCTTGCAAGCCAATCAAACAAGAAAGAACTTACTCCAGATGATCTTGCTGGAAAAATTATTTCAGACTATCTAAAACGTAAAAGAAGATAGTTTTTTGAATCAAAGTTCTATAAGATTAGAATTAATAGCCCAAGCTAATTAGCTGTTTCTAATTTAAGAATCATTTAATTGTAATTTCAATGGACACAATTCATGAATGACTTTCTAAAAGCAACAGCCATAGATCATATCAATATGAAAGTAAAAAACTTGGAACAAAGTGTAAAATTCTACAAAGAATTATTTGGGTTTGAAGTTAAAGTAGAAGATAATACTCCAAACAAATTGAATGTTCCATCAAAAATAATAGGGAATGATTCAGTCATTCTTTGTTTGTATGAAGTACCAGATATGTCTCCTGAAGGTGGCATTACTCACTTTGGTTTCCATGTTAGAAATTTTGAGCAAGTATCAAACAAATGCAAAGAATTAGGTGTCGAAATACTTTATGGAGGAGAAGTTACATTTGATAATTCCAAATCAGTGTACATTAAAGATGTGAATGGATACGTTGTAGAGTTAAGCGAAATTTTTGGTGGCGGATTATAAAAAATAATTTCAAATCGGCATAAAACATAAAATAATTTTTTTCATTTTTAGATTCAGATCCATTTTACAAGTAGCGGCACATTTTCTGATAAAAATACACTACATTACATGTGAGGAAACAGGTGAAATGTATTATAACAAATAAGAAACGAGTTGCAACATGATTGATTATTACAAATATCTAAGATGTCCTGACTGTGTAGAAAATGGATTGTATTGTAAGCATCACAAAATCGAAGTAGAAAAATTACTTGCAGAAGAGAAATCAAAATTGCCTAAAATCACAAAGACGTAAAATTCCCTATCAAGGAATCAAAGAATAATTTTCCTGCCGCGATTAAAATAACTACAGAAACCAAAATTTGGAGGTATCTTTCTTTGACATCAATAGACAACCTTGCTCCAACCAATCCACCAATAAAAGAACCAATTGCTAAAAATCCCGCTTGAAGAAAATCAGGATGTCCCAATAAACTATGAACAATTACTCCAGACGATGAAGCAAATAGTAATATCATTTGGGAAGTTGGTGCAGCTTTTTTCATTGCCATTCCCATTCCAACCACCATTAACGGTACAAACACAATTCCACCACCTATTCCAAAGAATGAAGAGATGATTCCTGCAAAAAAACTAGCACCTACTGCAAAAATCATCATTTGCAGAGAAGTGTTCTTTTCTTTTGTTGCAAGTTTTTTTCTCAAGAAGATGTAAGCTGCTGAAGCAATCAACACAAATCCAAATAATATCTTAAAAATATCGGAAGCCACACCGCTAGAAACAATAGCACCCAATACAGTTCCAGGAACAGATAGCAACCCAAGTTTTAATCCTAAAGAATATTCAATTCGTTTTTGTTTGGAATAGGATATAGTAGATGCAATTGCATTGCTAAGAGCAGCAAAAAGACTGCTACTAGCAGCAGTTGTTGGAGGAAATCCCAAGAAAGTTAAAACTGGAACTACAATAATGCCCCCACCTAATCCAATCATAGAACCCAACACACCTGCTACAAATCCTAAAGGAATAAGCCATAGTTGATCAATCATTGTAATCGCCAATCAAAGAATTTTGTTGTATATAATTAGACGTGTTTTGTAATAATTAATGTCTGTAACACAGAATTATCTTTTGAAGTAATTTCAAGGAGGATTTTAGTATCAGCCAAATTGTTAATTTTGGATTTGATATTACGCTCATCAGAGTCATAATAGAAAGTATGTACTGTGTCTACCCATTCAGAAATAGTTTCAAATCCAATTGATTCTTCTTCTTCCCAACAATCGCAAACAAGTGTCTGAATTACAGCCTCAAATATTGCGTATGTTGTTTCTTTATCAGATTCCAAGGTATCAGTTTCAAGATTTGCAATTGCCAAAATTGGAGAGGAGATACTTCCACCGATATTGATATTTCCAAGGGTATTACCATTTGAATCTAAAACAGCAGTAGTTGTACAGTATTCTACATTTCTCGGAAGTCCTTTTTCAAAAAATGTACAGTATTGACCAATAGTATGATCAGTTATAGCTGTAGGAGATGAAACAAAAATATCATGTTCCTTTAGAGATGTTTGAATTGCTTCAATGTCATAATAAGTAAAACCAGAATCATAGATAGGAGTAGTAAGAGATTCAGAAGGATCATCAGAAACTAACATAGAATATGAGAGAACAGCTGCAATGCCAAGGATTATTGGAATTACAATTAATTTATTCACAAACAACAAATCTACTATTCAAAGATAAGGTTTTGCAATTCTAAATTGAGATTATAGTTAGAATGGAATCTTTTGTGATATTGTTTTGTTCAATAAATCCAGCAGTTACCTCAAGAATGTAAACTGCATTACTATCAGGAACTACACTTTGACATGTAGCAATTTCTAGAGCAGCTTTGCATGGAGGAACATTCTGTTCAATGTGAACAACTTTGCCGTTTTCATCAAACCAGATCATATCAAGTGGAAATTGCATGTTAAGCATCCACAGAGAATAAAGTCCAGGTTCACCAAAGACGAAGATCATCCCTTGATCATATGGTAATTGATCTTGGAACATCAGACCACGTACTCTTCTAGGTTCAGTATCTGCTATTTGCACCTCAAGCGGGACATCATCAACCATTATTGTACCCCTAGGAAACTCAACTGATTCTAATTTACTCTCACTAGGAATGGACATCAAGCCTACAACTCCAATAATAACAGCAGCAATTGAGATTGGAATTAGTGCCTGAGCCCTAGTAGTCACATTTCAATTTGAATGCGCCTTTTAAAATACGTTAATCAATTTTAGAATCAAGGACATTTATACAAACAAGAGAAATTCCATGTAATTGTCTGAAGACAAAGTACTTCCAAAAGATATCGACTCAGATGACAGTTTACCTGGACGTTATGAAGAAAGTAATTTTGAATATCTACAACCAATTCCACAACAAGCAATTACACCAAAATCAAAAAGTAAGAGTCTTGTAATAGGAGTTATAGTTTTTGTAATTGTGTCAGCAGGATTCTTTTCATATTATTTTATTAATCAAAATGAAATAGATTCTCAAATTGTCCAAAATACATTAAACATGAGTCCTGAACAAATTTTGGCAGATCAATACAACATTGGAAGGTATGGAAGTGATCATTCACATGCAGCAATGCTTGTTGTGTTAGATGGAGAACAGCTAAATTTCGGTCTACCACAATTCCAACTATCTAGCAAGTATATCCATTTTGAGGATCATAACCCATATCTAATTCACAAACATGCAACAGGAGTTCCACTGGAAATGCTTTTTGCATCAATTGGATTAAAAATAACGCAAGATTGTATTTTTGTCGAATATGATTTTTCTAAAGATGTCAATGAATTTTGTGGAGAGGGAAAGAAAACAGTTCAAGTTTATGTTAATGGAAAAAAATTCCTATCAGACATATCGCAATATGAAATACAGCACAATGACAGAATACTCATCACATTAGATGAAAAATCAATTTCAAAACATTTGAGATATTTAGATTCATTTGAGATATTTGATATTCCAAAAAAACCATTAATTAATTCAGAAAAAGATATTCTCATCTAAAAGACAATCTAATGATTCATCACAGATGTTTTAAAATCACTAATTGATGAAAAGGTGTTTTTTGTTTGGTGGCCAATATCGTGAATTGTGGCACTGTTGTATTTCTTTTCCAAGTATCGTCCTGCAACTATCATAGGACCGCCAACAGCACAGGTAACACCTGTAGGTTCAGGTATCCACAACATAAGAAAGCCTATTTTTTGCAGTTTTTTTCCAGGGGCAGGAGCTTTTTGAAGGGCACCTAACGACCGAGCAGTATGTTTGTCATCTATTTTTGCAACATCAGAATACAAACTTGCTCTACGTTTTGCAGATTCTGAGATTTTTCGAAGTTTTTCTAGTCGTTCCTTTAGGGGGTCTGCCATTCCTACCTAGAATGTAGGAAAAAATAGTTAAGATTCAAAGATCAACAACGGTTACTTCTGAGTCAACAAAGAGTAACCAAAAATCTCTGAAAAAGACACTCAATTATAATAGATAAAATTTAGATACAAAGATTACATGAAAGGTAAAAATTCCAAGAGACTAGATTCCATCAAAGCAGCCCATCAATCAGAAAGAGCTCGTTCTAGTACAAGAATGGAAGATTATTTGGAAATCATTTCAGAATTAGTAGAATTAAAAGGATATGCAACTACACTAGACATTTCAAGACACATGAATGTAAGTGCACCAAGCGTTACCAAAATGCTACAAAGATTAGATGAAGGAGGATACCTAGAATATGAGAAATATCATGGAATCAATTTAACAAAAAAAGGGGCAGAGGTAGCTGAAGGGATAAGACAAAAACACGGAATATTATTGGAGTTTTTTGAGATTCTAGGTGTTGGGTATGATACTGCAAATCAAGATGCAGAAGGAATAGAACATCATCTAAATCCAAAAACAATCAAACAGTTAAGAAAATTCATTACATTTCTAAAAGCAAATCCAAAAATTATTGAAAATTTTAAAAATCTTTGAGAAATAACTGAATGTCATTTTGAGAAGATGCAAGTTTCATTAAATTTCTTGCAACATCAGAACGTTTTGGAATTTTGATTTGTCCTTTTTTTCCAATCCTAGTTGATGTGACATATTCATCATTAACATAAATGTCAGCGTGCATTGCAGTATACTCTTTGCTCACAGTAAGAATCAGAGCTGTTTTTGATTCTGAAAAAGTAAATGGTAAGTCATTAGAATCTAAATGATAATTTTCAGAGTCTTTTTTAACAACATCAATATGTACTTGTAGTGATTTTTCAATTTCGTTAATGTTAGAACCCCCTCGGCCAATGATAGATGGAATATATTGTTCATCAACTAGCACCTTGACTCGATTATCAGAAAGAATTTCGACTTGGGCACGTGGATCGTATTTTTTAAAGGTCTCACGTATTTTGTCTTCAGCCAGTTTTTCTATGCCTACTTTGGTTTTTTTACCTACAGGAACTATCACATTTTCTTCTCCAAATGTGTATATTTCATGTTCTAATGTATTATCAGCAAAATTTCTAATTTCAATAACAGGTCTAGCAAGATCAGATTCAGTCATTCCAGAAGGTACTTTGACTTTTAACTCTAAATCATAGACAGTTCCAATTTGTCCATCTTTAACAAACACCACAGTGTCTAAAACATTTGGAATGATTCCAAGTTCAATTTTTCCAATAAATCTTTGAATTGCATCTAAAGGAGAATTTGCATGAACCACTCCAACCATTCCAACTCCGGTTAATCTCAAATCAGCAAATGTTCTAAAGTCTTCACGACGTCTTACTTCATCAAATACAGTATAATCAGGACGTACGAGAAGTAAGATATCAGCAGTGTTATCAAAACTACCATCAAGTTTACTATATTGAGTAATACCAGGATCAACTTGTAAATCACGTGGAGATTCAAATGTTTTTACAATCTTTCCCTTGTTGTGATAAAAATTTGCCAGTCCAGATGCTAAAGTACTTTTTCCAGAACCAGGAGGACCGGAGATTACAATTCCTTCTGCTCTATCAGAAAATCGCTCCATTAGTTTTTCAGAGATACTATAATCATCAAGAGACAGTTGTATTATTGGATGCACAATCGTTATTTCAAATGATTCAGAGAAAGGAGGATGTGTAATTGCAATTCGGTAATCTTCATACTGAACTACAGAAGCTCCAGTTTTAGATATCTCAACAGTGTTTGAATCATTTGCATTTACTGCATCCAATATTTGAGAAGAAATCATCTCCAAATAGTCTCGTGAAAGAACATCATCATTGATTTTTGTGAGTAAAAATGCACCAGGTTTGCCTCTTTTAGCAAGAGGAGGTTGATTTTCTTTTAGATGAACACTCATGGTTTCAGCATCAAAGAACTTTAGAAATTCCAAAGTTTCTTTTTTAACTTCAGTCTTTAGAAAGACAGTTTGAATTCCTTTTGCTTGTGCAACTAAATATTGAACATGATCAGAAGTGTAAAGTGTAGCATCATTTTGTTTTGCAATATCAGCAATTATTGCATCAATTCTTCCACTACCAGCAAGTTTAATTTCATCTGAAGACAGATGAGAACCCTCTAAGACAACTTCTAATCCAAAACTACCAGAAAGATCTTTTATCTTACGAATTTTTTCCAATCCTACAAATCCTTGTTCTTTTTTATTTGATGCCTGAGATTGCAGTTCGTCTAAAACAGCTTGAGGAATAATGATTTGAGAGTTTCGAACTGTACCTTTTTCTATTTGTGATATCAGTTGTCCATTAATTACAACACTAGTATCAGCTACAATTTTTGACAAATTTCTTACAAATTCTAATTATAATGTGTCCTAATTATCGTTTCCTGAGATATCAGTGATTGATTTTAGAACGCTATTGAAATCAAAAGGTTTTGAAATGTACGAGGTGGCGCCAGATTTCATACATTCGTTAATAATTTTTTGATCATCGCTTGCAGTAATCAAAATTATTTTTGCATTAGGATCATATATGATTAGTTCTTTTACCACTTCTAATCCATCCTTTTTTGGCATAGCCAAATCAAGTAAAAGAATTTCAGGACTGTGTTGTTTGTAAAAATCAACAGCTTCAGCACCATCAACAGCTTCAGCAATTACCTCATGTTCACCAATAGACAAAATATCTTTTAGTACCAGACGGATAGCATCAGAGTCATCAGCTATCATAATTTTGGTCATGTGAGATTAAAAGTCATCACATGTAAAAAATATTTAGAATTACATGTCATTTAGGAAATTTTTGGCCTTTTCAATAACAGGCTCCAAATCTGAATTATTACTCATATTTTGCGTTAATTTTTCATGAGAATAAGCAAAGACATCAAATATTCCCCCAGGGGTTTTTCCAACCATAATTTGTTTTAAAATATCATCAAGAACATTTGCTAAACTGCCCATGGAGCCTTTTCCCATCATTGGTGCCAGTCCTTTGATTTTATGAGTATGTTTTTGGAGTCGATCAGAGTTTTGAAAAACTTTAGCATCATCAGAACAAGAATTTAAGATGTTTCCCATGCCTAAAATTTCTTCATGGATTTCTTTAGTTGCCAGTTTGATAAATTCATCAGACATTACAATAACAACAGCTAAAATCTGACCATTACTTTTATACTATATGCCAGAGATTTTCCCATATGAAGATAGTCACAAAGACATATCTTTTGATATCAGTTTTGGTAGCAGTAGCTGCAATTAACTTATTCTTGCTATATCAAGAAGGTGCCGGAGAATATGATGAATCACATTCCATTATCAAAATAGCAGACATTAAAGTAAAATCAGAATCAATTGCAGGATTTGCAGTTTCAATTGCAAACGGAAATACAGAGGATAAGGAAAAACTACAAAACGAAATTAATGAAGTTGAGTTAATATTATATGAAATAAAAAATGGCGGTAATATCGACGGTTTAACAATTGCTAAAACCCCAACACCCGAAATTACTACTCATTTTGATCATACTATTACGCAATGGGAAGATTATAAATTCAAAGTAGAAAATGTGAAAGCAACATCAGTATTTGATAAAGAAGCTACAGATGCAGTTAACTATGTACTACAAAAGAATCAAGATTTAGTTTTACTTACAGATCAATTAATCAAGGAATTAGATCCATTAGACAGAGATTTTAATAGACATAAACAAATTGCACAAGAATTAGCAGAATATGCTAAAAATATAGGTCAACAAACTCTGTTAATTTCAATTGGAGAAGAAGTAAATTCACAAGAAATACTAAAAGAAGAAAGGCTAGAATTTGAAATTGATCTTAGAAAACTATTAGGAATTTCAACGTCAGGGTTAGATGTAGAGAGTGTAGGAAAAACTCACGAGGACTTGAAGAGAATACCTAGAGAGAATTCAAGTGCATTACGACAATTAGAGCCATTATGGGAATCTATTCAAATCAGAATCCAAATTCTTGAAGAAAGAGCACTCTTGTCTCCAGAATTTAATTTGGCTAAAAATGAAATGAGTGAGCAGAAATTGATTTTGTTTGAACATGTAGATCATGTTGTTAAAACATGGAATGACAAATTAATCTCTGAAAGTTCATCAGGAGAGGGAATTATTCAAGGATTATTAGCCATAAACATAGCAATTTTTGTAATAGTTGTATTTGTGATTAAACAATCATTATCACCACTTGAGTCAATTACAAGCGCAATTTCCAAAGTCAAAGAAGGGGTATATGGTGAAAAAATAGAATATTCAGGTTCAGATGAAGTAGGACAATTAGTGAATAACTTTAACATAATGTCAAATACAATTAAAGAAAAAGAAGAAGAGGCAAAACAAACAGACATTGCAAAAGATGAATTCCTTGCAATGATCACACATGAATTAAAAACACCTCTAGTTCCAATTCAAGGATATTCAGACATTCTGCTCAGTGAACATTTAGGAAAATTAACAGCAAAACAAAAAGAAAGAATCACAATTATCAAAAACAGTTCTGAGACATTACTATCAATTATCTCAGACTTACTTGACGCACAAAAATTAGAGTTAGGTCAATTAAGAATGAAAAAAGAAATGAAAAACATCAATGAGACAGTATGCAGTTCAGTAAATTCATTATTGCCAGAGGCAGAAAAGAACAACATTGAATTGACTTCAAACATTAAAGATTTAGAAATAAACCATGACTCCGACAGAATCAAACAAGTAATAACGAATCTAATCAAAAACAGTTTAACTGCAGTATCTCCAGGTACAGGTAAAATTGAAATTACGATGGAAGAGTCTCCAACAGAAATTAAAATCAATGTTTCAGATAATGGCATAGGCATTCCAATTGATAAACAAAAAGATCTATTCAAAAAATTCTATCAAGTAGATGCAACTTTAACAAGAGAAACAGGTGGAAGTGGTTTAGGTCTTGCAATTTGTAAGGGAATTGTGGACAATCATGGTGGAAAAATTTCAGTTAAAAGCAGTCCAAATCAAGGAGCAGTATTTTCATTAACCCTACCAAAACAAGGTTCTGGAGAACAGCCAAGAAGTCCAGTAGGGACTGCTTAAAGAAAATAAGCTCTGAGAACTAAAATCACTCACTATCCTCAAAAAATGTCAATTTATCAAGATACAGTATGGATGAGCATGAAAAAAACAGAGAATTTTATAAAAACTGTACACAATACTTTGAATTCTTGCGTAAAGTAGGAAAAAAGGACTATGAATTCGAAGATGAATATTACTTTACCATGCCTGCTATTTCAAATAATTAAAGACCAGAAGACTTAGGAATACCTCCCAGATTCATAGCATATGGATACTCAGTTACAAGAGTTAGCAGATTATGCCATAAAATATGCAGTTGATGCAGGTGTTCAATACTGCGATGCAAGAGCTGAAGAACAAGAGAGAAAATCAGTATTAATGGAAAATGGAGAAACAGAGCACGTTAGATCAATTAATGATACAGGGATAGGAATAAGACTGGTAAAAAACGGAACATGGAGTTTTTGCTCAATCACAAACCCAAAATCAAAAGAACAAATTAAAAATTCGATTGACGAATCAATTAAAAATTCTGTTCATTATGCAAAAAATAAAAAAGAAAAATTCAGCATATATCCAAATGTTGCAGTAAAGAAAAAGATAGATTATCCAATATTAGAAAAACCAGATTTAGAAAAATTGATGAAAATCGGAATAGAGTGTAATAAAAATATTTTAGATGCACCAAAAATTATCAAGTCAATTGTAAATCCATGGTATACAAATAATTCAAAATATTTTACAAATAGTGAAGGATCTGAAATATTACAGAATTTTTCAGATGTAGTAATTGACATGGTTGCTACTGCACATGAATCTGGTTTAACTCAATCAGTAAACATTACAGAAGGAGGAAGAGGAGGCATGGAGCAAATAACAAGGAATGATAAAACACAAAACAGTGCACAAGAAATTGCTAAAAAAGCATCAGAATTATTATCAGCAAAACCTGCAAAAGAAGAAAAATCAACCGTTGTCATGAATCCAGATTTTGTGGCATTGCTTACACATGAGATTTTAGGTCATCCATCAGAAGCAGACAGGGTGTTAGGAAAAGAGATGGCATGGGCAGGAGGAGCTTGGTGGAAAGGAAAAATTGGAGAAAAAATCGGATCAGAACAGCTAAATGTGTTTGATGACCCTACCATCAAAGAAAGTTTAGGATGGTATTTTTTTGATGATGAAGGAGTTCAGACAAGGAAAACCACTCTGATGGAAAAAGGTGTTTTAAAAAATCACATGCAAAATAGAGAAACAGGGCAAATTTTCAACAAACCGCCTACCGGAAACATGAGAGCAACTAACTTTCGTTTTATGCCATTAATCAGAATGGCATGTACGTGTATTGGAAATGGAGATTGGGATGTTGAAGAAATGATAAAAGAAGTAAAAAATGGATATCTTATTTCCAATATGAAAATCCCATCAATTGACATGAAACGGTACAATTGGAGCATATCCTGTCAGTATGCACAAAAAATTGAGAATGGTGAAGTTACAGATTTACTTAGAGATGTGATTGTCATGGGAACCTCACCAGAGTTTTTTGAATCAATTGATGCATGTGGAAACGACTTTACAGTCAGACCAATTACAAATTGCGGGAAGGGAGATCCAATGCAATCAATGATTATGGGAAATGGCGGACCATCAATTAGAGGAGTTGCAACAGTAAAGAGTGTGAACTAGATGAATCAACTAGAGACAGTAAAACAAAATGTAATCAAATGTACAAAGTGTGATTTATGTAAAACCAGAACAAATTCTGTTCCAGGAAAAGGTAATTTTGAATCAGACGTAATATTTGTAGGTGAGGCACCTGGAAGAAATGAAGACAAGAATGGAGAGCCATTTGTAGGAGTTGCAGGAAAGAAACTATCTGCAGCACTTGAAGGAGCAGGAATTTCTAGAGAAGATGTATACATCACCAATGTTGTAAAATGTAGACCTCCAAATAACAGAGTGCCAAATACAAAAGAAAGAGACACATGTAAAGAATACCTAAAAAAAGAAATTTCAATAATAAAACCAAAAATTATTTGTGTTTTAGGAAATACTGCATTTAATTCCGTGTTGGGAGGCTCAGAAATTACAAAATTTAGAGGAAAGTTAGTACGAAAAGATGATCAGTTGTATTTTTTAACAATTCATCCTGCTGCAACTATATACAATCAAGAGTTAATCTCAACATTAAATGAAGACATTGTAAAACTATTTGATTTAATCAGAGAGTTAAAAAACAATAAAGCAGTTATGATAGATATTGAGTACACTTCCTAGAAAATTTTATCTTCAAGATACAGTAACTGTTGCAAAAAACTTGCTAGGTAAAAAAATTATCAGGAAAATAGGAAGGAGTGAAATTTCAGGTATAATTACAGAAACTGAAGCTTACAGACACAAAGATGATCCTGCAAGTCACGCATATAGAAAAATCACAGACAGGAACAAGGCAATGTTTGGAGATGTAGGAATGGCTTATGTTTATTTCACATATGGAATGTATTATTGTTTTAACGTAGTAGCTCGGAATCCAAAAGTTGCTGCAGGAGCAGTCCTTATTCGAGCAATCGAGCCAGAAAAAGGAATAAAGAAAATGCAAGAAAATCGAAATAAAAAAGATTTGAAAAATCTTACTAATGGACCTGCAAAGTTAACTCAGGCATTGGAGATTACAAAAGAGCATTACGGATTAGATTTGACAAAAAATTCAAAATTATACATAACAGAAGGAATAGAGGCAAAAAAGATTGTGTCATCGCCAAGGATAGGAATTAAAGAAGCAACAGACAAGTTGTGGAATTTTAAAATAAAAATCTAGTCGTCATTGTTTTCATCCAAAGTCCAAGGGGCAAATTTTCCAAGAATTCTTTGCCAATCTAATCGTAAAAGCAAAACCACAACAGCAGTCATTGTTGCTCCAAAAATAATAATTCCAATGTAAACAGGTGTAGCGTCATCTATGTTTTCAAGAAATGGTTCAACCAAAGACAATCCAAGATAGTGAGAAACAAAGACAATAGTATAGCTTAGAACAAATTTTCCAGTCAGAGTTGCAATAAAGAATCGTTTTGGATTATATTTTGCAAGTCCTAATGGAACATATACCAAATCATCAGGAATGGGGGTTGCAGCTGCAAAGAATGCAGCACCTGCACCATATCTTTTTACTAATCTTTCAAATGGTCGCATTCTTTTTCGAGTTTTTTCATTGATAATCTTTCGACCGCCGTAACTGACATAGAAAATTATCTGTTTTGCGACAGTTGCAGTTACTGCAGATAGAATTGCCAATATATGCAGATCAAATTGATCACCTACAGCCATTGTAGCCAACAACAAAAATCCAGGTAAAGGAACAAAGGGGACAAGAGAACCAAAAAAGTTGACTAGTCCCAAACTAAGATAGCCTATTTCAGGAGCAAATGGAAAAAGATCAACAAAATCCACTGTTCAAACTGTTTTCATGTATTATTTAATTAAAACTAGAAAAGAATGTATGACAATCATTAAAATATCATATTTTATCAACTCCTGTGAATGACAAAAAAAGATTATGAAAAAATTTGTGATACAATAGCAGGAATTAGCCCATACATCAGATTTGTAGGAGTAATAGGAGAAAGTGGGGAATTACAGGCATACAAAAGACGAGCAGATTTAGTGCCATTATTGAATGAAAAAAATACCCAATACCAATTCTCACATATTGCAATAAAGACAGACTTGGAAGGATTTTTTGATAAAAATCTAGGAGAAATCGAATTTGTGTGGGAAGAACGAAAAAAAGTACAAACAATATCATTTGCAATCAAAAAAGAAAGAGTTTGGATATCAATTGATAAAAAAGTAATTAGATCAGAGGTACTCAGAATTATTGACTCTTGTTTACCAATTGTAAAAAAATATTCTTAGAAATTGAAGTGTCCATATTGTGAGATCGATTTAGATTCGCTTAGTATGACAGATGGGTTGAAACATGTTTTAGAGCATAAAAAAGAAAATCAAAATTAGCTTTTTTTATTACTTTGAATATGAAATAACATGGACGAACCTGATGAAATTCAAAAACTAATTGATGAGATCAGTTTTAGAAAATCAAATTCTAAAGAATATGAAAAAATGAATGCAGAAGATATAGGAAAGGAACTTAGAGAAGTCATGAAATTTGAGCAAGAGTCTTTTAAAAAAATAGAGGAATTTGAAAAAACACAAGACAATCCAGATTTGATAAAATACGCAAAGATGATTTGTAAAAATACCACACAAAGAGAGATTACACAAATACAAGAAATCTATTTAAAAAAAATCGATGAAGAGTATCTAAAATCAAAATAGACTATTTTTCTTCATACAGCCAACAGCGAACATATCCAGTTTCAGTTTTGAATTTAGGTGGGAGTTGTTTACATTTTTCAACAACCTTAGGACATCTGTCAATAAACCTACACTGAGTTGGAGCATCAAGTAAGCTTGGAGGAATTCCTTTGATGTATTTTGGTTTGTTTCCCTTCAAAGTTGGAATAGATTCTAAAAGTCCTTGAGTGTACGGATGTTTTGGATTTTTATAAATTTCTTCTAAAGAGCCAAATTCAATTATTTGCCCACCATACATTATCCCAATTTTATCAGCAATCTCAGATAAAACTGCCAAATCGTGCGTAATTAACATAATAGACATACCAGATTTTTTCAGGGATTTTAAGAGATTGATTATTTGGGCCTGAATAAGAACATCAAGTGCAGTAGTAGGTTCATCAGCAATTACAAATTTTGGTTTTAAGAGCAGAGCCATAGCAATTACAACTCTTTGTTTCATGCCACCACTAAGCTCATGAGGATATTTTTTTAGAACATTCTCATCAAGATTTACAGAATTCATTGCATCAGAGATTAACTGTTTTGAATCACCTTCAAAGTTATGTTGTTTTAGGATTTCAAGAAATTGTTCATTAATAGTAAAAACAGGATCAAGTGAATTCATTGCACCCTGAAAGACCATAGAAATTTTTTTCCACCTAAAATTCTCATTGAATTCAGTTTCATCCATGTCTAAAATGGATTTATCATCAAAGACAATCTCCCCTTGAGTTTTTCCCCCTGAAAGCATGCGAATGATAGACAAGCCCAAAGTACTTTTTCCACATGCACTCTCACCTGCAATTCCTATTGATTCACCATCATTTAATGAAAAATCCACATCATCTACAGCATAGACAGGACCTTTTGAGGAATCATATCTAGATGTTAATCCATTAACAGATAGAAATCCCATGATTTTTCATATCCAAACTAGAATTTCTGTTTTGCACTAAGGGATATAAACAACTTTGTCAGAATGAAAAATCGATTCAAATGAAATTACCAATATGTGGCTTTGATGCAAAAAATTCAATACTATGCCCACAATGTGAAGGTAAAGTTGAATCAGGAGAATTAACTCAAGCTGATGTTGACGCATCAATGGTTCTGGCCAAAGTTGCAAAATCAAATAATGAGATTGAAAATTTTACATTATATTCATGCAAGGAATTTCAAGGCAATTTCGTATTATCGTTGGCAAAAAATGACATCATGATTATTAGACAAAGCAGGACATTATACAGACTACTTCAGGACCAATTCAAAGGCAAGATTTGGCTGGTAGAAGCTGATGAGACAGATAAGAGGTTCATTGAAGATTTATTCTTTCCAACCAAAATCCTTTCAATAAATTCAGTTTGGGCACCAGGAGGAGTTCAAAAGACAAAAGCAGTTGTTTCAGGCAAATGGACGCCTAAATTCCCAATTGATACTGAAAAAGTTGTTGAAATTGTCAAAAATGCCCGAAACCTTGACATTGAGATAGAATTTGAGGATAAAGGTAGAAAGTAATGGTCTTTGTAAAAACTCATGACATTTCAGAACTCACATCTGAATTAATTGGAAAACAAGTTGTTTTAGGTGGTTGGATTGAGGATTTAAGAAAGTTAGGAAAAATGTCATTTATCACATTACGTGACGTGTCTGGAATTTCCCAAGTCATTGTAAAAGGTGAATTAAACGACAACCTTGGAGAAATTAACCGACAAAGTGTTGTAAGTGTAAAGGGAATAGTACAAGAAACAAAAGCAAGAGATTTTGCATTTGAAATTAAAGCAGAAGAAATTGAAGTGTTAGGAAAAGCAATTCATCCATTGCCAGTTGATCCTATTGGAAGGGTAGAAAGTAACATCGATACAAGACTAAATCATCGTGCACTAGATATGAGAAATCAAAAAACAGCATCCATTTTCAAATTAAGACATTATGTTTTACAGTCACTAAGAAAGACATTAGCAGAAAAAAAATTCATAGAAATTACTACGCCAAAAATTATTGGTAGTGCAAGTGAAGGCGGGGCAAATCTCTTTTCATTGGAGTACTTTGGAAAGAAAGCATATTTGGCTCAAAGTCCACAATTATACAAAGAACAGATGACAATAGGATTAGAAAGAGTATTTGAAATTTCAAACTTTTACAGAGCAGAAAATTCTCATACAGGAAGACACCTTAGTGAATTTACAAGCATAGACATTGAAGCAGCATTCATGGATTACAATGACGTTATGGATGTTTTAGAATCACTAGTTATGGAAGTCTACAAGTATACTGCAGAAAATTGTAAAAAAGAACAAGAAGAAATAGGACATACAATAGAAGTTCCAAAATCACCATTTGAGAGAATTACATACAATCAATGTATTGATGAACTAAAGAGTGCAGATGAAAAAGTAGAGTTTGGAGACGATTTGTTAGATTCACATCTTAGAATAATAGGAGACAATCATCCAGGATTTTTCTTTTTGACAGACTGGCCTATGAAACTAAAACCATTTTACATTAGAGAAAAAGATGAAGACCCAGAATTATCACGCTCATTTGACTTGCAATTTGGATACCTAGAATTATCTTCAGGAGGAACAAGACTACACAACCCAGAGATGCTAAAGGCCAGACTAAAAGAACAAGATTTGGATCCGGCACAATTTACTGACCACCTTAAAGCGTTTGATTGGGGAATGCCTCCACATTCAGGATGGGGAATGGGATTAGATAGATTGATGACCACATTGATTGGAATTGATAATGTACGTGAAGTGGTATTGTATCCACGAGATCCTGACAGACTAAGTCCATGACAAAAATATTTTCAATTAAGACACATGTTAGCAATGAAAATTACCAATACTGGAATGTTAGCTAAAAGTTAATGTACGTATAGAATAGGAGATTTTTATTGAAAAAAGAGTTTTCAGTTATTTTATTTTCATTAATCCTTTTATCTTCTTCAATTCTTGCAAATTCTCAGGCATTTGCACACAATAATAGCAATCCAAATGATCCTCCAGGAGCACATGCTCCAAAAATCAAAGTCAAAGTAATACTTGAGAGTATCAAATTAAATGAAAACCAAGATGACCCTATTGATGCAGGGGAAGCAGAACTTGTTTTCAGTTATGTTTTTAATCATAAAGGACATGATGAAAATTTCAAAGATCATAAAGACTATGATCATAACTATATGGATTATCGACTAACAACATGCCATTCAGAATCAAGGCCTGATTCAACGTGGAGTTGTTACCGATGGTTTGAAGAACCAGTAAAAAATTTTCGAAATGAAGTTCTTTATGAGCACATTGAATGTTCTGAAATGAGTCCAATTACATACACATTTGATCTTAGAGAATCTGATCAATCTACTGCAAATACGGTTATTGGTGGTGCTACAACTGTTGCAGGGGCAGCTCTTGCATTTGGTCCTGGAGGGTGGGTTGTTACAGGAAAAGCAGTTGCAGTTGCAGGTATTGCCACTTTCATTGCGGGATTAAATGGTGATGATCATTTAGGGATTAAAAATGATACAATAGAAAAACCCCAATCAAACATTGTTACAAAATTAAAGGGAGATGATGGGGGTGCTGAAATTCGTTGGTCCGTGATTACAGAGCCCGTAGATGATCCTAATGGAGAATGCTTACCAAAAGAAGAAAAAGAAGTTGCAAGCTCCATTCAAATTCCTACAACAGATCAATTTGCACTAGCTGCTTCAGTAGATGATTTTATTTCTTCTTCTAAAGATGTAATTCGTCTCAATTCAGATTCTCAAAAAGAAGAAGGATTAACTGAAACAACAGATTTAGAATTTGAACAACTCAAACAAAAAACTCCTAGCATAGTTGTAGATTATGCAGATGCCATTTATGACACCATTTCCTCCGAATCAGATAGCACACAAAAATCAATCGCTAATGATTTTGCACTTGAAGCTCAATCATTAGCTTCTCAAGGAAAATATATTGAATCTCTTGATAAATATGAAGATGCATTTTTAGCCATCTATGACATTGAACCTAAAGAAGAATCTTCTTTACCTCAGTGGATAAAAACTTCTGCTCAATGGTGGGCAGATGGAATTGTTAGTGACAGAGAATTTGCAACATCTTTGGCATTTTTAGTCAAAGAACAAATTGTTCAAGTAGATAATGTCGAAGTTGATTCCCAGGGTACAATAGCAATTAGTGACAACATTGCAATTCCTCAATGGATTCGAAATAATGCGGACTGGTGGGTTGCTGGAGCAATTTCTGATAATGATTTCAAGCAAGGAATACAGTTTATGATGAAAGAAGAGATTATTTCATTTAAGGAAAAACAAAAACAAATAGACACAATAGAGATTAGTCAAGATTTTATTTTTAATTTATACAAGGAACAAAAATGGAATGAGTTAGCATTTACGTATCTTTTAGAAACAAAGAATTTAGAATCAGAAATTTTTGATGAGGCAAGTGATGCTGCATGGGATATTTACTCTGAAGAAAAAACCTCTGAGAATCAAGAACTTGCACAAAAAATGCAGACATTAAAAGACAAAACTGATACGGATTTGAAGAACTCTGTTTCTATTCTCAAAAATACACAACAACAAATCACATCAATAGAGGAAATTGCAAATAAAATCAACATTCCAATTTTGGAACTTGAAAAAAGTGTTGAACAACAAGAAATTTTGATTGAGTCAGTTAGAGACGATCTTATCAGCATTAACGATGGTTATGTAAAAGCACAAGATGCACTAAAGAAAGCAAAATCAGAAAAAGATATGGCTGTTTTTCATCTAAATGTGTATTCGCCAGCTACCATCACTTCTTATAATTTCGATACAAAAATTACAAACATCCCAGGCGAGGAGTTGAAAGTACTGGAATTTACTATTGTAGGAGAAAATTCAGAAATAACTAGAATTAACACAATAGCAATTGATTTAGGATCTATAGAAGTTTCATCACATTCAGATACCGGTAATTTGGTTTCACAAGGAGACGATATTGTAATAGGTGTTTTTAACATTCTAGGTCTAGGGCAAGAAAACGTTTCTGTTACTTCCATAGGAATACAATTTTCTTCAAATGATGAATTGGGAAAAGATATGGTAGAACAAGGTGAAGATGATTTTGATTCAATTGCCGATGACTTGCAAAAAATAGTAGTTTTAGATCTTAGTGAGCCCAGTGAAGTGCGAGTTGGTGATGAACAAGACGACATAGATGGGACTGAGGTAGAAATTGATGAAGGTGGTGAAATGGAACAATTATCTTCACTCACAATTTTAGAAATTGGTGGAGTCCAATATCCAATTTCTCAGTTTACTTTATGGCAATGGGATGGAGAGTGCGATAATGCGTGGCACTATCATACAAATTCAGGCCATGCAGTTAATTTGGAATTGACTGGAATAGAAGATCCTGATCCTGAGAATTGTGGATTTGGCAAAGTATCTGAAGTTCCATCATACAATACATGGTTGACTCAAAGTCAGGTGGATGCATTTTATGAGTTGACTGGAGTTAATCCTGCAGGAAATGAGGCCCAAATGGGTGGCTCTGGTCCTTGATTCTAAACTCTTTGATCAATCCCTAAATACAAGATCTAAATACAAAATACATGAAATTAGCCGCTAATCAGGCGGTTAACAGTCAAACTAAGTCCATAGTCATTCAGATTTTTATTGTAATAAAATTACATTAATTCATGATAGAACAAGAAGATGCAAAAAAAGTCGTTGAAGTCATAGGAAATAATCTGATTGGAGTTTCACATGATTCAAATAGTTTTCAAAAACTACCAGATTCTTTTTGGGGGTATTTTGCCAGAGGTCATGATAAAAAAGGAAACTTTGGAGTAATTGTAACATATTCTGAAGATGGGAAAGATGTGGATGAACTAATCAAAATGTATGAAGAGTGGGCAGAAAAGAATAAACCAAAATCTGAATAGATTATTTTGTTTCTAACAATAGTTTCCGATAACCCTGGCATTCTTTACAGATAGGTTTTCCTTTGTATTTGGGGTTACCTTCCTTAATTTTGAGTGTACCTTCAACAAGTTTACAAATACAACATTTTGCCATTAAAGATTCATCCAAAATCCGATTAATAAAAATTGGTAATTTGAAAAAGAGATAAATTCAAAGAATCAGATCTAATCTAGTGTACAAATGTGATTTTTGCGGTTCAAGTTTTGGAGATAGAGTTTGTTACTTTTGTGAGAAGAATTGTTGTACATCATGTATGATAGATGATAGAACGCGTTGTAAGGAATGCTACATTCACAAAAGAAAATTAAGTGTAAAGCAACTAGTAAGAAAAAACAGGCTAGTCTTTGTTTTTATTGGATTTTTGTGGTTTTATGCAGTTTTTCCAGGACCATTTATGCCAGGATTAGAAGGAGGATTTTATGTAATATCAGTTGTTGCGGCAGTTCTAATTTTGATTCCAGTGTGTTTGGCCATGTTTTTTTGGTCACTAAATCCACCAAAATCAGATGTAAAGAAGCGAAAAGATTAGAGGTTATCAGTTATCTGTTTTGTAAATTCAGAAGTAGTTTTGTCTCCACCAATATCTTTTGTTTTGATTCCAGTTTTTACTAAATCAAATATCGTAGATTCTAATTTTTGGCCAACTTCAAAACATTTTGAATCATTGTGTTTTGTTCCAAGCCAATCAAGCATCATTTTAATTGAAAGTAAGAACGACGAAGGATTTGCAATATTTTGTCCTGCAATATCAAACGCAGCACCATGTACTGGTTCAAACAATGCAAAGTTATCACCAATATTTGCAGCTGGAGCCATACCCAATCCACCAACAACTTGAGAAGATTCGTCAGACAAGATATCACCAAATAGATTTGTAGTGACTACAACATCAAATTCTTGAGGTTGTCGGATTAAGTTCATTGCACATGCATCAACATACATTTGTTCAAATTTGATGTCAGGGTAGTCTTTTGATACTTCAGTACAAGCTTTTGAAAACAATCCATCTGTAACTCGCATAACATTTGATTTATGAACACAGGTAACTTTTTTCTTTGAATTTCTTTGTTTTGCAGCTTCAAATGCATATTTTGCAATTCTCTTTGATGCATTTTCAGAAATTATTCTCAAAGCTACTGCAGCATCGCCCAAACTGAATTCTTTTCCAGTGTAAAGATCCTCAGTATTTTCTCTAACAATTACCATATCAATATCATCACGCAATGCAGGCATATGTGGATAAGATTTTGCAGGTCGGATATTAGCATAAAGATCAAGCATTCTTCTTAAAACAACAATTACATCAGCGGCACTTTCTCCAACAGGTGCCTTCATACAGGCATCGGATTGTTTTATTGCATTAATTGTTTCATCAGGTAATGCTTTTCCTGTTTGTTCTAATGCCTTATCTCCTGCAGATAATTTCGTTATGTCAAATTTCAAATCAAGTTTATCGTTAATGGTGGTCAATACAGAAATTGCAGATTCAGATAATTCAGGTCCAATTCCATCACCAGTAATTAATGAGATTTTATACATACGATCACTTTGTCAGAGTTTTGAGATTAACTTATCTGTTTTTCTTGAAGTAATTTTTTGAGCATTATTCTGTTAATAGCGTCAATAACTGCTTTGACAGAAGTAGTAACAATATCTTCACCTACAGATTTTGCTGAAACTTTGTTTCCTAAGGCATCTTCTACTTTAACAGTAACCTCACATAAAGCACCAGAACCACCAGATATAGATGCTAATCCATAATCTTTGATTCGGATTTCAGAAAGTTTTCCAGTAACTTTTTGGATTGCATTAAGTGCAGCATCAACTGGGCCAACACCATAATCAGTACCAACATGATCCTCACCATCTACATTTAATTTTACAAATGCATAAGGCATTGTTCCAATTCCAGTAGATACTGAAAATCCAGTTAATTGCACAATTCGTTTAAGATCCTTATCACCCATTACTTCACTTGCAATTGACAATAATTCTACATCAGTGAGTTGTTTTCCCTGATCACCAATTACTTTGACTTTGTCTAAGATTTGTTTTGATTGCTCTTCAGTTGGTTTTACACCATATTCAGCCAACATTGCATTCATTCCATGTACACCTGCATGCTTTCCAACCTGAAGCCATCTTTTTCTTCCAACAAGTTCAGGACTAATTGGCTCGTATGTTAGAGGATTATTCAACACACCATGAGTATGGATTCCTGATTCATGACCAAATGCATTTGCGCCAACAATAGCCTTGTTAGGCTGGACAATTATGCCCACAGTCTTTGAGATATATCTAGAGGTTTCATAGATTAATTCAGATTTGATGTTGGTCTCATACTTTTGTTCATGTGGCAAACATTTGAGTGCCATAGAAAGTTCTTCTAGTGATGCATTACCTGCTCGTTCACCAATGCCATTGATTGTGACATGAGCACATGCAGCTCCTGCATGAATTCCAGCCAAAGAATTTGCAACAGCTAATCCAAAATCATTATGACAATGAACACTGACTGGAAGTTTTGTAGCTTCGATTGTGTCCTTTGTAATTTGTGCCATATATTCAGGGGTGGAATAACCAACAGTATCAGGAATGTTCACTCTATCAGCACCTGCTTTTGCAACTTCACCAAATACTTTTTTCAAAAACTCTCTATCAGTTCTTGAAGCATCTTCAGCAGAAAATTCCACCTGAAGGCCACGAGACTTGCCATATTCTACTGCTTCAATTGCCTTTTCTAATGCTTGTTCTCTAGTCATTTGGAGTTTATGTTCCAAGTGAATATCAGAAGTTGCAATGAATGTATGAATATAGTTTAATCCAGCATCAACTGCAGCGTCAATATCTTTTTTGATTGTTCTTGTCAATCCTGCAATCTCACAAGACAATCCTTCAGAAGTAATCATCTTTACTGCTTTTAATTCACCATCAGAGATTACAGGAAATCCTGCTTCTATTGCATCTACTCCTAATTCATCAAGTTTTTTTGCAATAGATAATTTTTGATCTGGAGATAAGGATACACCAATTGTTTGTTCTCCATCTCTTAAGGTGGTATCAAATATTCTAACTTTCATTCAGCACCACTCCTTTGTAAGGCAGCAACACCAGTTCTTGCAACATCAATTATTCCAAATGGTTTTGCTAATTCCTCAAATGCTTTGATTTGATCAGGAGTTGCAGTTAATTCTACCATGATAGAGTCCTTTTTGACATCATGTACTTTGCCACCATATGCATTTGTCAATTTGTTTATTTCCATACTGTCATTAGCATTACTTAGTTTAATCTTAAAAATACTCAGTTCTCTATAGACGGTTTTGTGCTCATCTAAACGCTCTACTTTGACAGTATCAATCATTTTATCGAGTTGTTTTACGATTTGATCTATCTGTTTTTCATCTCCATAGGTAGTAATTGTCATTTTAGAGTATTCAGGATTGTCAGTTACACCTACAGAGATACTATCAATGTTAAAGTCTCTTGCACGAAATAGGTGTGTTACTTTAAACAAAATTCCTGGTTTGTTTTCAACTAAGATAGAGAGAATTGCCCACATGATAAATCACTATGATGGTAAGATCATGTCCTTGAGCGAAGTTCCAGGTGCTACAAATGGCAATACATCTTCTTCAGGATCAATTGGAATATCAATTACAGTTGCAACATCACTACTCAATGCGTCTCTAACTGCTTTATCAAGTTCATCCATGGATTCTGCTCGTATTCCTTGTGCGCCATAAGATTCTGCAAGTTTAACATAATCAGGACAATATTTTCCTTGGTCTACACCAATCATTCTTCTATCATAGAAAGTTCTTTGCCATTGAGCTACCATTCCCAATGTAAAATTGTTCATCACAAATACAATTACTGGAATGTCTTCTAGTACAGCAGTTGCAAGAGAGTTTTCAGTCATTGCAAAACTTCCATCACCAGCAATATCTACAACAGGAACATCAGGTTTTGCAACTTTGGCACCAATTGCAGCTGGAAATCCCCAACCCATAGTACCAAGTCCAGTAGAGCTAAAGAAAGTTCCAGGTTGAATCACATCATAAAATAATGATGCCCACATTTGGTGTTGTCCCACTTCAGTAGTAATGATTGATTCTTTTGGCAAGATTTCTCGGAGTTTACGTAAGAGTTTAGCTGCACCCATTTCACCTGGATGAAGTTTCAAATTTTCTTGCCAGTAAGATTTGGTTTCTTTTACATGTTTTACCCAAGGGGTTTCTTCAGTTTTTTTGATAGCTTTTTGCAAAAGTAATTTTACCATAATTCTGAGATTCATCTGTACATCTCCAACTACTGCAAGTTGTGCTGTTTGGTTTTTACCAATTTCAGCAGGATCAACATCCATATGAATAATCTTGAGATTTTTCTCAAATTCTTCAAAAGTTCCAACAGACCTATCAGAGAATCGAGTTCCAATTGCTAAGACACAGTCAGCCTCAGACATGATTTTGTTTGCTTCTGCATGTCCATGCATTCCAATAGGACCCAAACACAAAGGATGATTTTCAGGAAATGCACCTTTTCCTTTGAATGTAGTTACTACAGGAAGCATTAATGCTTCAGCAACAGCTTGTAATTCAGCAAAAGCTGACGAGATGATTGTTCCACCACCAGCTAAGATTACAGGTTTTTGAGCATGCATTAACATATCAATTGCTTTTTCTACTGCAACAATGTCTGGATCAGCCCAAGGATGATAACCTTGAATTTTAAATTCATCAGGGAAAACCATTTCAGATTCATTTTGTTGTACATCTTTTGGAATGTCAATTAAAACAGGTCCAGGTCTGCCAGTTTCTGCAATGAAAAATCCTTTCTTTACAACTTCGGGGATTTCAGAAGCATGTCTTGGCTGAAAGGCATATTTTACAACAGGGTTTGCCATTCCAATAATATCACTTTCTTGAAATGCATCTTTACCAATCATCGGAGTAGGAACTTGTCCAGTAATTGCAACCATTGGTGCAGAATCAGCTTGTGCTGTTGCGATACCAGTTAGAATGTTAGTTGCTCCAGGTCCAGAGGTGGCAAAACAGACCCCAGGTTTTCTGCTTACTCTTCCAAAACCATCAGCCATATGTGCTGCAGACTGTTCATGTCTTGCCAAAATGTGTCTAATATTACATCTAGCAAATTCATCATACATTGGAAGGTTTGCGCCTCCCGGTAAACCAAATACTTCCTTGACACCTTCTTTTTCCATTGCAGTCATCAAGGCCTTTGCACCAATCATATTTTCCATATTATTCATCAAATTTCTCTCCATAATTTTAATGTGTTAAAATCTTGAGCACACTTTACAGTGCTAGGACAACTGGCAATTCTTTGCCAAACATTACATCTAATCTTGTGCTCATTGAAATCAAAAAAACAATCAATCTATAATTAATAAAGATTATCTAAAGAATAATCAGAATTTTGTCTCAATTTGTGCAGAAGACTTAAACTGATTATTTTCACATTCAAAAGATAGTTTTGTCAGACAGTGAAGAGATTATCAAAGTGATTGAAGCATTATTTCAAGCAGGAATTACAAAGGATACATCTATTCTGAGAGACATTCATCTAAACGATCCCAAATTTTCTAGTTTTAGTGACTTACCACCATATGATCTCAAAGATTACCAAAATACCATAGAGTTAGAAGAACTCAAGTTTGTCAGTATTTCAGATTACAGTTATGAGATAAAAAATCCAAAAATCAGTATTTTTGGAGATTCAGCAGTTGTTGCAATGGAATTAAACCAAAAAGGAATGTTAGTAGACACAAAGGCATACACTGGAGAGCACATGGAAATCCATGGAAGAGCGACTTTTGTTTTAGTAAAGCAGCCAACATGGAAAATTGCTCACATCCATCTGTCAAAGATCAATGGATGAGTTAGTTCTTTTTTGGTTGAGGATTATTTTGTGGTTTGTTTGATTTGTTTTGATTAGGGTTCTTGCCTTTTGATTTGTTTTGATTAGGGTTCTTGCCTTTTGATTTGTTTTGATTAGGGTTCTTGCCTTTTGATTTGTTTTGATTAGGGTTCTTGCCTTTTGATTTGTTTTGATTAGGGTTCTTGCCTTTTGATTTGTTTTGATTAGGGTTCTTGCCTTTTGATTTTCGTTTTTTGTTTGGTTCTTCGTTTGAGAATTGTTTGTATAATTTGAAAGCCTGATCAACATTTGCATTTTGATGAATGATTGCTCTTGTTGCTCTAATCATAGCAACAGGATGTTCAGATTGCCAGATGTTTCGTCCCATATCAACACCCACAGCTCCTGCCTTTACAGCGTTGTAAGTTAGTTGTAATGCATCACGTTCTGGAATTTTCTTTCCTCCTGCAACAATAATTGGCACAGGACAGGATTCAACAACTTTTTCAAAGTTTTCACAATAGTATGTTTTTACAATATGTGCTCCTTGTTCAGCTGCCATTCTACAGGCTAAGGAAAGATATCTTGCGTCTTTTCCTAATTCTTTTCCAACTGCAGTGACAGCCAAGACAGGAATTCCGTATTGTTCTGCTTCGCTGACTAGTTTTCCTAGATTTACAACTGTTTGATATTCATATTTTGAGCCTACAAAGATAGACATTGCAAGAGCGCTGGCATTTAGTCTAATTGCATCTTGGATAGATACTGTGATATCTTCTTGGGACAAATCATCACCAATAATACTAGAACCTCCAGATACACGAAGTACCATAGGAGTGTCAGTTTCTGCAGGAACAGATGTTCTTTGAACACCTCTAGTTAACATCAAAGAATCACAATGTTTCAGCAAAGGTGCAATCACCTTTTTTGGATTTTCTAATTTTTCGGTAGGTCCAAGAAAATATCCATGATCAACTGCTAACATTAGTGCGCGATTATTATGTGGTTTAATTATACGAGAGAGTCTGTTTTTTAATCCCCAATCCATATTCCATCGAATTTGAAATGCCTTTCTTAAGCCTTTCTCATTTTGTAATAATTATTTTCATTGCATTTTCACCACTACGTGCATGATCAAATGCTTTCTGAGTATCATTAATTGGATAAGTATGGGTGATTAATTGTTTGACATCAATTTGAGAGGATTCAATTAGATTCAATGCCTCTTTGGTGTCATTATCAGATGCAGCATAACTAGTTACAAGAGTAATTTCTTTTGAATAGATTTTACTCATATCTAAATCCATTTTTGCACCTTTTGAAGGAACACCAAACATCATTACAGAGCCTCCCTTTCTAACCATATCAATTGCATCATCAAGAGCTTTAAGACTACTAGTTGCAACAATAGCTACATCTACTCCTCTATTATCAGTATGATCATAGATTTTTTGTTTCCTAGTTTCATCAGTAGAGTTGATAGATTCTGTAACATTGAATTTTTTTGCAAAGTCCAATCTAAAATCATTAACATCAAAACAGAAAATTTTTGAGAATTTTTTTGCTTGGGCAAGCATCACATGCATCATTCCAGTAGGACCAACTCCAAATATTGCAGCACTGTCTCCTTCTTGATAATGATATTTGGTCCAAGCCCGAACACAACATGCAAGTGGTTCAATCATTGCAGCCTCTTCAAAACTTAGAGAGTCAGATATTTTCAATACACCCCCATGAGAGACATTCCATGCAGGGACCACATATTGTTCAGACAAACCACAAGGAGATAGATTAGTTTCATAGTATTTTTTGCACATTGTTTCGTTTCCATGATTACAGAAATGACAATCATAACAAGGAACGTGATGATGAGTAAATACTCTATCACCTTTTTTGAATTCAGTTACATCAGAGCCAACATCTAAGACAACACCAGCAGGTTCATGACCCAAGCGCATTGAAGGTTGTCCGTATTGACCAAATACTTTTTCCAAATCAGAACCACAGATTCCACATGCATGCATCTGAACTAAAATATCACCAGATTCCAAAGAAGGATTTTCTGTTTCACTTATAGAAATTACAGATGGTTCTTTGACAGATGCAGTTTTCATGATTGGTCATAAGAAAATTGAGTATAAGTAGATTAAATTAAACGCCGAGGATTTTCTTCAACATTACCCTATAATCAACTTCAGTTTTTTCACTTCCTGTTGCAGGTAATGCAAATACCAAAGTAGATTTTTCAGCTCTTAATGCAGTTAACTCATCATTGATTGATTCGGTAATATCATCACTAACTAGAACCAATCCCACATCAGAATCATCAGTTAATTTCCGAATATCTTCTAAAGCTTTTTGAGGAGATTCAGAAATGATGCCCGGAACGCCGGCTAACTGAAAACTGGTTACAAATGATTTGCTTCCCACAGTGAATATTTTCACAAATTCAATTTTTGCCCATTCTAATTTAACCCTTTTTGGAAGATAGTAGATCAGGAAAGGTTGATTTAGTTTAAAAATTTAGTAATTTCATGACAGAAATTGATACACAAAAGGATTTTTTTCTTTTCTTGCATGGAAAAATGGATCTCAAACAAAAAGCAACTGATGTTTTGACTGCAAAAGGTTGTTCTGAAGCAAAGATCACCATGGGAATTCCAACAAAAGTGGGCAATGTAGGAGATTACATGGTTCAATTATGGCCACCAGGACCAGCACCAAATCAAATCAAGATTCAACAAATAACCAAAGTTGAAGAAGTAGAACCTGAAGGTATGATTGGGTTATGGAAAGGTGTTTCAAAAGAAGATGTTGAATCTATTCCATTAGAATAAGATTAACTAAATCCAGCACCAAAATCAGAACCTTTGTCTAAAAGGTCACCAGAATCTGAACTTTTTAATTTTCTAAACAACAATGTCTCATAAACTAGTTTCATGGCATCATCATCATTTAGATTACAGTCTTCCATGATTTGATTTTTGTATTTTTCTAATTTTCCAGAATCCTGTTCATCTGGAGAAATACCATCATGTACCATTAGATTAGCAATTTTTTCAATTTCAGAGTTTTGTTGTGCATCATCCATATTTCCCAATAAATTTTCTAGTTATTAATACATTCGAATAAAAAATAATTACAAATCTGAAAGTAATCCTGAAAGAAAATCAGAAAACTCATCATCAGAAAAAATAATTTTTTCAAATTTGTTTTCACTTTGAGCAAGTTTTACAGAATCTAAATGATAACAGGTATCTTTTCCATTTAATTTACCAAAATAAAATCCAGGACAAGAGCAATAAAGACCAGTTGGATCAACCCAATGCTCTTCCCCTTTACCAACAACAGTCCAAATTTTCCTTTGACTAGGCTCAAAAACATGTAATTTTACTCGTTTTTCTGAAACTAGAGATTCAATTCTATCAGGATCTTTGTTCACAAGAATTTAATCAGATATCTGCAGTATAACTTTGATGTTACAAACTAGGATCATACCATCAAAACCAGCACTGGTTTTGGAAGGAGAGAAAAAGCATCTTGTTGTAACAGATCTTCATATAGGATTTGAGAGTAGTATGGCATCAAATGAAATTTTCATTGGAAAAAATTCCACAATAAATGAAACAATTGAAGAACTATCTCAAATGATAGATACAGAAAAACCTGATTCAGTAATTTTGCTTGGAGATGTAAAATCAAGCGTCAAAAGTATTTCAAAAAGCGAATGGGATGAGATTCCAATGTTTTTTGAGAAAATTAGCAAAAAATGTGAAGTGGTTCTGGTTCCAGGAAATCATGATGCAAATATTTCCAGACTTGTTCCTCAAAATATTACAATGATTAGTTCAACAGGAATTGTTGAAGAAAATACATTGTTGACTCATGGACATACAATGCCATCAGAGAATTTTTCGCATGTAGATAAGATCATTATGGGACATGTACATCCAGTATTTTTTCAAGAAGATTCTGTGATAAACGGACAAAGAGTTTGGGTTTCAATGAAGATTGAAAAAGAAAAAATTTTTCCAAACAAATCAGGAGAGTTAGAAATTACCATAATTCCCTCATTTAACAAATACTTTTACGCCACACATAGAAAAAAATACAAAAAATCAATTTCTCCAATAATTGACAGAATAAAATCAGTTGCAAAAGCAAGAATTGTTACACTGGATGGAACAATAATTGGAAATGAATCAATCATTGATCAGGTTTTAGGGTAATTATTCAATAGTATCATAAGGTTCAATTGGATTTTTTGTTGTTTCATTGTTCTGTAGCCACTCAAGTGTTTTAACAAAAGAGTCTGCCAATTCAATAGTAGTAAGAACAGGAATTCCCAACTCCAAAGCCTTTCTTCTTATTTGGTATTCATCATCAAGCATTCCAACATATTTTTCCAAAGATAGTGTACTTGGGATGTTTATGATAAAGTCAATCTTTTTCTCATAAAGTAGATCAGAAATGTTTGGTTTTCGTTCTGGTTCTGAAATCTTGTGTACAATTTCAACATCACCGATTTTTTCTTCAAAGAATTCTGCAGTATGTTCTGTTGCCAAAATTTTGAATCCTAATTGTTTTAGCTTGTCAATGCTTGGCAAGAGTTTTTCTTTATTTGTAGCACCGCCAACGGTTACAAGTGCTGTTCCCTTATCAGGAAGATTATATCCAACAGAAGTTAGCCCTTTGGATAAAGCATCATAGAAACTATCACCAAAACATGCAGCCTCACCGGTGGATTGCATTTCTACTCCCAATGCAATATCAGCACCATCTAATTGCATGAATGAGAATTGAGGTACTTTGATTCCATAGTTGTGAATCTTTTGCCATTTATTTTCAGGGATTTTAGGAAGTGGTTTATCCAAAATAGCCTTAGATGCCAGTGAAATCAGGTTAGTTTTTACTAATTTTGAAACAAAAGGCATAGAACGAGATGCACGAATGTTCAGTTCGATTACATAAACATGGTCATCGTGAATTAGGAACTGTAAATTGAAAGGACCTTTGACATTAAATGTTAATGCTATTTTTTTAGTATAATCATTAATAGTTTCTATAATTTTGTTGTTTAATCTCCAAGGGGGAATACACATCATTGCATCACCAGAGTGAACACCAGCTGAATCAATATGTTCAACTATTGCACCAATTACAACTTCTTTTCCATTACTAATTCCATCAACATCAACTTCAAGTGAATTTAGCATGAATTTTGAGATTACAACTGGATGATCAGGAGAAACATCTGTTGCTTCTTTTACATATGTTTTTAATTCATCTTGAGACCAAACAACTTTCATGGCAGCACCAGACAAAACGTATGAAGGTCTAACAATTACAGGAAATCCAACTTCTTGTGCAAAGTTTTTTGCTTCGTTAAGATTTGAAAATGCTTGCCATTTTGGTTGTTGTATGTGTAGTTTATCAAGTTCAGCACTGAATTTTGAGCGGTCTTCAGCTCTATCAACATCTATTGCACTTGTTCCCATAATGTTGATCCCATGTTGTGCAAGACCAGGAGTCAAATTATTTGCAGTTTGTCCACCAACGCAAGTGATTACACCTTTTGGATTTTCAAATTCTGTAATGTCAAGAATCCTTTCTTGAGTTAATTCTTCAAAGTATAATCTTGTACAAATATCATAATCAGTTGAAACTGTTTCAGGATTACAATTAACTACTGAAACATTTTTTTCACCATTTTCTTGAAGACCCCATACCATGTTGACAGTTCCCCAATCAAACTCCACACTGCTTCCAATTCGATATGGACCAGCACCAACAACGAGTATTCCTTTTTCATCTGAAGGAACCTCAATATCATTAGAATTGCCACCATATGTAAGATAAAGATAGTTTGTAACAGCAGGCCATTCTGCAGCCAGTGTGTCAATTTGTTTTACAGCAGGAATCACGCCTAGTTTCTTACGTATTTCACGTACTTCATCAGGAGTCTTGTCCTTAACTCGTGCAATCTGCTTGTCTGAAAAGCCCATCTTTTTGGCAGTCCACATCATAGATTCATCAAGTTCTGATTCTTTGAGTTTAGATTCAGTATCTACTATGTTTTGGATTTTTTCGATAAACCAAGGATCAATTGCAGATAGTTTGTAGATTCTATCAACAGAGATTCCCATCTTCAGTGCAATTGCAACATTATACAATATTTGATCATCATGATGTGAAAGTTTGTATTCAATTTCTTCTTCAGTGTATTTTTGTCCGTTTGTACGATTCAAAACAAGTCCATCATTTCCAATATCAAGCATTCTGATTGCCTTTTGTAATGATTCTTCAAAGGTTCTGCCAACTGCCATAACTTCTCCAACAGATTTCATGGTAACTCCAAGTTTACGATTTACAAGCTCAAATTTTGAGAAATCCCATCTTGGATGTTTACAAACAACATAATCAAGTGAGGGTTCAAAACAAGCAGTAGTGCTTTTTGTAATTCTATTTACTAGTTCAGATAAATTGTAACCCAAACCAATTTTTGCAGACATGTATGCAAGAGGATATCCAGTTGCTTTACTTGCAAGAGCAGATGAACGTGAAAGACGAGGATTAATTTCAATAGCAACATATCTATCAGAATCAGCATCTAATGCATATTGAATATTACATTCACCGACAATACCAACATGTTTTGTTGCACGTAATGCTGCTGAACGTAACATGTGATATTCATGGTTATCAATAGTTTGAGAAGGTGCAACTACGATGTTATCACCCGTATGAACTTTCATTGAAAGAACATTTTCCATATTACACACAATTACATTATTGCCATCATAATCTTGCATGACTTCATATTCAATTTGTTTCCAATGACCAATGTATTCTTCAATTAGAACCTGACCTACAAGACTTGCTTTTAGGCCCCGTTCAACAATTTCATGTAATTCAATCTCATTGTGGGCAATACCACCACCACGTCCACCAAGAGTATAGGCTACACGTATGATTACAGGATAGGTTAATTCTTCAGCTATTTTCTTTGCATCATCAAAGTTTGTCACAGTCTTACTTTTGAGTACAGGAACTCCAGCCTCATTCATTTGATCTTTGAAAAGCTGTCTGTCTTCAGTATTTTTGATGCCTTGTACCTGGGTTCCAAGGACACTGACCCCATACTTTTGTAGAACACCCGCCTCTTCAAGTTTGACACCACAATTCAAAGCAGTCTGACCACCATAGGCCAACATGATTCCATCAGGTCTTTCTTTTTCTACAATGGATTCAACATATTTTGGAGTCACAGGTAAGAGGTAGACTTGGTCTGCAAATCTAGTATCTGTTTGAATTGTTGCAATGTTTGGATTAATCAGGACACTTTTGATTCCATCTTCTTGAATTGCTTTTAGACATTGACTTCCAGAATAATCAAATTCTCCTGCTTCGCCAATTTTGATTGCACCACTTCCTAACACAAGGATTTTTTTTAGAGATTCATTTTTTGGCAATTTTTATTTCTCCATTAATTTTTTAAGTTCTTCAAAGACATATTTACAATCAAAAGGACCAGGTGCAGCTTCTGGATGGAATTGAACTGCAATGCAATTCTGTGTTTTATGTTTTATTCCCTCAACTGTTTTATCATCTGCATTTGTAAACCATAATTTAAAATCAGATTTTTCTAGAGATTCAGGTTTTATTCCATAACCGTGGTTTTGGCTCGTAACATAAACCTGATTTGTGTCCAAATTAATACAAGGTTTGTTTTGTCCACGATGCCCGTATTTTAGTTTGTAAGTTTCAGTATTTCCAGCAAGACCAATTATTTGTGCACCTAAACAAATTCCTAATGTAGGAACATTATTTTCAATTAATTTTTTTGCAGTATCAACAGTTGCAGGACAGTTTTGTGGGTCACCGGGACCACTACTTAAAACCACACCTTTTGGATTGTGAGACATTACTTTCTCATAAGGAGTATCCCATGGAACAACAATTGCTTTGTATCCTAATTCTCGTACATTTCGTACAATAGCATTTTTTGCACCAGTATCAATTACCACAACAGATTCAGAATCATTTCCGTAGATTTTTTCTTCTTTAGTTGAAACTGAATCCATAAATTTTTCAGAATTGTAATCAGTTGCCTCTGCTAGTTCTTTTTTGATTTTTTCAACATCGATTTCTTCATCAGATACGACAAGAGCAGCCATCATAACACCGCTACTTCGGAGTTTCTTGGTTATGGCACGAGTATCAATGCCAGAGATTCCAGGTACTTTTTCATTATACATCCATTCATCCAAAGTCATTTTGAGATTCCAATGACTTGCAGTCAATGAGAGTTCATGAACTACAAGTCCCCTGATTTGCATAACATCAGATTCAAAGAATTTTGGAATTCCATCCTCGTCTTTAATTTCTGGATCGGGTACACCATAATTTCCAACAAGAGGATATGTCAGAGTTAGAATTTGACCATTATAGGAAGGATCAGTTAGTGCTTCAGTATAACCAACCATACCAGTGTTAAAGACAATTTCACCAAAAACAGTCGTCGAGTAACCAAAACCTTGGCCTTCAAAAACAGTTCCATCATCAAAGATCAGCTTTCCATGCTTGTTTGCGTGGATTGATTTCTTTGTAGTTATCGTGACCCTCGTAAAGTCCGCAAGAAAGTGAATTTAAGTTTTGTGAGTATTAAGAATGATAATTTTTGATCGCAAAAATTTTGATTATAGTGCTTGGAATTCTTCGCTCCATTTGTGATATGCACGAATCATTTCAGTTGAAACACTTGGTTTTCTTCTTTCCATAATATTTTTGAAATCAGATGTAGTCAATTCTCTTGGTTGTACTGGTTCTTCACCTTCTATGGGTTCATGATAATCAGGAGCATTGAAAATTTCATGTACTGTTTTAATCTGAGCAGCTTGACAAACATCCTTGATGTCACTTGCACTGTATCCATCAAACATTTTTGCTAGTTCAGTAGGATTAACTCTATAGTCTTTGTTTAGTTTAGCAGTGTATTGTTCAAAGAGATTTTCTCTTGCTGCCTGAGTAGGCAATGACACATAGATTCTTTTTTGGAATCTTCTAAGGAAAGGCCAATCAAGACTCCATGGTTTGTTTGTAGCACCAATAACATACATCATCAAATCTTTTCCTTTACCATTAACACCATCCATTTCAGTTAGGAATTGATTCTTTGTTCTAACTTCTCCACCAACCTCACTGTTTCTGGAGCCTAATAGAGAATCAACTTCATCTACAAACAAAATTACCGGTTTGCCTTCTTTTTCAGCATAACTTCTTGCCATAGTAAATAATTTTGAAACATTCTTTTCTGCTTCACCTAACCACTTACTCATCATAGAAGAGGCATCGACATTGATAAAGTAACCATCCATTTCATTTGCAGTTGCAGCTGCTAACATTGTTTTACCAGTTCCAGGTGGACCATAAAGTAACATTCCTTTTGGCCATCCAAGTGGAAACAAATCAGGTCGTTTAGTTGGATATACAATTGATTCACGTAATGCACTTTTTGCATCATCTAAACCAATGACTTGATCCCAAGTGACATCAGGTTTTTCTTTCATTATGAGATCTTCAAAGTCATTTTCTGCTTCTTGTCTTTGAACAGATTTCTTTTGTTCTTCAGGAGATGCTTTAGGATCAACTGCAGGCTCTACACCATGTGCCTGTTGTAATGCATTAATTCTATTGTGATAAGAGTTACATCTCTCCTTGTAAATTGGGTTTAGTTTACTAGTAGGATACAATTGTAATAATTTTACCAGAGCATCAATTGCTTGTTGATAGTATGTAATTGCTTGACCCCGTGCACCTTGAGAATCAAATTTGATAGCTTCAGAAGCATATTTGCTAGCAGTATTTTCTAGTTCTTGGGGAGCCATACTCATTTCAAATTACCTACGCAGTATTCCCTTGAGAATTTTGTTGGTATTCTATGGTGTGAATCTCTGTAGCAAAATTGGTTAAATTAATTGCACTTGTTTCGTGCTCATTATAATCAGGACCATCATGATATTTCTTCTTAAAATCAGATTTCTCTGAGATATCTACATGAATTCCTTTCACCTTGCTAATAGAATCTTCTGCAGACATGATCAATTCAGAGATTTCATCATCCAAATTTTCAATAGAACCTGCAGCATCTGAGATTACAGATACAAAATATTTGAGAATTGAGCGCATCTCTTTTTTATCAGCATATTTGACTAGCATAAAATCTGCAATTCCAACAATTTTATCCAAATCTTGTAATTCTTCCAAAGTTAATTTTTCAATATTTTTATCATCAGAGGATTTTGCCTCAGAAATTTTCTTGTCAAGTTTTGACGAAAGTGATTTTATACGCTCAAGATCCTTTGAAAAATCACGTTTAGTGTTTAGCATATTCAAGTATTACGTAATTTAAAAAAATCAAGATTAGGATACTGCTTACTTATTTTAGAGTCCACCATCAATTTTACTTCATCAAGTAAAGTGGAGGATTCAATGTTTGATTGACTAAAATCAAAACTAGCATGAGTAAGTGCTGCAGAATCAAGTACAATACTTCCTAAATGGACAGAAAGTTCTGAGAGTTTTTGACTACAATCAGGAACTAGATCATAAAGTTGAGCACTAATTGTTCTTATCAAAGGAATGGACGAAGGTAAAACTTGAGGAATGGATTGGATATTTGTGATGCTTTTAGTTTTCCTTTTTGTTAAGGTCAAAACCTCAAGAGAAAATGCCATGATTCGTTCAAGTTCAATTGCTCTAAGATGAGTTTTGTCTGAATCATCAAAATCAGAAACTAAATCCTTGTTGGATTGTTTCAAATCATCTCTTTTTTGAGATATGATGCCCACTATCTCATCAAGTAGAGAAGTAGAATATACCAATCTAGGAGTTAAAGTGACAGAATGAGCGATATTCTCATTGTCTATTTCTATACATTTAACCGACATGAGATATTTTATTGAGATTTTGTATTTGAGGACGATGTCACAATTAATTTAGTAACCACAGTGACACATTACTGCAGATACAATTTTGATTTTTTTTGAGTATTTGTGTAAAGGAATTTAGCTCTCGATTTTACCTAATAACAAATCAATCATAATTATGGTCAATGAACACGCATTAACAGTTAGCCTTGAGGAATTCGGTCTAAGCAAATACGAAGCACAAGCATATGTTGCACTAATCGCTAAAGGTACAATTTCAGCAGGAGAATTAGCATATTATTCAGAGATTCCAAGGACCAAAATTTATCCAACTTTATTAAAACTAGAAAATAAAAAACTCGCAATAATTTCAAAAAGTAAACCAATAATGTGTACCGCTATTGCACCAGAAGATGCATTTGATGGTATTATTCACGAACAAATTAACAAAGTAAACGCAATGAACTCACTAGTATCTAATCTCAAAAAAGCTAGTGAAGAAAGTAGAAAATCAAGAGGTTCAGAAGAAAAAAGATACTTTCACATTAGTGCAAATAATGTTCTGTCACAACTTCAAACCATGATTGATGGAAGTAAGTCTTCAATGAAGATAATGGTAGATCAGTGGGGTTTGGGTTTGCTGGGAGAATGTAAAGAGCAGTTGGTATCAGTATTACGTAGGAATCTAGACGTTAAAGTTCTAGTATCGCCAACACAAATTTGTTCAGAATCCTACAGATCAATACCAGATGGAGTAGAAATTAGAGCATCAGACATTACACAAAATTGCTTTATTTTTGATGAGGCAGAATTACTGTTGATAAACAATGAAAATGGAAAAGGTGCAATCTTTTCATCAACTGACATTCTAAGTGCAAATCAAGAGAAATTATTCTCACATATTTGGAAAAATGCAATAAAAACAAAAGCACTTGCAGACATGACAAAAACAGAGGCCCAAGAAATTTACAAAATCATAAAAACAATTAACGAGATAGGATTGACACACATACTAAATTCCACAATGTTTTCAAAAAAACCAGAATTTGACTTGTTTAGATTGTTAGAAAAGAACGGCGTTTCTTTAAAATCAAAATCACTAGATGATGTGATCGAAATAATGGATGCAATATTACAAATCACATGCTCAGGACATGTTAACTTTGAAGCAAATACAAAAAACATTACAGTAGAATCAAAACTAAATAGTGGTCATTCTCTCCCATGGGTTTCAATTTTAGATGGGTGTCTACAAAAACAGGGTTACAAAACTAGAACAGTGTTCCAAAATAACTCTAGTAAAGGCGAAAAAGTACATATCAAAATAAGTAAAAACTAAAATCAGACAAAAAGGACACAACAATTGTCATGTCTGAAGAAAAACTCAAAGAATTAGGAATAGAATTACCAGAAGCTCCAGTACCTGCAGGAAATTATATTCCCGCAGTAAAAACAGGAAATTTGCTTTTCATATCAGGACAAATTCCACTTGAAAACGGGAAAGTAGCATATACTGGAAAAGTTTCAGATGACAATTTAGAAACTGCTCAAAAATCAGCTAAAAGTTGCGCAATCAACATACTAGCACAAATCAAAAGAGAGGCAGGTAGTTTAGACAAAGTTTCAAAAATTGTCAAACTATCAGGATTTGTAAATTCAGTTCCAGAATTCACACAACATCCAAAAGTCATCAATGCAGCATCAGACTTGATGTTTGAGATTTTTGGAGAGAAAGGAAAACATGCAAGAATAGCCTTAGGAGCAGGAAGTTTACCACTTGATTCAATGACAGAAATTGATGCAATAGTTGAGATCTCAGAATAGGTTGGAAATCATCTTAGAATTATTATACGAGTAAAGTATGAGTTCAACAAATTGAAAACAAATCAAAGTATTTTTATTTTTTCAATAATATTTTTGGGAATAACATTTCTCTCTCAAGGTATTGAACAGGCCTATTCACAGGAATGGACAGATCACAATAATTCAGACCCAGGTATTGGACAAATTCCTGAGTGGGTGAACCAAGTAGTGAAATGGTGGTCTGAAGGCACCATCAGTGATCATGAATTTGCAAGTAGTTTAGGATTTCTTATCAAAGAAAGAGTGATTGAAGTAGATACCAGAATAGTATTTGGAACCACAAATCAGGAGATTCTTCAGACAAAAGACATTGAGATCAATGTTAATGAAGACATCAAAATTCCTGATTGGATCAGAAACAGTGCAAAATGGTACACATCAGGTGAAATACCTCAAGAACATTTTCTTGGAGGAGTAGAGCATCTGATTAATGAAAATATTATTTCATTTGGAGAAAAATCAGAATATGATTATGAAAAAATACAAAACAAAATCATTGCAAATGCATCACCAATATATCTAGAAAATAATCAAAACATAGAATTTTCAGTAGACGTTATTGAGAAAGTCATCAATGGAGAAAAAATCAGGATGTTCGGATATAACAACCAAAGCCCAGGTCCAATGCTAATAGCAAATCAAGGAGACACAATCACCATTAATTTAAAAAATAATTTAGATATTCCAACTACCACTCATTGGCACGGATTAAGACTAGATTACAAAAATGATGGAGTGCCACATCTTACACAAGAACCAATTCAACCAGGAGAAACTTTCCAATATACTCTGAAATTTCCAGATACTGGAATCTATGTCTATCATCCACATGTCAGAACTGAGATGCAAGTAGACATGGGTATGTATGGAAATATTCTAGTTCAAGAGAAAGATGAGAATTACCAAGATTTCCAGATTCCATTAATTTTAGATGATGTTACTATTAATGAAAAGGGGGTTATAGAATATGACAAAGATATTGTAGATCATGTTCTAATGGGAAGATTTGGAAATACTATGCTAATTAACGGAGAATCAGATTATGTCTTAGAAGTGCCACAAAATGAAGTTCTAAAGTTTTACCTAACAAATACAGCAAATACTAGAACATTCAATTTCCAAATAGAGGAGCAAAATCTAAAGCTAGTTACATCAGATATGAGTGACTATGAAGAAAGTGGTTTTGTAGAATCAGTAATCATATCTCCATTTGAAAGAAGAGTAGTCGAAGTCATGTTTGAATCGCCCGGCATATACGACATTATTCATTTTACTCCTGAAAAAAAATACAGTATTGGAAAAATCATAGTTAACAAATCAATTGTTCAAGCAAATGAAGAATTTTTTAATTTATCAAAAAATTCAGAAATAAAATATGAAATGTCAACATTGAAAAAACATTTTTCAATTGAACCAGAATTAGAGTTAGAGTTTGATTTAGAGACAGCATTAGATATGTCTATGCATTCTACGGAACATGATCATTCAGAACATGATCATTCTACTATGGATGATTCGATGAATCATCAGTCAGTGATGGAAGATTCAATGCAACAAGACCATCAAATGGCAGATAGTACAATGGACCATGCAAGTATTATTGCACAAGGTATGTCAATGGATCATCACGAGGATTCAATGAACCATCATCACGATACAAACGGAATCGAATGGGAAGATGAGATGCCTCACATGAATATGATGTCAAATGAAAAAAATACGAAGTGGATTTTACGTGATAAAAATTCAGGAAAGGAAGGATTTGATATTGATTTTACAGTCAATGTGGGAGATATCAAGAAAATCAGATTGATTAACAGTCCAGATTCAGTACACCCAATGCAACATCCATTCCATTTGCATGGTCAAAGATTCATTGTTATTTCAGAAAATGGAGAGATGAACTCTAATTTGTCATGGCAAGACAGTGTTTTAGTGCCTAAAGGAAGTACTATAGATATTCTAGTAGAGTTTTCTAATCCAGGAGAATGGCTTATGCATTGTCATATTTTAGAACACCATGAATCAGAAATGACATCAAAGATCACCGTAAAACCATAGTAAACAAATCAAATCATTTCAGGTAGTTCTTATATGAAATGAGAATGGTGAAAATCTAAGGAGACCGTATGGCATTGAAAAATAATATTTTCAAACAATTGTGGTTTCAAGTTGTAATCTCTTTACTTGTAGGGGTAGGAGTAGGTTTAGTTTTAGGAGATGATGTTGGTGTCGGTTTAGACGACAATACTTTGGATACTATTTCATCATATCTGAAAATTCCAGCTAACATATTTTTGAGTGTGATTTTGATGATTATAGTTCCATTAATTTTTGCATCAATCATAGTTGCAATTACTAATTTAGGTACAAAAGAAAAAATGAAAACTTTGGGGTTGGGCATTGGTGTTTATTTTGTAATCACTACAACAATTGCAATTCTAATTGCAATAACTCTTGCATCAATTATTGCACCTGGTAGCATCCTAGATCTTACTGCACTTCAAGAGACTCATGATCTTTCTGATGAGGATTTGAAAGTTACAGAAGGTTTCTCAGTAGATGACATTCCAGAAATAGCATCAAACATTATTCCAAGAAATCCAATTGTTTCTTATCTTGAAGGACAGATGCTAAGCATTTTGATAATGGCAATGATTGTCGGTTTGGCAATGGCTGCACTTCCAAAAGACTCAGTCAAACCTTTGTTGGATTTACTAGAATCTATTCAAAAAATTACATTATACATTCTACTCATGGCAATGAAGATTGTACCGTTTGCAGTTTTTGGTTTGATTGTAGGCATGGTTGCCAAAGTAGGAGTGGAGACAATGGCAGGGCTGGGAGTATACATGGCAACGGTAATTCTAGGACTAGGAGCAATGCTGTTGGTGTACACAATGATCATAAAGTTTGTAGCAAAAAGACCAATTTCTTCTACATTTTCAAAATTCCGTAATCCCCAGACATTGGCTTTCTCAACTGCTAGCTCAATGGCAACAATGCCCATGACATTAAAAACTGCAGAAGAGGATCTTAAACTAGATACACGTGTCTCAAAATTCGTAATCCCACTTGGAACCACTGTAAATATGGATGGTACTGCTTTGTATCAAGTAATAGCAGTCTTCTTTTTGGCGCAGCTCTTTGCAATTGAGTTGAGTATGTTTTCCATACTTGTGATCATTGTCACTTCTCTTTTAGCATCAATTGGAACTCCTGCAGTTCCAGGAGCTGGAACAATTGTCCTAGCTACGATACTTATCACAGTGGGAATTCCCCCAGTAGGAATTTTGTTATTACTTTCAGTAGATAGAATTTTGGACATGATCAGAACCATGGTCAATGTTACAGGAGATCTTACTGCGTCTTGTGTGTTTAATGAAATAACGCGAGAGAAAAATTGAGGATTTGGAAATTTTCTTAAATATATTTTCAGAGCATATGTCTCATGGTTCAAATGTGTAATGGGTTATGTGAACGATTAAAATCAACATCATTTACAAACAATCTTCGTTACAAGATAGGACAAAAGTGGTGTTCGTTATGTGCAATATTTTTTCTTACAGAGGAAAATACATGTCCATGTTGTAAAACAAGATTAAGATCAAAAGCTAGAAGTAAAAAATATGATTTGCCAAGAATGTAACCATGAAAAAGGAAAATGCCAATGTTTTTGTTGTTGTTCAGTTATAGATATAGGATGTCCATATTGCATTCCTCCGGTTTTGGCATACAGACAAGTAAAGAAAATCATTAGAAAAATCAAAGGAAAAAACATCAAAGGATAATAACATTACGTATAATTTTGAAATACTGTTAATATACTGCTGAGATTCAGAGAATTAAATGTTAAAGATTCTAGGAATGTTTTTTATTGTGATCTCATTAATGACAACGTCAGTTTTTGCAGAACCAAGTTTAGAAGTTAATGTATCAAAAGACAGTATCAAAGCATTAGAGTCAGTCTTAATTTCTGGAAAAATTACAGATGTTACAAAATACAAGCCAGTTACAATAAAGGTGATTGCCCCCGATGGAAGTATTGCATATCAACCACAAGTACCAATTGAAGACAATGGTGAATTTAAAAAATTATTACAGCCTACCATTCCTAGTTTTAAGGTTGGAACATATACTGTATTTGTCAGTCATGAAGACACAGAGATTACTGCAAGGACATCATTTAACGTACTAGCACAAGAACTTCCACGAAATGATGTGGATATTAGAGTTCAAGAGTCCATTATTCAAGAAAAACAAACAAGCGTTTCAAGTGTGATATCTATGACAGCAGATGCAGAAAATGGTTCAGATATCATTAATGTTTCAGGAGTTACAAAGCGTACAGAGACAGACATTACATTAATTGTAAATTCTCCTTCAGGAAATATTGTAGCCATTGATCAAGTTTCACCTAAAGCAGGAGGTAGTTTTGAAGTTCAAATCAAAACAGGAGGTTCTATGTGGAAAGAAGATGGAGTTTATACAATTACTGCAAATCAAGGAGTCGCATCAGAATATAAAAAATCAGTACAAGTGGAAATCAAAGACGGAGTAGTAGTTCCAGAATTTGGAGTAATTGCATCATTGATTTTGGGAGTTTCGATAATCTCAATAATCATATTTTCAGCAAAATCAAGACTAGCAATCGTACCAAGATATTAGCAGTACATTACAGAAATGCTAGATTTAGAAAAAATCAAATCTCAAAAATATCATACAATATTTTCTGTAATTGTACTAGATGCAGTATTTCACATTAGATAGCAAAATGGATTTTTTGTTTCTAAAGGAGGATGGGATGGAATTTAGTAATGCTTGAAGCAGTATTAGCAATAATTGCAATAGGTCCTGGAAGAATTTCAATTTCACATGCTGTGAAAAAAATCCCAAGAGGATTACAATGATTACTTTATTTTCTTATTTAGTTCTGTGATGAATTTTTTTATCTTTGGTTTTGGGATAACGGCACCACATGCTCTATCATGTCCACCACCAGAACCACCAAGTTCAGTTGCCAAAGAGTTAACAATTTTTCCCAAATGAACTTTACAGTTTTTGGAACCTCTAACAGATACTGCATAGATACCATGGTCTACTCTTTCTTTGTATGCAACTCCCACATCTTTGCCAGATAGCCCCATTACAAAATTCACAGCACCACTAGCACCTGAATCTAAAATTTCCATATGTCCAAGATTTTTCATTGTTTTCATACCTGCCTTTACTTTGGCAATCATTTGAGAGAGTTTTTCGACTTGAATTTGTGCAAACTCAAAGGTATTTGGGATATCATGAGGGAATTTAGATTCTGCTAGTTCTTCAACCAAGTACAACAGATAATCTGGTTCTTTTTGATGGCCAACAATATTGTAAGTTAGAACAGTGGCACTGATGAGTGCAAATTGTCTATCATACATCTGAAGTAATTTAGAACCTAGTGGTCTGTCTTCCATATAATCAGTAATTGCAGCACATGTTGCAACAAAAGTTGCATGTTCATTTAATTTTGATTTAAAAGCATTGTAAACTTGGACAGTAGTGCATTCGTTAATATCATGAATCACTTTGACTTTGATTTTTTGTAATGATTTTACAACAGCAGGATCAATATCATGGTGATCAATATAGGTAATTGAAACTTTATTTTTTCTCAAGGTCGTCATGATTTCAATAAATTCATCCTGAGTTTTTTTGCTAAGACCCAAATCACAAATGTATAAGGATTTTAATTTTTCATCAGTAACAACTTGTTGTAATGCTTCCATTTGTCCAGGATAATCAACTAGTATAGCATCACCGCCAAATGCTTGTCTAATTAATGCAGCAGAACTAATACCATCAGCATCTTCTTTATGAGAGATGCAAATTACTTTAGTACGCTTTGGTTTTGCTATTTTTTTGGCAGTAGTTTTTTTGGTTGTTTTTTTCACAACTTTTTTGGTTGCAGATTTTTTGGTTGCTTTAGTCTTTTTAGTAATAGATTTTTTGGCAGTTGATTTCTTTGTCTTTGATGCAGCCAATATGAAGAAAAACTACAAGCCCTCATTTAAATGAAGAATGAAATTTCAAGATTTTCTAGATGGTTTTTTGACACTTTGATTTATCAGAGAACTTGAATCGAGATACACCTCATAAAGAGAGAGTCCCTCCATCTGGTTTTGATGATCAACTTCCTGGATTTTTTTTAATTCTTCAGCAGATGCGTTTAGAACCAAGTCATCAAGTTTTTGCAAATTTTTGCGTTCATTGGGAGTCATTTAATTTTTGATTAAAAATTCTCATTTAGGGCCAAAAGTTGGCATATTAGACTAATTACTAAATTTCATAGACACGATTTTTGCGAAAATATAATAGAAGATTTTTTGCTAGGCTCAATATGGAGACAAAAAATATTGGCTTGAGGGGAATCGAGGTTGCAGATACAAGAATTTCAAACATTGATGGTCAAAAAGGCAAGCTAATCTACAGAGGATTTGATATTTTAGATCTTACAAAGAATTCAACATTTGAGGAAACAGCATATTTACTACTTTATGATAATTTACCCACAAAAGCACAATTAGATGAATTTAATTCAAAACTGGTCGATGCACGATACATCCCAAAACAGATGCAAAAAAACATGGGAAACTGGAGAAAAGATGCAGATCCTATGGATATGCTTCAAGCATTTGTCGCAGCACTTGCAGGGTATTATGACGAAGAATTCTCAAACAAAAATGCAAGTTATGATAGAGCAATCAACCTAATTGCCAAAGTTCCTACAATAATTGCTAGTTGGCAGCGAATTAGAAATGGGTTACCTATTGTAGATCCAGATTCTTCTCTAAGCCATGCAGCAAACTTCCTGTACATGATGTCAGGAGAAAAACCAGATCCGGAAGTTGAAAAAGTTTTTGATACATGTTTGATTTTGCATGCAGACCACACATTCAATGCATCAACATTTACAGCTAGACAGGTAGCATCAACAAGAGCTCATATGTATTCGGCAGTTAGTGCTGCAATTGGTGCACTAAGTGGAGAATTGCACGGAGGAGCAAATACAGAAGTCATGAAGATGTTATTAGAGATTCAAGAAATCCAAAATGTCGAACCATGGATTAAAGAAAAGATGAGTGCAGGTGAGAGGATCATGGGAATGGGTCATGCAGTGTACAAAACATATGATCCTAGAGCACAAGTTCTAAAAGAATTATCAAGAAAACTTGCAGAAAAGACCAAAGAGCCATGGTTTGATATGACTGAAAAAGTTGAAACTACAACAATTTCTGAAATGAAAGCACAGAAAGGAAAAGACATCTATCCAAATGTCGATTTGTATAGTGCATCAATTTACTATATGCTAAAAATTCCAGTAGATTTGAACACACCAATATTTGCAATATCAAGAGTTGTAGGATGGGCAGCTCATATTATTGAAGAGAAATTTGCAGAAGCCGCACCCAAGCCAGCATTATACAGACCAAAAGCAACGTATGTTGGAAAGTATTGCGGTCCAGAAGGTTGTGAATACAAAACACTAGATTTAAGAAAATAATTTTTTAATTTCTGGTACTAAGCCAATCTTTAGCTTTAGAATTTACATCATGTTTGTACAACACTTCAAAAACCATATCATAAAATGTAATGCCTTTTTTCTGTGCTTGTTCATCAAGCCATTTTATACCATCTGCTAATTCAGGATCATATTCAGAAAATTCAACTAATTCATCCACCATTTTTGAAAAGAAGGCGTGAGATTCAAGCATAACTACACCTTTCAATCTTTGATCATAAGTGAAGGATTCAAAATATATTGACAAAGAACCACTTTTTGGATGACAATTGGACCATGTTTTTTACTTTGATGGAAATAATGAGAAAATCTCGTGGAAAATAGAGACAGCAAACTCTATTGAAAAACAAAATAGAGATCATGTTCAGATGTACAAAAATAAAGTGACAGATTTACAGTCAAAATTCATTGCATTTCATGTAGGTCTTTTTTGGGCAATAGGAGTGTTCATCATAAAAAATGAAGACACCATCAAAGTAAAGTTTAATGAAAAAATAATGTTAGAGCATTTCAAATTCAATAAAGAAATCAATGATGAGTTTATCAAAAAAAGAACACAATTCATCAAACAGTTAATCTCTCAAAGAAAATTAAAGATGGAATTTGAATTAATCTGATCAAGAAAAATAACTAAGGCAAAAGAGCTTAAGACCAAAAACGGTTAGTTACTTGGTGACAGCTCAATTGCTTCGTATGATGTTTTGATAATACAGAATCATAAAAGAAAGAGTTGTTCAACTTGATTGACAACAGTCAATCTTGTATTAGAGCGATCATATGGAATTTTCAATGAATTTTTAGAAAATTTGAAAAAATTTGAAAAATTTAAAGAAATAGAATCCTTTGAAAGAAAAAAAGTAGAAAAATTTGATTATGAAGGTAAGAATGAAGATTAGATTTATTTACCATTAATGAAGCCACTGATCAACTATGGCAGGTATTGATAAGGCTGCAATTGGATTTTCAATCGCAATTGTGGCAATCGGAGTTGCATTTGCTATGTATGGCGATGCATCTCAAAATGCCGGACCCAGTGTTTCATCTCCAGCTGTAACATCTACAGCACCTGAACCAAAAATGGATGAACCAAAGGCATCTCCTCAAAAACCAATGAAAGCTGGTTGGGAGAGAGCCACATCTCAACAAGACCCAGGTATCGGACATGAATCACACCAACTTGCAGTATTGTTGGCACCAAGTGAGAATGTATATTCAGGAACACTCCTTTATGATGCATCTGAAAATATTCAGCTAGTCACACTTAGAGGACCAGTTGGAGCTGATGAAAAACCAGCAAAAACTTGGACTCCAGATGGTGAAACAATCTTTGAATTAACATTTGTTGATCCAAAGAATGCAAAAGGGGAATGGGAATTTTCCGGTAATGCTTTAGCAGTTCACACAATGAAGACAAACACATTCGTAGTTGATTACAAAATACTAGACCTCACAGAAACAGAGGCTAAGATTGTGGAAATGAAAGAAGAGGTAACTATGAAAGATACCACAACTAAACCAGCAGGCCCAACAACTCACACTGTTGATATGCCAAAAGGTACTTCAGTTCCAGGATGTGAAGAAACAAACACATGCTACTTACCAGCAGACCTTACAATTAATGCTGGAGATACAGTAGAATGGGTCAATGTTGACACCGCTGCACACACAGTTACTGGTGGCAGCCCAGCAGATGGACCATCTGGTGTCTTTGACAGCAGCTTAGTTATGGGTGGAGCATCATATTCATTCACATTTGAAGATGCAGGAAGCTATGACTATTTCTGTATGGTACATCCTTGGATGGTTGGTAGTGTTACAGTGAACTAGCCAAAACTTTTTCTTTTTTCTTATTTTATTTTGTTTTTTCTAATTGTTCTATTGTATGCAACTCCAAATCTATGAGTTTCATCTCTAACGTGTTGTAAGATTTTCAAAGAGGGTTTGCTCTTTGCAATGACAACAGGGTTTTTGTTTTTTGGAATATAGACTTCTTCATTTTCTTTTGCCAATGAAATACAAGGGAGTTTCAATCCAAGGGACTCTAAAGACTTTGTAGCAGCACTAAGTTGTCCTTTACCGCCATCAATTACTATCAAATCAGGCAATTCAGAATTTTCTTCTAACAATCGATAATATCTCCTCTTGATTATCTCGCCAATCATAGCAAAATCATCTCTTCCAGTGACAGTTTTGATTTTGAATTTTCGATATCCAGATTTGTTTGGTTTTCCATTAACAAATTGAGCCATGGAGCCAACTGCAAAGTCTTCTCCATGATTAGAAATATCAAAACATTCAATGATATTTGGAATTTCTGGAAGATGCAGAATGTCTTTTAGTTCAACTAGACCAGGGTCTCCACCTTTAGTATGAATAAGTTTGATATTTTTTAGAATCAGATTCACAATGTCTTTTTTCTTGCCTTTTGTTGGGACAGATATTTTTACAGTAAATCCAGATTGCTCTGAGAGTAAAGATTCTAAAAGTTTTTGATTCTCAGGCAGTTCGCTAACAATGATGTGTTTTGGAATTTTATGGGTGGAATAATATTGGTATAAGAAATTTGAAAAGGAATTATCACCCACCAGATCAAAAAAGAATTTGTCGCTATCACGAATTACTCCGTTAATCATTCTAAAATTCATTACAGTGGCAGACTGATCTTGAATTCCAATTCCAAAATATTCTTCATCAGAATTTTCTACATATTCCATTTTTTGTTTTGTTTGAAGGCTTCCAAGTCTAATCAAAGTATCACGAATGTCTTTTGCACGCTCAAATTGCTGTAATTCGGCAGCTTGATGCATCTCTTCCTCTAATTTTTTTGTAAAAATTTTTGTCTGATTCTTTCCTTTCAGTACATCTTCTAAGGCTGCAACATGTTTTGAGTATCTATCCTGAGCATCTTTAAATTCACAAGGGCCTTCACAATTTCCCAGATGGTATTCAAGGCAGACTTTTTTGGGCAAAGTTTTACAGATTCTAATTTGAAACGCCTTACGTAGCGCTCCTATTGTTAGTAATTTTGAACTACCCTGAGTAAAAGGACCAAAAGTTTTTCCTTTTCCAAGAAATTTTCCATCTCTAGTGCGTCTTGCAACTAATAATCTAGGATATTTCTCATCAGATATTCTAAGGTATGTGTATCGTTGTTGATCTTTTAATTCGATATTAAATCTAGGACGATATTTTTTGATCATGTTTGATTCTAAAAGAAACGCCTCACTTTCATTATCAGTTAGAACAAATTCAATATCAGAAATATTTTGAACGAGTTTTTGTGTTTTGTAATTTTGATTTTTTAGAAAATATGACTTTACACGTTTTTTGAGATTCTTTGCCTTACCAATGTAAATTATTTTTCCATCAGAATCTTTCATCAAATAGATACCAGGATCAGTTGGAATTGTAATCTCTGAAATAGTAAAAGTCATTTTTTAACTAATTTCTTTAGGTATTTCCCAGTATAACTTCCAGGAGCTTTTGCAATGTCTTTTGGAGTACCTGTAGCAACAATTCTACCACCCTCATCACCACCTTCAGGACCCAAATCAATTATCCAATCTGAATTTTTAATGACATCCATATTATGTTCAATTACAACTACAGTGTTTCCAAGATTCACTAGTCGATTTAAAACCTCTAATAATTTTTGAACATCAGCAAAGTGCAGTCCGGTTGTGGGCTCATCTAAAATATACATGGTCTTTCCAGTACCTCGTTTTGATAGTTCTGAGGCTAGTTTAACTCGTTGAGCTTCACCACCAGACAGAGTTGTTGAGGATTGTCCAAGTTTGATATACCCTAAACCAACATCATAGATTGTTTGTAATTTTCTTTTAATTGCAGGAACATTCTCAAAGAAGTTTAATGCCTCATAGACAGTCATGTCTAAAACATCTGAAATGTTTTTTCCTTTGTAAAGAACAGATAATGTTTCAGAGTTGTAACGCTTACCTTTGCATTCATCACATTTTACATAAACATCAGAAAGAAATTGCATTTCAATTTGTTTTACTCCATCTCCATCACATGCAAAACATCTACCATCAGCAACATTGAATGAAAATTGGCCAGGGGCATATCCACGTTCTTTAGATAATTCAGTATTTGCATATAATTCTCTAATTGGTGTAAATGCACCAATGTATGTTGCAGGATTTGACCTAGGAGTTCTTCCAATCGGAGATTGATCAATTGCTATAACCTTATCAATATTTTCCAGTCCAACAATCTTCTTGTGATTTCCAGGTTTTACATTAGATTTGTAAAAATGACTCTCTAGTGCTTTAAGCAAAATATCATTGATTAAGGTAGATTTTCCAGAACCAGAAACACCAGTAATTGAAACAAAGAGACCTAAAGGAATTTCAACATCAATGTCTTTGAGATTATTTTCAGATGCCTTTTGTACAACAAGAGTACCAGAATTATTTCTAATTTTATCTTGTAAAGTGATTAACGAGTTATCTTTGAGATAATCACCAGTTACAGATTTGTGACCATTGAGAATTTGATCAACTGTTCCTTCAAAAACTACGCTTCCACCATTCACACCGGCACCAGGACCTAAATCAACCATCCAGTCTGAATTTCGTATAACTTCTTCGTCATGTTCTACCACAATGACAGTATTTCCAAGATTTCGTAGTTTATTGAGCGTTTTAATTAATCGTGCATTGTCTCTTTGATGAAGGCCAATGGTTGGTTCATCTAAAACATACAACACTCCAGTAAGGTTAGAACCAATTTGAGTAGCTAATCGAATTCTTTGAGATTCACCACCAGACAATGTAGAGCTCAATCTGTTTAGAGTAAGATAATTCAAGCCAACATTCATCAAAAATTCTAATCGTTCTTTAATCTCTTTTAGTACATCTCTTGCAATGTATTGTTCGTTTTCAGTTAGTTTCAGTGTAGAAAAAAAATCATAACAATGATCAATAGATAGATCACAAACATCCATAATTCCTTTATCGTTAATTTTTACTGCAAGAGATTCAGGTTTTAGTTTTTTTCCATTACATGCATTACATGGAGTGTCCCTCATGAATTGTTTTAACCACTCACGTTTTGATTCAGAATCAGTTTCCATGAAAACACGTTGAAGGTTAGATAATACACCTTCAAAGGCATTGGTGTATTGCCATGAAGAGTCACCTGATTTTGAACGATAATTAAAATCAATCAAATCATCAGTGCCATATAAAATGATTTGAAGATGTTTTGGTTTTATTTTATTTATTGGAGTCATTAAATCAAAACCAAATTTTTTCCCAACTGCTCTTAACGCTTGTCGTCTAAATGAAGAAAATCTTCCACTCCAAGGAACAATTGCACCATCTAAAATAGACTTTGTTTTGTCAGGAATTACCAAATCAGGATCAAATTCCATCTTGACACCAAGACCATTACATTCTTTACACAAACCAAAGGGAGAGTTGAATGAAAAATTTCTTGGTTCTAATTCACCAACAGTCAATCCACAATAAGGACAAGCATTGTTTTGAGAAAAGATTTTTTCAGATTTTTCTGATGCAATCATGACATCTCCTTTTGAGGCCTTTATTGCAGTCTGTATTGCCTCAAATAGTCTTGAACGCTCGGATTTTTCAGTAGTGATTCTGTCAACTACAATCTCAATATTGTGCCATTTTTGCCTATCAAGGGGAGGAATCTCCTCATCTAGGCTCAAAATATCACCGTTTAGACGTATTCTTGAGTATCCATCCTTTTTGATCTGCTCAAATAGTTTCTCATAGGTTCCTTTTTTTCTTTGAATAATTGGAGATAAGACTAGGATTTTTTTGCCTGAAAATTCCCTTAGTATAGAATCACAAATAGTTTCAATTGATTGAGTCGAGATTTTTCGTCCACAATTTGTACAATAAGGAATACCTATTCTTGCATAAAGTAATCTCATATAATCATAGATTTCAGTGGTTGTTCCAACCGTGGAACGGGGATTTTTACTAGTTGTTTTTTGTTGAATAGAAATTGCAGGTGACAATCCTTCTATAGAATCAACATCAGGTTTGTCCATCATCTCTAAAAATTGACGAGCATATGCAGAAAGAGATTCAACATATCTTCTTTGGCCTTCAGCATAAATTGTATCAAAAGCCAAAGTAGATTTTCCTGAACCAGACAATCCACTAATTACAACTAATTTGTTTTTTGGAATGTCAATGTCAATGTTTTTTAGATTATGATGACGTGCACCACGAATTTTTAATTTATCTTCGGTCATTTTTGATTTGAATCTCCTTTTCTAGTCTTTTTATTCTATCTCTACATTCAATTGCACGCTCAAAATCCAAATCTTCAGAGTATTTTTTCATCTGAGATTCCAAATCAATAATATCAGTAGCAATGTCATGTGTTGATTTTAGTTTTGAATCATCAAGTGTTGTTACTTGTTCTGGAACAGATTTTATGATTGTCTTTGGAGTTATGTTATTGTCTTTGTTGTATTTCATTTGTTTTTCTCTACGGCGCTTTGTTTCATTCATTGCATTTTTCATTGATTGAGTAACAGTATCAGCATACATAATGACATGTCCATTTTCGTTTCTTGCAGCCCTTCCAAAAGTTTGAATCAAACTAGTAAAATTTCTAAGAAATCCTTCCTTATCAGCATCCAGTATTGCAACAAGAGATACCTCCGGAATATCCAATCCTTCTCTAAGTAAGTTAATTCCAACCAGAACATCAAATTCTCCAAGACGTAATTGTCTGATTAGCTCAGTTCTCTGTAACCCTTCAATTTCAGAGTGCATATATCGTACACGGACCTGTTTTTTTGATAGATATTCAGCCAAATCTTCGGCCATTCGTTTGGTCAAAGTTGTAACTAAAACACGCTCAGAGAAGGCTACTTTTTTGTTAATTTCTTGAATCAAGTCATCCATCTGATTCTTTGTAGGTCTAATCTCCACTTTAGGATCAAGGAGTCCAGTAGGTCTCACCAATTGTTCTGCAATATGAGAGGAGATTTTCTTTTCATATTCGGCAGGAGTGGCAGAGACAAAGATTGTGTTTTGAATATATTTTTCAAATTCTTCAAATTTTAGCGGACGATTATCATATGCACTTGGTAATCTGAACCCATATGTTACTAGTTCTTTTTTTCTAGAATGATCACCTTTGTACATGCCATGTAATTGTGGTAATGTAACATGAGATTCATCAATTACTAAGAGGTAATCATCTCCAAAAAAATCCATCAAACAAAATGCCTTTTCACCTGCTTTTCTCCCATCAAAATGCCTAGAATAATTTTCAATGCCAGAGCAATATCCTAATTCTTCAATCATTTCCAAATCATATTTTGTTCTCATTTCAAGTCTCTGTTTTTCCAATTCATTTAATTCAGGTAGACGTTTCTTAAGTTCGTCTTTAATTGATTGGACTGCTTTTTTTCGAACATCTTTGGCTATAAGATAGTGTTTTGCAGGAAAAATTTTCATTTGATTAATTTTCTTTTTTTCTTTTAATGAAACATGATCAAGTAAAGATATTTTTTCCACCTCATCACCGAACATGGAAATTCTCACAAGATCTTCAGAGTATGCAGGAGTAATGTCAATGGTGTCACCTTTGACTCTAAAGTTTCCAGGAGCCACTTCAGTATCATTTCTTTCATATCGAGCATCAACTAACTGTCTAATGAGTTCATTGCGCTTAATTTCATCACCAGAATTTACAGTGATAGCCAGGTCTTCCCAGTCTTTAGGATTACCTAGAGAGTAAATGCAAGAAACAGTAGATACGATAATTGTAGGCTCACCTGAGAGCAGCATTGCTGTTGCTTCTAATCTCAGTTTTTCGATTTTCTCATTTATCTGAGTGTCTTTTTCAATGTAAGTATCAGTTTGTGGCAGGTAGCTTTCAGGCTGATAATAATCATAGTATGAAACAAAATATCCAACATTGTTTTTTGGAAAGAATTGTTTTAATTCAGAATACAGTTGTGCTGCCAAGGTCTTGTTATGAGATATGACCAGGGTGTTTTTTCCAGTCCTAGCAATAACATTTGCAACAGAGAATGTCTTACCACTACCAGTAACACCCAGTAATGTCTGAACAGTTTTGTCTTTTACACCACGAACTAGTTGATCAATTGCTTGAGGTTGATCACCTGTAGGGACATATTCAGATGCTAATTCAAATTGAGTTATTTGCTCCAACAGGTACAATCCCTAAAAACTGAATTTAAAGCAATGGTGATATCAAAAACTACCAAACGGGTTCATCAACCATTTTTAGGCCATCAGGAGTTTCCTCAAAGCCCATAATTTTCAGGGTTTGTTTAGAGGTAGGAGAGTTTCGTTCTAGTATTTTTTGTGCTAAAATTTGTCTAGAATCAGATCGCATATGTTGTCCAATTTTGTACTTTCCTTTGATGGAATCAGGAATTACTTTGATTACTGCAACCTCATCTAAAACTAGATCATTACTTTGTATTGGAATGTAATTACCTTCGGGTTGATACTTTTTCATTAGTTCATTGAGTCCAAGTGCTTTTTCCTCATCATCTTCAACAAAAACTGCTTTTCCTTTGATAACCACACTAATGTACAAAGTATCGGCTTGAGACGCATCAGTTGGATGAGAAAAATACGATGGAAGAAATTCCAATTCCCTATCAACTTCAAATCCAACTTTGTTATTTCTTGAGATATTATCTAATTTTTCACCTCTAGTATACGAATGCATGTAAATCGAATCATTTGCAAATGCAAAATTCATAGGGATGATTTGAGGATATCCATCAGCATCAATGCTTGCAATTCTTCCAACATGTTCTTCAGAAAGAAATTCCTTTATCTTTTCATAGGATTTGATTTCAAGACGTCCTACTAGTTTCAAATCAGTTGTGATTCGTGAGTTGATCTAATAAACTAAATGTAACAATGTATGCCAAAAAGTATGCGAGATCCATACCTTGATGAATTGAAAAACGATTTTAATAAATACACAAATAATTTAAAAAAATTAAAAAAGAAACTTCTAAAGACAGAATCACCCCAAGAACAAGAGAAAATCATCAAGCAAATTGACAACATTGCAAAACAAATGGAAAATAATCAAAAGCAATCAACAAAAGTCACAAAATCAAGAATCAAAGAGAGACGATTAAAGAAATAATCTAATCTTCTTCTTCAAGTTCTTTAGCTAATTCCTTGATTTCTAAAATTTTACAAGACAATTCATCACATTCAGTTTGATATTGATTCATATCAACAAATCACAAAAAATATCAAAAAAACAGAAACGTCCTAAAACTTGACTTTATTCATTCAATTTTTTTATTAAATAAAATCACTTAATTTAAGAGAATTTTCAACAGAATTCATGATAGAGTTTGATGAAGAACGTGATGAGGCTACAAATCAGGTTTTAGATATTCTTGAAGAGTGGGGAGCAGAGTCAAAGTTCATCTGGTTTAGAGAATTACATAGAATTACAGATATCGATAAAGGGCTACTACGAAATATTCTCAACGAATTAAAAAAATCAAGAGAGATCAAAGAAATGCACGGTACAAACAACAGAATATTTTTCTGCATGAGAAAGTACTACATCAAATGTAGGGATGTTGAATTTAGATTCAAAGGAAAAGAGATAATGCTCAGAGATGGAAGCAAGACAAAGATTATTGCAGGTGCAACAAAGGCAACTGAACGAACTAGAAAAAGATTAGAAAAACAGAGAAACAAACGTAGGGCAAAGTCATTTACAAAAGCAAAAAACAAGAGACCTCACAAATCATAAAGAATCTTCTGCTTGTCTTCTTGCAAAATTTGATTCAGCTTTTTTCAGTTTGGCAGATTCGGCTACATCTTCAGTCATGTCATATAGTTGATGTAATTCCATATTAGGAACCAAAGCATTTTCTTTTTCATCTTCTAGTTCAAGTTCCAGATTTGCCAGAATCTCGACGTTTTCTTCTAAAATATCAAGACATTTCTTTACAGATTCAGGAAGTTCATCGTCCATGATATACTGTAAAAGATGGTAAAGTAAATGATTTTCTATAGGTTATAGAAATGAACGCCTTATTGTTTGGCTTTTTCTCTTAGTGCAGGCATTACATGGCTTGCAAATTTATCAATAGAGCCAAAGTAATTCTTACCCCAGAATCTAATTACAAAGTGATTAACACCTGCGTCCATAAATCTCTCAAATGTTGGAATGATGTCATCAGGAGTTCCGACTGCAGTTGAAGAACGGGCTACAGGTTCAGGAATCTTTGTTGCAGCCTCTCTCATCTTTACAATCCAATCTTGGTTAGACATTGAATATTCTGTAAAGTATTTTCTAAAGTCAAAGCCTTCAATTTCTTTTAGTCCATGTACACGAAGAATTTCTGGTTTAAACAAACTTACTTTTACTGCTTCTTTCATTCTTGCCCATGATTCTTCTGCATCTTCAGAAAAGTAGACATCAATATCAAGTGCATATTGGAAATTGTCTTTTTCTTCTTGAGTTCGATTGTTTTCATCCATAGATTTTTGAATTTGTTTTGCATGATCCTCAAACAGTTCTGGAGTATAACCAATGGGTAACCAACCATCACCAAGTTTTCCTGTTAATGCAAGTGTACGGGTACCACCAGAAGCCATGTATGTTGGAGGACGTGGTTTTCTAATTGGAGGGGCTTGTAAACATGCACCTTCAAGTTTGTAGTATTTTCCATCGTAATCGACGGTATTATCTGGAGTTGATTTGTATAATGTATGAATAGTTTCAATTTGTTCTTCCCATTTTGATACTGGTTTTTCAAATGGAATACAGAACTCTTTTAGATTTTGCGCTTCACCAGCACCAATTCCCAAAATTGCTCTTCCCTTTGAGACTCTATCAAGAGTAATTGCAGCAAGTGCAATGTTTGAAGGGTGTCTTCTAATTGCATCAGTTACACATGTTCCAAGTTCAACATTATTTGTAACTGCAGCAATTGCAGAAAGCATAACCCAAGGGTCCAACACAATAGCATTTTTCCATTGTGGGACATTGGTGTGATCCATATAGAAAATTGAATCATAGCCTGTTTTGTCTGCAAGCATACATGCTGTTAAGATTTGATCTTCAGTATATCCGGCTCTTGCGACATTTAGGCCGTTTTGAATACCAAATTTGAGTTTCTTATCAGTCAAGTACATTTACGTCGAATCATTAGAATAAAAAGTTTAATCAAGCTGCCAATTTCGCAGTTTATCAAGAAAATAGAAAAAAGGTAAAAAATTTGTGAATTTTTTACAAATTGCCTGCTTTGATATCTTCAAGACATTTTATGACATCGTCCTTTGATATTGGAATTGGGTTTGGATCCAAATGTCCTTTATCAGTCATTACGACATCAGCAGCTTCAGAAACATCAGCTTTGAGTTCTAATTTATCAAATCCTAGTTTATCCATTGCCTCTTTGAATCTGTCATAGAAGATTGATTTGTTATGTTTGTGAGCAACTGTGGTACAGGATGAAAGAGAGTAACCATGAGGTACACCTTCATTTGAGAACACATAGGACAAAGCATGTCCAAGAGTTGTTGAACAATTACCAAATCCCATACCAGACAACATTGAACCGTAAGGATAGTTTTCTGGTTTGTCATTCATAATTGCATCATAAAGAATCTCAAATGCTTGTTTACACAGAGTTCTAGTCAAGTCATTACCAAGTTTGCTATCATAGCCCTCAGTAGCTTGAGCACATGCATCACAGACAGAATTTTTGATGACTTGTTCAGGAGTACCATCCATGAAATATGAATCGACTACTGCCATGTCAGCTAAGAATCTGTCTTCACGTAACAATTTCTTTTTTCCATCAAATTTGAGGACACAATAAGTTGTCATTTCAGCTCCAGTTCCAAAGGTTGTTGGAATCAAGATCTTTTCTTTTTTCATCTCTGGTGCAGCATATTTTACTACATCCATAGAACTTCCACCACCAAGTCCAATTAGAACAGATGGATCTTTGTCTTTGAATTGTGAAATAACAGCATTGACATCATCAATTGATGGTTCAGGTTTTACTTGGTCATACAGCATATAATCCTGAATTCCCATTCTTGCAATCCATTTGTCAGAAAGTTCTGGAGGAACTGTTGTGACAATTAATGCATTTTTAGGATATTCTGTTTCACCAAGTGCATTTTCTCCAAAGTTGATAACTTTTGGAATGCGTACTGTTTGCATAGATCACCAACATCATTGATTATTATTATATCTTGCATTATTGAAGAAGAGTATGATCATTCAAAATTTTGAAGAGTTAGCAACAACTGATAAGAAGAAAGATTGTCTGGAGATTTTAGAATCAGGACTCAAGGCAGCAAATCCTGAAAATATAATTTCAAAATATGTCACACCTGAAAATATCAAAATCAATGATAAAATTATTGATATTACAAAATATTCTAACATTTACTCAGTTGCATTTGGAAAGGCAGGAGATTCTATGACAAGAGCACTTAATGCAATAATTCCAATAAAGAGTGGAATCATAGTAATTCCCAAAGGCTCAAAATCAATTATCAAGGGCAAAAAATTCCAGATTTTTAATTCCAGACATCCTGAGCCTGATCAAACTAGTGTAAAAGCAGCAAAAGAAGTCATGAAATTTGTTCAAAACAAAAAAAGTGATGAACTAATAATTTTCCTAGTTTCTGGAGGGGGTTCATCACTTTTGGCCATGCCAAATGGAATTACATTAGATGACAAAATCTTTGTAACAAAATTATTACTAAAATCAGGAGCGTCAATTCAAGAATTCAATTGTGTTAGAAAACATCTTTCAAAAATCAAAGGAGGAAGATTAGTTGAGAACATGAAATGCCAAGGGGTAAGTTTGATAATGTCAGATGTTGAAGGAGACGATTTATCATCTATTGCCTCAGGGACAACATATATGGACAATACAACATTTTCAGACGCATTAGAGATTTTAGAAAAATACAAACTAAAAAGAAAAACACCAATTGAGGTTCTGCAAGTTTTAGAGAAAGGATTAGAAGACGAAAAATTAGAAACTCCAAAAAAACATAAAATTGAAAATCAGGTAATAGCAAACAATAATGATTGCCTAAAAGCAATGGAGATAGAAGCTAAAAAGAAAGGTTACAAAATCAAAACATTACAAGTATTTGGAGACATTAAAGAAGCAGTGATAGAGATTTTGAAAAATATTTCAGAAGACCAAAAAACATGTTTGCTCATAGGAGGAGAAACAACAGTGAAGGTTTTAGGCAAAGGTATGGGAGGAAGAAACCAAGAATTAGTATTAAGACTTTTGAAAAATACTCAAAAATTTAAAAAAATAGTTATTGCATCAATGGGAACAGATGGAATTGATGGGAACTCTGTTTTTGCAGGAGCAATTACTGAAAACACCAAAGTGGACCTAAACACAATGAAAGAATTTCTTAAAAATAGTGATTCAGGTAGATTCTTTCAAAAGCAAAAAAGTAGTATTGTGACGGATTTTACACATACAAATCTCATGGATATAGGCGTGATTTTGAGGTAAATTTGGGGTTTTAGATTACTGATCTTTTAATATCACAATGACGTATTTTATGCAGAATTACTTTGCTAGAAAAACAATTCAATCCAGATGTTCTGTATAACAGAATAGTTCATTTCTATATTGATAAAAAAGGATACACAAAGGAAAAAGCAAATGAAATTGCACAGTTAGTTGTACAAAAAGAAGCACAGAGAAGAATTTGTAAAAATGACCAGTGTAAACATTTTTCACATGATCATATTAGAAATTCAGAGACGTGTCTAGTTGCAGATTGTGATTGTCATGGATTTGTCAAGTAAAGTCATCTAAAGAATTTTCAAGTAATGGTTGAGCATTAATTCCAATTTTTTTCTTCAAATGTTCTGCAAACTCTTCAACAAATCCATGTATGGTGTAAACTTGTTCTGCACCAGATTGAACTACCATATCTACTAGTTCATTAAAATCACAATGATCACTCATCGGAATAGAGTAGTCAGTTCTCCTTCCAAATGAAAACTTTGTTGACTGTGCCCATCCACTAAATCCAATTGTTACTGCACCATATTTTGATTTCATTTCTTGAATGAATTTACTTTTACTTGACATCATAGGTGCAACCATAATCCAAGGCTTTCTATCCAATAACCCATTTTTTTGGGCCTCAGAATGTCCAATGCCATCTTTTAATTCAACACCAAACTTCTGATGAAGAGAATTCATTTCTTTTACAGAATCATGAAAATAAAGTGGGCCCCAATGTCCAAATAACTGAGTTATAGTTTGAGCCTTTCCTAACTGATACCCCATCAAAATTACAGGTATTCCTTTGCCATACAATTCTGAAATTAACTCATTTACTTGTTTTTGAATTTCATCCATTTTTGGAAAAACAAATTCAGGCAAACCAAAGGTGCATTCAGTAATCAATGTCTTGCATTTTGGGATTTTTGCACCCTGAAGGAACCCCCTATTTCGAGTACAGATATCGCCAGTATAGAAGATATCATCAAAAAGAAGTCCTTTTGCTCCAAGAATATGTCCACTATCAATTAGAGAAAAATCATCAATAGATTCAACATGATTCTCCATTTTGAATCCACGTAGATTAGCAATTTCACTGGTTTCAATTGAAGCTAAAATCGTGCCACCATTTTTTGATGGAAGATGATCAGCATGAGCATGAGATACAAAATTTATCCCTGCAGCATCAGCGTTTTTTGGATCTAAACATACGCGTTTGTCATTTACCTCACACAGGATACCATTTTTTGTCATCCTGACTTTTCTAGGCAACGGAATTCATCAAAATAAGATTTGATATAAATTGCAGGTTTGATCTACTGTTGACTAGTTGCTAAATCTTGGAATTTTAATCTCAGGTCGCGGGAGCAACATGGAATCCATACTAAAGGCAATTAAGAAAAAAAGAATACCTATCAATCCAGCTATAGTTATTTCAAACAAACCAAATGCAAAGGGTCTGAAAATTGCACAAAAACTCGGAGTAGATGTTGAAGTTATAGAAAGTAAAGGATTCAAAGGAAGTAGAGCAGAGTATGATAAAAAAATAATTAAAACCCTAACTAGATACGGAGTTACGCCAAACAATGGATTGGTATGTTTAGCAGGGTTTATGAGAATAATCAGTCCAGAATTTGTAAAAAAATACAAAAACAAAATTATCAATATTCACCCAGCATTATTGCCATCATTTCCAGGCCTTGATGCACAAAAACAGGCATTAGAATATGGTGCAAAGTTCTCAGGCTGCACAGTACATTTTGTTGATGCAGGGATGGACACAGGTCCGGTGATAATCCAATCAGTAGTTAAAGTAAAAGAAAACGATACTGAAAATTCATTATCAAAACGAATTCTAAAAGAAGAGCACAGAATTTATCCTGAAGCAGTTAATCTGTTTGCAAGAAAAAAGATCAAAGTGTCAGGTCGCAGAACAATAATTAGTTAAGAATCAGGACCACCAAAAAAATACAGGACTTTTAGCTCTTTTGTGTTTCCATGAAAAAAGTGCTCAACATCTTTTGCAACAAAAAATAATTTATCTTTTGAGACTTTGTAATCTTTATCTCTAATTCGTAGAAATCCATCACCAGATATGACGTAATAAACTTCATCACTTTCATGAGGAGTTTGAGTGTCTTCTTCACCAGGTTGAAGAACTAGGACTCCAGCAGCTAAACTGTCTCGATTAATAAAAGTATGAAAATAATCACTACTGTTTTCAATTTTTTCTAGATACGTAGTTAAATCAAATTCTAGTTTCAATTTACTCAGCAGCTACTGTGTATGTTTTTCTTTGAGGAGGTTCACTCATGAAAGAATGTCCCTGAGGATGGAGTTTTTCATGTTCTGGACTATTATGCATTTTGATAAAAGTCTCCTTACTTTCATGCTCTACAACAATTCTATAACTACCATCAGTAGATTTTAGAAATTTTCTAGATTTGAATCCAGGAAAGTTTGCTAAAACTTTGTTTGATTCTGAAAACCAATTTTTAAAATCTTCTTCAGCCCCATCTTTGAGTTGAACGTCTGCGATCATTACAAACATAGTATGACTAGAAAAAATGACATTAAATTTCTTTTCGAAGATTTCCACAGTAGAATTCCAAGAATTAAATATCTACAAATCAAAAACATACTATGACAGGAACTAAGATTGATGGTAAGATAATTGCACAGTCAGTTAAAGACAGAGTGAAAAAGGCAGTCGAAGAATTAAAGACTCAGGGAATCAATCCGTGCCTGGCAACAGTTCTCATAGGCGACAATCCAGCATCTGCAACCTATGTTAGAAACAAGCACAAAGCATGTGAAGAGGTAGGAATTGCTACAAAAGACCACAAACTTGATGCAAATACAACTCAAGTTCAACTTAACGAGATTATTGAAAATTTGAATAATGACAATTCAGTTCACGGCATCCTTGTTCAACTGCCACTACCTAAACAACTAGACGAATTTATTACAACATCACGGATTTCACCCCTAAAAGATGTGGATGGACTAACTCCTCACAATGCAGGTTTGTTAGCAATGAAAAAAGCAGCACTTGTGGCATGCACACCGTCAGGGGTAATGGAGATGTTTGATTATCATGGAATTGAATTGGAAGGAAAAAATGTTGTATTAATTAACAGAAGCAATCTTGTAGGTAAACCACTTTATCATTTGTTATTAGACAAAAACGCTACGGTCATCACATGTCATTCTAGAACCAAAAACTTGACAGAGTTATGTAAATCAGCAGATATTGTAATTACAGCAGTTGGAGACAGAAACAAATTCACATTAACTTCAGATATGATTAAGGAAGGGGCAATAGTAATCGATGTTGCAATATCACGATTCCAAGAAAAATTAGTAGGAGATGCAGATTATGAAGACATTATTCAAAAAGCATCTTTTGCAACACCTGTTCCAGGAGGAGTTGGACCAATGACAGTTGCAATGCTTTTAAAAAATACAATAACTGCAGCATCATTGAGTAGCCAAATTGGAAGATAACCCTGAAAAAAAATCACTAAGAAATCTTCTTTTAGAAAAAAGAGATAGAACGTCATTTGATATGATGAAAATTGCTAGTGAAAAAATTAGTAAAAAATTGAAAAAAATTGGACTGTTCAAAGATGCTCAAAAAATTGGTGCGTATTATCCAATTGGAAGTGAAGTTCTTACTCAAGATATTATTCAAGAGTTACTAAGTAATGGAAAACAGGTTTTCCTACCAAGAGTCTCAGGAGAACAGATGGATTTTAAGAAAATAAGGGATTTTTCAAGCCTAGAAAATGGTAGTTTTGACATTATGGAACCAAAAATAGAATGCAAGACAGAAAATAATTTAGACGTAATTTTAGTGCCAACAGTAGGCATCACCCCAAAAGGAATCAGATTGGGATATGGTCATGGATTCTATGACAAGTTTTTGGTAAATCATAAAACAATCACAATATCTTTGACTCTGGAAAAACAAGTTGTAAAAAATATTCCAAAATCAGATCATGATGTATTGATAGACTGGATTGTTACAGAAGACAGAATTATAGAAACTCAGAGGTAATCTAAGCCTTTTTTGCCAATATCTTTTCGGCAAAATTTGTGTGGCCAAGAAATCTTTTCAGATGCAGCATATGCATTAGTAATTGCAGATTCCAAAGTATCACCTAATGCAGTAACTCCTAAAACACGGCCCCCGTTTGAAAGAATTTTTCCATTAGTTTGTTTTGTTCCAGCATGAAAAACATATGCATTATCTGGAATAGAATCAAAACCGGTGATCTCTTCGTTTTTGGGATAAGATTCAGGATATCCTTCCGAAGCTAAAACAACACATACAGAATACTGATTCTTCCAAGAAATTTGAGGCATTGATGACAAGTCACCGTTAGCACTTGCAACAAAATAATCATACAAATCAAAATTCATCCTCATTGTAATTGGTTGACATTCAGGGTCACCCATTCTAACATTGTATTCTAAAACATATGGTTCATTGTCTTTTAGCATTATTCCAGCATAAAGAAATCCTTTGAATGTAATTCCTTCATTTTTCATAGATTGTATTGTTTTATCAATGATTTTTTCTTGTATTTTTTTTGCCAGGGTTTCGTCAATTATAGGAGTAGGAGAATAAGCACCCATTCCGCCGGTGTTGGGACCTTTATCATCATCGAAAATTCGCTTGTGATCTTGACTAGAAGCCATCGGAATGGCGATATTGCCATCAGAGAGGGCAATGTATGAAGCCTCTATTCCATCAATTCTTTCCTCAACGATTATCCGATTTCCAGCATCACCAAATGTTTTTTTTATCAAAATTGTTTGTATTGCAGAAATTGCTTCATCAGGACTATTACAAACAATTACACCCTTTCCAGCAGCCAAGCCATCTGCTTTGACTACGACATTATAATCAAGTGACTTTACATAATCTTGAGCTTTTTGAGCATCATCAAATATTTCAAATCTAGCAGTAGGAATGTTATTTCTTTTCATAAAGTTTTTTGCCCAAATTTTACTTGATTCAAGTTGTGCAGCATCTTTTGCAGGACCAAAAATTTTGAGGTTTTTTTGAATAAATTTATCAACAATTCCTGCAGCTAAAGGGGCTTCAGGCCCCACTACAGTAAAACAATTATTTTTTTCAGCAAAATCAGCAAGTCCATCTAAATCATCAACATCAATTGGAATATTGTTTTTTGTTCCTCCGTTTCCAGGAGCAGTAAACACAGTATCAACTTTGGGGCTTTGAGATAATTTCCAGGACAAAGCATGTTCTCGTCCTCCAGAACCAATTACCAGTACATTTACCAACACAAATTATTTTTTACTCAATTATATAATCCAAGTCTCATAAAACCAATTTAGCTTTATAATGCCACAGATCTACCAAAAGCCAGATGGAACTTTCCACGAAATTTGATGCAAAAGCAATTGAGTCAGAAATTAAAGAATATGTGAAATCAATTGATTTAGAAAAACAGATTTTCGCATCAGACAAACCTGAAAAAATAAGATTCATTGAAGGACCTCCAACAATGAACGGTATTCCTCATGCAGGACATCTTAGAGGTAGAGTCATCAAAGATTTGTGGTATAGATACAATACACTTCAAGGGAAAAAAATTGAGTTTAATGGAGGATGGGATACTCAAGGACTCCCTGTGGAATTACAGGTAGAAAAAGAATTAGGAGTAACAGGAGGAAAGACAGAAGCCATAAAACAATTTGGGGTAGAACGAATTGTTTCTGAATGCAAAAAAGTTGTTGAGAAATACAACAAAACATGGGTCAAAGTAGACGAATTACTTGGAATGTCATTTAATCATGAAAAAGCATATTGGACTTTTCGAGATGAATTTATTGAAAGAGAATGGCAAGTACTAAAAAAAGCATATGAAAATGGGATTTTAGAAGAAGACTTTACAGTTATTGCATATTGTCCTAGCTGCCAAACATCTCTTAGTCATGCAGAAGTTAATCAGGGATATGAGGAAGTAAAAGACCCATCATTATATTATAAAGTAAAACTGGTAGATGAAGATGCATTTTTGATTGTATGGACTACAATGCCATTTACACTAGTAACTGATGCAATGGTAGGGTTACAACCTGAAGAAGATTATGTTTATGTTAAAGTAGAAAATGAAACTTGGGTTGTTGGAAAAACAAGACTAGAAGAATTCATGACAGAGGTGAAAATTGAAGAGTATGAAATTGAAAAAACAGTCAAGGGTTCAGAATTTGAAGGGAAAAAATACATTCATCCATTATTGAATTTAATTCCAGAATTAAACGAATGTTCTAAAGCAGATAATTTTCATGTTGCAGTATCAGAATCATTCGTAGATGCAAGTACAGGTAGTGGTCTTGTACACCTATCTCCAGCAAATGGTGAGGAAGATATCAAAATTGCCAATAAGAGAAAAGTCAAAGTTTTCAGTCCCATCGATGACGAAGTAAAATTCACAGCACAGGCAGGAAAATATCAAGGAATGTTTGTCAGAGATGCAGACAGAACAATTGTAGAAGATCTAAAAGAATGCAATGCTCTAGTAAAAATTGGAAAAATCAAACACAAGTATCCTCTTTGTTGGAGATCACACCATCCAATCGTATGGCTTGCAAGAAAAGGTTGGTTTTACAAATTAGATAGATTAGATAACAAAGCAATTGATGCAGCTGAAAGTGTAGAATATTATTTTGAACAACCAAAAAACAGATTCCTAGGAATCATCAAAGAAAGACACCCTTGGTGTATTTCAAGGGAGAGGATTTGGGGATGTCCATTGCCAGTATGGACATGTGAAGAATGTAATGAAAGAAACTGGTTTTTCACAAGAAAAGAAATTGTTGAATCTGCAAACAATCTTCCTGATGGCCCAGACTTTGAACTACACAGACCATGGATTGACAATATTACAATAAAATGCAAAAAGTGCGGAAGTACAAAAACAAAGAGAGAAGAGTATGTCTTAGATACCTGGCACAATAGTGGTTCTGCACCATATTCATCATTAACTGATGAAGAATATTCAAATGAAATTCCTGCACCATTTTTTACTGAGGGAATTGATCAAACTAGAGGATGGGCATATACGTTACTTATTGAAAATGTAATCTTAAACAACGGACCGATTCCACCATACAAGTCATTTTTGTTCCAAGGACATGTGCTGGATGAAAAAGGAGGCAAGATGAGTAAGAGTAAAGGTAATGTTTTGGAAGGAATAGAGTTACTAGAAAAATATCCTGCAGATTTGATTAGATTTTACTTTATGTGGAAAGCAAGCCCAATTGAGCCACTAAGTTTCAGTACAGAAGAGTTGATGTCAAGACCATATCAAGTAATCAACACGCTATTCAATTTGCATTTGTATTTTAAACAAAATAGTCAATATGATAATTTTGATAAATCAAACACAGTAGAATGGGCAAAACAAAAGAATTTGTTAACATCACCAGATATTTGGCTTTTATCAAAACTTCAAAAATTGATTCTAAAAATCACAGACCGAAATAATTCATGCAAGTTTCATGAGGGTGCAAAAGCAATTGATGACTTTATCATTAACAATCTAAGTCAAATTTACATCCCAATTACAAGAGGGGAATTATGGGACGAGGATGAGGAGAAAAAAGAAAGGCGACTAGCAATTTATGCAGTGTTAGCCGAAGTTCTAAAAACACTAGATATTTTGATTCATCCATTTTGTCCATTTACTAGTGAGCATCTGTATCAAACAGTTTTTGATGGAAAACAAAGCATACTACTTGACAAATGGCCAAAATCACAAGAGTCACTAGTAAATGAAGAGATTGAAGAGTCATTTGACATAATGAAAGATGTGGTATCTATTTCATCAGCTGCAAGAATGAAAGGTAAGCTAAAAAGAAGATGGCCATTAAATGAAGCAAAGATTTGTGTAAAGGAAGGTCTAAAAGCAAAGTTAGAATCATTGTCAGAATTACTCCAATCTCAACTAAATGTAGAGAAATTTAACATAATTGAAACAGAGAAAGAATCAGGATTAGAACAAATTTTAGAATTAAAGCAATTAGGATTGCCTGTAAAACCAATTATTGAATTAGAAAGAAAGAGAATAGGACCAAAAGCAAAACAACACATGGGAAAACTAGTTGCAAAATTTTCTGAAACAAATCCTGAAGAAATAATTTCAGCATTACAAAAAGATTCAAAATTTGATTTTGATATTGATGGTGAAGTTATTTCATTAGATAACGAAGACTTTGTAATAGATTTTGATGCAGATGAAAATTTTGCAGTATCAAAAAGAGATAGTTATGTAGTGTTTATCTCAACATCACGAAACAAAGAGATGATGGCAAAAGGATTGATCAAAGATGTTGCAAGAAGATTACAAACTTTAAGAAAAGAGAGAGGATACAATCCAACAGATGTTTTAGGTGTAGCATCAATCCTTGATTTAGATGAAGAGTCACTTGAAATGATTAAAGAAAAAGCAGATGATTTGGCTTTCTTGGTGAGAGTAAAACAAGTGAACTTTACTGAATCATGTAAAGAATACAAAGATGATGATATAGATGGACAAAAAATTAGAATTTCAGTAGAATAACTCTAAAAAAATCTGATTGCAGTGCAAACTCACTTTTTATTAATAAAAAATCAAAAAATCAATCATATTCCAGAAGAGATTGGCATCTAGGTCCCCAACCAGTATTTTCTCCCATCTCTTCTGAGAATTATTTTCATTACAAAATGATATTTCTAAGAATAGATTTTTATGACAATCATAAAGTATTGGTACAATGTCAGATTCAAAACCACATCATGTTGTAGGTGTAGAATTTCTCAAGCAGAACGGTGTTGACGTAGATGAGTTAATTGAAGAACTCAAGAAAAACGCAGCAGTCGAATTTGTGGCATATTATTATTTCACAAACCTTCGTTCATTCTGTACAGGAATGGAAGGAGAGGGAATCAAAGGAGTAATTGAAGATGCCAGACTTGAAGATTTAAGCCATTTTGAGTCATGTATCGACAGAATCTTCCAATTAGGAGGAGAGTTCCCAAAAGACATTGTTGACTTTTGTAAATCAGCAGGTGCTGATTTCTTACAATCAGACAAGAGCACAACTCTAAATGAAATTTTAGAAAAATGTCTTAAAGCAGAACAAGGGGCAATTATTAATTGGAACAAAGTCTGTAAAATGACTCATGGAAAAGATCCTATGACATATGATATCGCACAAAGTATTCTCGCTGAAGAGATTGAGCACGAATCATGGTTCTTAGAATTACTTGACGGTAGACCATCAGGACATATGAGAAGAAGATATTCTGGTGAAAGACCACACACAAGTAAACATTCTAGATCACTTGATAGTCTCTAATACTTTTTCTTTCTTTTTCATTTCAAACTAGCTTTGAATGGCAACAAATAGTGAAAATACATTGTTTTATCACGGTTAAATAGAAAAATCACGTATTCTTAACATGGTAAAGCAGATTAGTCTTGATGCATGGCAAATTCAGCACTTAGCAGACTTGCTTGAAAAGGGTTCAAAAATTGTGGAGAAGACTAATCGTCCAATTGTCCTTTACAGACAAACCCTTGAAGAAGAAGAAGAGTCTTATGAAGAAATTGTATGTACATTGACAAAAGGGTATGTTATAGAGCAAATGGTGACATCAGGAGGAATCCTAGTCCCAAGTTTTCATCAACAATTTGTATTTACCATTGAAGAATACCCCCAAGAATTGTTGAGAAAAAGTAAAGATCGCTTTTTAGAAATGATTGATTTTCTTGATGAGCAATTGAGATAACGTCATAATTAATAAAGACCGTAAAATTCAAGATTTTTGCATGCAACTACTAGAATTTCAAGCAAAAGAGCTATTTCGAGAATATGGAATTAACCTTCTAGACAGCATTTCATCTACAAATATTGAAGAAGGCAGAAAGCATGCAAAAGAGTTAGGATATCCATTTGTGATTAAAATTCAGGTTCCAGTAGGAGGAAGAGGAAAGGCAGGAGGAATCCAAAAATGCCAAAATGACGATGAATTTGAGATAAAATATCCCCAAGTAATGGATTTGACAATAAAGGGAGAAAAGGCAAGGGCAATTCTCCTCGAAAAGATGGCAGATATCAAAAAGGAATTGTATCTTTCAATATTTTTGAATCGTTCAAAAAGATGTTACACAATTATTGCATCAGCTGAAGGTGGCGTTGAAATTGAATCAGTAAAAAATCAGATTATCAAAGAGATAGGATTAGGTGAAGTTTCAGATGAACTTGCAAAAGAAGTTGCAAAAGAAATGGGACTAGAAGGAAAACCTGCAGAAGGCGTTGTAGATACTTTGAAAAAATTATCAAAACTTACAATTGAAAAAGAAGCAGAACTTGTAGAAATTAATCCACTTGCAATTATGCAAGACGACTCAATAATGGCACTAGATGGAAAATTTGTTACAGATGATAACAGTAACTTTAGACATCCAGAGTTAGAAAAGTATCAAGAAAAAACAGCAATTGAAGAACAAGCTGAGAAGAGTGGATTTTCATTAGTAGAATTAGATGGAGACATTGCAGTTGTTGGAAATGGTGCAGGATTAGTAATGTCCACATTAGATATGTTATCAGACAACGGAGGAAAACCAGCATGTTTCTTAGATGTTGGTGGCGGTGCAACAACTGAATCAGTTTATGAAGCATTGACTTTGATCAGCAAATTAGATAGAGTAAAAGGAATTCTAGTAAACCTCTATGGAGGAATTGTAAAAACGACAGTTGTAGCTGAAGCATTTCTAAAAGCATATGAGGACAACGTAATTGACTTGCCAGTATTTTCTAGACTAAAGGGAACAGAATCAGAAAAAGCAACAGAGATGTTGCAAGGTTCTAGAACCAAAATTTTTGGTACTGTTGAAGAGGCAATTAATGCAGCAGTAATGGGAGTAAAGAATTGACAGATATTTTTGCACTACTAAAAGGCAATCCAGGAGATCCTGATTATGAGAAGAAAGGAGTAATCGTTCAAGGAATCACAGGAGCATATGGTTCACTTCATGCAAGAAACATGATAGCATATGGAACAAATGTTGTTGCAGGAGTTACACCAGGGAAAGGAGGTCAAAAATTCGAAGACAAAGTTCCAATTTACAATACAATGAAAGAAGCAGTTGATGCAACAAATGCAAAAATTTCAATTGTCTTTGTTCCAGCAAAGTTCTTCCTTAGCGCTGCAAAAGATGCACTAGAAGCAGGAATCAAACTATTAGTTGCAATTCCAGAACATGTTCCAGTCAGAGATACAATGGAAGCACTAGAGATTGCAAAACAAAAAGATGCAGTAATCATTGGACCAAATACACCAGGAATCATGATTCCAGAGATAATCAAAATTGGAATCATGCCACCAATGCCTTTCAAAGCAGGAAAGATTGCAGTATTATCAAAGAGTGGGACATTACTTTATGAAATTTCAGATGCATTAACTAATGCAGGATTTGGACAATCAATTACAATTGGCATTGGAGGAGACCCAGTAAACGGAACAAGACTCATTGATGCATTTGACATGGTAAAAGACATTCCAGATTTGGAAGGAATGGTAGTAGTAGGAGAGATTGGAGGAGACTCTGAAGAGATGCTAGCTCAGAGAATTATCGATTCAGGATTTAACAAACCAACTGTTGCATATATTGCAGGAAGAGCAGCACCTAAAGAAAAGAGAATGGGGCATGCAGGAGCAATTGTAATGGGAACATATGGTTCAGCAGAATCCAAAGTTTCAATGTTTAACAAGGCAAACATCCCAGTAGCAAAAAGACCTGCTGAAGTACCTGTTTTATTAGCAGGAAAAATGGAAAAATCCGATTAGATTAAAAGAGAGAGATTTAGGAGAGAATCAAATGCCAATCACAGACCCAGAAAAGAAACGAATTGCACAACAAGCCAGACTTGTCATGAGAATTTGTTTTAATTGTGGATGTAGAAATGACATTGACGCTACCAGATGCAGAAAATGTAGAAATCCATACTTGAGATTAAAGAACAGAAATCTCGGTGTAAAGAAATAGAATTAGAAATTCATCAATCGTTGTCGATAATCTACAATTGCAGATTTTATATCAGAATTGTATCTCATTACAAAAGATTTAGCCAAATCAGGATTGTCTAACTCTTCTAAAGAGATCTGTAGATCATCAGGTAATTGCTCATTCATTTGAAAGAGAATTTTTGCTGCATCAGTGTATTGCCCAAGATTTTCAGCATACTCAAAGGCTAACTTCATTCGGTCAATTAATGCATCAAATTCCTGTAAAGACATGATAAGATTTTCAGAAAATAGTACTAAAGGCAGAGGTTATTACAAAATATCCAAAATCTAAAGACAAAAAAGCTTGTAGTTTTGTAATTTTGTTGGACCGGTCGTCTAGTTTGGTTTGGATGACGCACTCACACTGCGTAAGGGAATAATTCCCCGCAAAGGTCGTGGGTTCAAATCCCATCCGGTCCATCTTTTAGATTTTAAGGACTGTCAGAGTTACAGAACGTAGATGGTTTGGCTTAAACATCAAATACTGTCTACCAAATATAGACAATGTATGAAAATTATTTTTTAGACATCTTTTTTGTTTTATGAGCTATTTTAGCACCCATTTTTGCAGTTTTTAATTGCTTTACAACAGTTAATCCAATTTTCAAGAATTTGAAAACTGAAAAAACAGGAATTAGAACTAGCATCGTAATATCAACCCAGTATTTTTTGATGAATTTTTTTGGATTCTTTGTTTTTTTGTATTTTAAAGTAAGATCTATTATCAACAAGACAACAAGGGGCCAAATCAAAATATCAAAGAAGAACTTCCATTCATAAGAAATCAGAATTATTGGTTTAGTCAAACCAAACATAGAATAATCAAATGCCAGTACGCCTACAAAAAATATTGTTGCAATTACTAAAATAGAAAAATCTAAGATCTTGTAAAACATGATTTTATTTTTTGATCAGGCTATGTTGAGTTTTCATTTTATTATTCCTTCAATTTGCTTTCCTTAAAAACATCAGAGCCATACCAGCAATATCGAAAGTAATCAAGACACCATTCATGAAACATTGGATCATCGCTGTAAAGCATTTCTGTTATGTCAGATTCACCATCAATAGTAGGAAACATTACACATGCCTCTTTTTCATTTAATACAAGAACTGTTTGAACATTAGATTCCATCTTACGTTCTACAAGTCCTTTTTCAATGAGTTTGTCAAACCCCAATTTCTTAAGAAGTGATTTTCTTCCCTTTGGAATAACAATATTTTCAGCAAAAATATACTGAAATCTTATTCCTTTTTTTACTCTCTTTATCAAGGGTTCAATAAGATCCAAGGGAACTTCAGAAAGCATCTCGTAGATGTACTCATTGGCATTTTTGTAGATCGACTTCCATTGTTCTAAAGTTTTTGAGACACCCTTTATGTGATGAGCTGAAGCTAGTTGTCCTGTCCTCATGATGAATTTTGTTGGAATGTTTTCAAATGTATGATCCTCAAAATATTTTCTATTTCTTGAAAGAAATACAAGTGATGGGACTTGGGTACACATTGTTTTTCCAAATGTGGTCAAGCCAAACTTACCATCAGTTCCTTTTTCAATCAGTCCAGTCTCTTCCAGTCTTATGAAATTTCTATGAACCTCTTGCTTGGTGGAGTTAATTTCTTTTGCAAGAAACGTAGGAGTTGAACGCTTAAGTAAAAGTTGAAAAAGAATTTCCAGTCTTTGAGAGCTTGCCAGCTCTAAAAAATTCTCTGCTGTTTCATCATAGAGATCACTCATAGTTTTTTCTCTCAGGTTATAGTATAAAAAACAAAGTTAAATCACACAGTTATTGGAGATTTTGAAGGGCACTGATAATGGATGGGATTAGTTATGATCTGCTTGCAGTTATTGCATTGTAATTCAAATGGCTGCTGACAATCTTTACAGTATTCTTTAACATCTAGTTCAATTCCACATTTTCTACAGGAATCAAATCGCAATGTAAAGCACCTCAGTTACAGCGAGAAGTTGTGGAAAAAAGCCCACAATCCCATACTGGTCTAGGGTAGAGAGTTCTCGCATACAGGAATAAGGAGCTTAATTACAATATACATTAGTAAGCTAATTAGCTGACTGGTGTGCATTAGAATTTACCACACCCTATCTGTCTCTACAACTAATTACTATCATGAAAACACAACAAATCTCAAACTGGGATAAAATGGTTCATGCCCCATTCAAAAAGGTCATAAAATTCGATCTTATCTGTATGGCAATTGGTACAGTAATAGGAATGGGTGCAGGTGCCTACTTTGTTGCTAGCGGAATCTTAGGCTAGCAACAAAATTTCTTTTTTCTGATTCTTTTAGTTTTAACTCATAAACCAATATGGTTACAAAACATAGAGGTTCCAGAGTTTTCAACCCATCCTCGCTGAATCAATTTTTGTTTGGTTTCAAGGGTTACACATGCAGGTGAATCATCGTATTTCAAAATTAGTTCCAATCCATCATTGCATCGAACACTCGTAGAGAATCTTCCATTCTCTATCTGTTTTTTTGGACTCAAAAATTGAGAATCATACCCGTAGATTTCGCCACAGTACTGGTGAACATCATCTCCAAGTGTAAAGGTTCCAAGGAATTCAATGACATGTTCTCCAGGAAATAGATCCAAAGTGAAAATTCTACTAGAAGGAGTATTTTCAACCATCACAAAATGTTCTTCATCATCAATTAGCACAATTACTTCTTGGGAGTTACAGTCTTGGTCGACAGCATATACCAATTTTTTTGGGATTTCAATAGTAAGTCGATTATCTATTTCAGAGTAAACAGAAACTATCACATCAGGAGATAAACTATCTTTGCACATTTCTAGAACTTTTCCATCATTTATGGAATACTCTAATCGGACATCGTCATATTGTGAACATATGGTTGCGTCAACAAATTGCTCATCACAAACAAGAATATCATTTCCATAAATTGTTCCCTCATTTCTGAAAACCGCATCACATGCAATACTAATTGTTCCAAGATTGTTCAGAGTTCCATAATTTACAAATTCAGTATTTACTGTGATGGTGCCTTTGTTTTCAATAATTCCATGATTAATTAAATTGCCATCTATCGGACCTGCCCAACCATCAGGAGGAGTGGTATTGGATTCAAGTCCTTTAACATCTAAAAATCCTAAAATGTTTACAGTGACATCTTTTTCAATAATCAAATCATGATTAATTATGAAAAGTTCTTCAATGGTCATATCTGAATCAATAATTTCAGGAAGAATTGTTGCAAAGGATTCAGATGGAAAAAATCCCAAAATAACAAAAGTCAAAAGCATAACAAAAAATATCAATTTCACAAAAATTCTTTCGTTTGCTTGTATATGAAAATATTTTTGGTGTGATCTATGACCAATGGTGATACATTCCCTGAATAATCCTCTCTATACATATTGCAAAACCTAGCAGAATCAAGATTTCTGCATTTTCATCTACAAGTTCTAATGTAACAATCTTTTTTTCATCAGTTAGTGCCCCATTCAAGAAAGATCCTTGATCTGTTGAAATTTTGGCTATTGTTTTTTTTTGTAAAAACCCTTTTTTCTCAAAAATATGAATTTCATTACTGTTCACACTTTCTTTTGCAAAAAGCAACTGTTTGTTAAAATCTAATTGAAATTTGACAGTAAAGGTAGGACTAGTCTTCTCTCCAGACACATGTGCCAAAAATTTTTCATTTTCATCTTCTATAGTGAATTCAAGTTTTTTTCCCAGAGATCTTCCTTTTTGTTTGATATGCAAAAGTGGTTTGTCAGATGTTTCTAAAATTATATGTTCTGCGTTAGGCTCTGTTCCAGGTTTCAGAGTTGCCACAAGAGTGTCGTTAATGTTGAAAATCTTCCCACACCCATAGTTTTTGTTTTCTGCAAGTTTAATCAAATAGGTATGCCAAGATTCATTTGAGAAATCAGGATTGGAAACATCATTTTTTTCTATCCATTCAAAATTACAATCCATGCAATAATTTGTGGGGGCATTGTTATGGAAAATACATCCCCCCATCCTAATTTTACCAGATTGTATCATTTCTTGCATCTTAGAAGTGATTATCCACGGAGGACCATAGATGCAGTCTCCTATGTTTGAGCCATTACATTTAGGACAATCCATAGAATCACTTTACAATTTGCATGGAATTCAAAATTCTATCAAATGTTTCCTCATAGTAATCAAATTGATCTATTTGAGCTGTAACCCAAACATAGAGGATTTTGTCATGATTTGAAATAATTATAGAGTATGCATTCATGGGCATCAAAGTTTCAGGATCTGCATATTCAATTTTAAATCTATATGCTTTTGAATCAATATTATCTAATTCGATAGGTCCTTCAGAGATAAAAAAGGAATCAGATTCTACAACATATGATTCATTTAACCAATCACGTTCAAGGATGATTTCTCCATTCCAACCAACACTATTGTGATCATAAGAAAAAATCTGAATGAAAGGATCCCCATCAGACCGACCTTTAAAAATGTCTAAGACTTCAGTATCATCTTCAAACATTGAATCTTGAGTTTGCCAATGTTCAGGATACATTATCGAGATCCCAACATGATTTTGATTATTTTTGTGAATTAGAGGAGAATCATCATGTTCGTCAAGCGGTTGAAGATCAGTAGTATTTTCTGAAACAGTTGATTCATGGTTTGCAACACTAACAATTCCATTTTTTACCAAGAATTCTATTGCATTAAGATACTCGTCTTCAGAAATCTGTCCACTAGCCCACCATTGAGTCTGAGTCTTTACCCATTGTGGAATTTCTTGATTTGAACTAGTTGATGCTTGTGTTGGAACTGAAATTATCTTCTCTTTTATCAAATATGACAGTCCGCTCTTAAAGTCAGTCTCACCAATCTGTCCTTGAGTCCACCACTTTGCGTTGTTTTTGACCCAATCAGGAACCCTCGTACTTTTTTCTAGTTCTTCTGTAAGTATTTTATCAGTTAATTTTTTTGCTTCTTGTTCAGAAAATAATTTTTCCTTTCCTATATTGTCAAGAATTTCTTCAGCATCATTTACGATTTCATCCCACTCTTCTGCTGTTAGAGATTCTTGTTTGCCCAAATTATCAAAAAATTCTGCTGCATTTCTGGTGATTTCATCCCACTCTTCTGCTGTAATGTTTCCTGCATGTGCAAATGAATATGTACCTACAATGTTAGTGCCTGAAATTAATTCTATTTCATAAATCCCATGTTCCCAACTCCCATTTTTTGAAATAGGAATAGAAAATGACCCATCGCTTTTTATTTTAAATTTTTGAGATACATTTCCAAAGGATGAAGTCCAAACATTTCCATTAGAATCGTATAGATAATACCACAATTCATCAATGTCGTTGTTTCCTATATTTCCTGAAATGATGATTTTGTCACCAGAATAATAAACTGATTTTTCAAACTTTGCAGAAAATGGAATTTCAGGTTCTATAATCTCAGGCACAGATGTACCAAAAATTACGTTCACAGTCTTACTGCCCATACCTTTTTTGTAATCAAAACTTGTTTCTACTGTTTTAGATTGGAAATTATAAGTTGCAGTAATCTTGTGTCTTCCTTCATAATTGAAAATATTACTCTCCAGAGTTTCTGTGAATGTCCCATCGGAATTCACATTTGAGTTCATCAAAGTTACTAGATTTCCATTTGGAGCTAGGATCATCAAAGTTACAGGACCCTTGTCTTCTCCATTAAAATTATTAATTTTTCCCGAAATTGTAATCGAGTCTTTTGTGGATTCATCAATTGGAGGAGTTTCTGTAACAGGTTTGTTTACCGATGAAGATTCTTTTGAAGAAATCCACTTATCATTAGAAGACGTAGTAGAAGTTGAGCATTTTTCAGATGCGATAACTTTTACAGATACCGAATCCTGACTAGCACGAAATGAACCCGATTTTACGGATCCTGTAAATGTTACAAGATAGTCTCCAGGAGGAGTAGTACATTTTGTATCAATCCAACCTATTGCTTTCATTGATTGCGGAGCTTTTGGAGGATCAAGAAGTTTTTCAGGTGTCACGACTTTTGAGGCCAATCCAGACACGTAGTATTGTGTTGATTGAAATGTGAGGGGAGGAGGATCCCCTATTAAGCTCGAAATTTTAACCCATACTACACCACGAACATTTTGTTCAACAGTCATAAAAGCAGGAACATCAACTTTGAAATCATAAAAATTTGAAGTCTGTTTGGGCGCTTTTACAACATACACGCATTGGAGTTTTCCATCACTCCATTGTAATTCTGAACCTGAAGGACAGCTTTTTGAGGTACTAGAACCGCCCGATGTATAACTAGAACCTGAATTTGCTTTTTGTGAAACATCAACTTCCCATCCCGAGGAATAATGTTTTCCTAAAGAATGAGGTATAGACAAACTAAGTAAATTGAGAGGATGTGAAGTAGATTGTGAAATATCGTCAACGATATTAGAACAAGGATAACTTAATGTAATTTTAGTTGGAAAAACGTTTTTCAATGTGAAGTGTAGATTGTTTCCAAGCAGTGTTCCACCAACGTTAAAATTAATTCGTTTTGTTCCTGTAAGTGCACAATTTTTAAAAGGTTCATCAGCATAGCCAGTCCTTGTCATTTTTACAATTGCTTCGCCCTTTCCATTAGTAATTTTATTTCCTGAATCGAATTTGTAAACAAACTGTCCAATTGCTTGATAAGAAAGTCCATTAAAGGTTCCCGATTTTGAGAATTTCACTAACCCTCCATTCATAGGAGTTAACATTTTTGACAAAGTTGCACCGCCAACTGATTTTGGAATTGGTTCAGAACATTTTGGATCAGAAGGAGATGAAACGAATGGTCCTTTGCCACTGTAACTACCACTAGTCGAAGCTAGAGTCTTTCCATTATGAGAAGATGTTGCAGTGTATTTTCCAGAAAAATACCAATTACTATCTGCTTTAGTACCTCGAGAATCAATGAACCTATCAGGAGGATTGCTTTGAACAGTTTCAGTTACTTTGGTTACTGTTTTTCCACAAGGGTCTTTGAAAATTATGTCAACTTCATGAATACTTTTATCATTTACCTTTCCCCAAAATCCAAGAACATGCCCTTGTTTTAGATCAGATGTAATAGACAGAGTGTTTTCAACCCAATATTTCTTGCACAGATCGCCACTACAAGAATTATGAGAAGCATCAACACTTTCAGTACTTGAAGCAAAAACCACCAGAGCAAACGCTATGAAAAGAATAGAAATTGTAAGGGAGTCACTAGTATTCGTAATATTGTTGCATAAAAGTAATTAATAAAAACTCCATAAAAATATCAATTATGAGATTTATGGTCATCAAAAAAAGTTTAAAATTATAAGTATTGTAATAATCACGGAACCAAAAAAAGAACCATTACAGTATCACTACCCATCCGGTCCACCTACTTAAAATTAGACAACATATCAAAAGAAACATGAAAGCCAGATTTCCAGGAAAATGTGTAGAATGTGGAGAGGCAATTAAAGCAGGAAAAGAGATTCTAAAAAACTCCAAAGAGCAATGGGTTCATGCATCATGTTCTGATTTAGAAGATGAATTACCATAGTATGAATTTGTAATAAATTTTTTAAGTAACTTTCAAAAAAGCTAGTCAAATGAGAACAAAATCAAGTATCTTTCTAGCAGTTATTGCATCATTTGCAGTTCTGATGTTCCCATCAGAGATAATTGCAGAAAGTTCTGAAACTACAACAATCACTCCAATCAATGAAGAGATCAGTTTACAAAAAACAGTCACAACAATGATTGTTCCAGAAGATAATACATTACCATGGGGATTTGTCACAGGCAGTCCCTCAGAATATGTTGAGAGACATCCAGTAATCATCCAGTTCTTTGATGAGGCAGATGACTTGGTGCATGTAGCCCAAGTAGATGTCAAAGGAGATGGTTCTTACGAATACAAGTTTAGAGTAACTAGTGTTGATGACAATGGAAATATGGAAAAAGCCTTTGAAGGCGAATATACTGTAATGATATACAGAGTAGTTCCTAACCAAAATCAACTAGTCTAAACACCCTTTATTTTTCACAGAATTCATATACTATTCAAGAAAATGTTAGCTAGAAAATGAGTAAAAATTTCTGGCATGACATAGAATCAGGAGCAGACATTCCTGAAATTATCAACGTAGTGGTAGAAATTCCCAAAGGTTCTATGAACAAATATGAATATGATAAAAAGCACAACATGATAAAACTTGACAGAGTTTTATTTTCACCATTTCATTATCCAGGAGATTATGGTCTAGTTCCTCAAACACTTTCTGAAGATGGAGATCCATTAGATGCACTAGTGTTAGTTACAAATCCAACTTATCCAGGTATTTTAATTGAAGCAAGACCAATAGGATTGCTTCAAATGAAAGATGCAGGAGACTTGGATGACAAAATTATTTGTGTGTCAACAAATGATCCTAGATATTTACACACTGCAGATATTTCAGATATTGAGGATCATTATCGTTCTGAAATTGCTCACTTTTTCCAAGTGTATAAGGACTTGGAGGGAAAAAAAGTAGAGATTCTAGGATGGCAATCAGCAAAAGAAGCAAAGGGTATAATTGTTGAATCAATCAAAAGATACAAGAACACTTTGAAGAAATTTTAACATGTCAAAAAAATGTAATCATTTTTTAGAAGAGAAAAAAGGAATAACACCAAACACAAAAAGCTGTGAAGAATGCGAAAAAGAACATCTTCCAATTGTGGCAATACGAATGTGTCTAACATGTGGGCACGTAGGATGTTGTGATTCATCCATTGGAAAACATGCAACAAAACATTTTGAAGAAACAGGACATCCAGTTATGAAAGCAATTCCAGGAGATATTTGGAAGTGGTGTTATCACCATAAAGAATACTATTAATTTTCAATATACTAGAAAATCATAGGTAGTTGAATAAAGAAAAAATCCACTGGACTTTTTGGGTAGGTATAGGATTTCTCATAGCAGGAGGTATAAGTTGGGGAATTTTACTTGCAGGAGAAGGTCCACCAAGTTACATTGAAGAGACCATAACGTATAGCTACGGCTGGATAATTTTTGGGATAGGTTTGATCATATATTCGGTAATTAGAAAAATTGCAAAATTCAGAGAAACTAAACCTTAGCACATTCATTTTTTAATAGTTAGAAAATTATGACTAGTAGATGTCTCAATATCAATTAGGAACGTGGGATCTTTCAGAATTAGCAAAGAATCCAAAAAGTCCAGCATTTCAAAAACAAATTCAAGAATTAGAAAATCAGGCAAAGAAATTTGAGAAAATCAAATCAAAACTAGACCCAAAAATGTCATCAAAGAAATTCATGGAGATGTTATCTCAGATAGAAGAAATTTCTGAAAAGATGAGCAAGATTGGCGGATATGCATCTCTTTCATATTCTTCAGATACTCAATCAGATGAGGCAACATCATTAATGACTAGAATGTCAAAATTAGGTTCAGATATTTCAAACAAGATATTATTTTTTGATTTATGGTGGAAAACTCAGATTGACGAAAAAAATGCAAAAAGATTGATCAAAGATGCAGGAGAACTTTCAGAATATTTAGCACATAAAAGATTGATTGCAAAGTATTCACTCAGCGAACCTGAAGAAAGAATCATCAATACATTAGATGTTACAGGAATTTCTGCACTTGTAAAATTGTACGACAAGATAACCAATGCATTTGAATATCAAATGAAAATTGGAGGCAAAACAAAAAAGATGACAAGAGAGGAATTGACAAATTATGTTAGAGATACAAATCCAAAAATTCGTGAAACAGCTTACAAAACAATTCTCGGGAAATACAATGAAAACAAAGGTGTAGTTGGAGAAATTTATCAGAATATTGTACTCAACTGGAAGGATGAAGGCATAGATATTCGAGGCTACAAGACACCGATTTCAATGAGAAATATTGGAAATGATGTAGATGATAAAACTATAGAATCATTACTTGCTGTTTGTAAAAAAAATGCTCCAGTATTTCAAAAATTCTTTGTGCAAAAAGCAAAGATGCTTAAAATGAAAAAGCTTAGAAGATATGACATCTATGCACCAGCTGCTGCAAATATTAAAGAAAAAAATTATTCATACAACAAATCAGTAAAACTAGTTTTTGAATCACTTGGAAGATTTAGTAGTACACTAGAAGATTTTGCAAGAAAAGTATTCAACGAAAATCATATTGATTCATCAGTAAGACAAGGCAAAAGAGATGGGGCATTTTGCAGCACACTAACACCCAAAATTACCCCATATGTCTTGGTCAATTTTACAGGAAAATCAAGAGATGTATTCACATTAGCACATGAACTAGGTCATGCTGTTCACAGTCAGGCAGCACAAGAAAGATCAATTCTAGTTCAAGATGCACCATTACCATTAGCTGAAACAGCATCAACATTTTCAGAATTATTGCTTTATGACAATATTTCAGATAAAATTTCAGATGATGAAAAGAAAATAATGTTATCTGAAAAAATTGACGACTTGTATGCAACAATTCTAAGACAATCATTTTTCACGATTTTTGAAGTTGATGCCCACAAACAAATCGGTGAAGGAACAACTATAGATGAAATTTCAAAAACATATCTACAAAATTTGAAACAACAATTTGGAAAATCAGTAGATGTTACAGATGACTTTGCAATAGAATGGAGTTGCATTCCACATTTCTATCACACACCGTTTTACTGCTATGCATATTCATTTGGAAATTTGCTTGCATTATCATTATTCCAAAGATACAAAAAAGAAGGCCGAGATTTTGTTCCAGCATACATAGACATTCTTGCAGCAGGCGGTTCAAAAAAACCTGAGAAACTCCTTCAAGAACACGGATTAGATATCAGATCTACCAAATTTTGGCAAGAAGGTTTTGATTATGTTAGCAAGCAAGTAAAAACACTCTCATCATTAAATTAGATTTTTAATAAATGGGGCTGACAGTCCAACGCAAGGACTGCCAGCTTGTTCCCCGAACGGTTTGAATTCGATGTCAAAACGACATCACAAATTATCTGATTTAAACCTTTGAAATTATTCAAAGTCCACTTTTTTAGGTTTGATTTTTCTAAGGGTGCCACCCAATATTCCAATTGTGATTCCCAACTGATATAGAAAATACAATAAAACTTCAAATGTGCTAGGAGTAAGATCTGTGAATCTACTGATTCCAGTTAATATCAACAATAAAGAACTAAAGAAGAAGACAAATAATTTTACAATTCCACGAATATCTGTAAATTTCAAAATAACAAAAGTCATCACAGTCACAGAAATTGCCAACACTGTTAGAAAACCAGTATTCATTCCAAAAATTAAAAACAATACAGATGCAAGTTCTGCAGGGCTTCCAGCAGAGATATTAGAAAGTTCGATTTTTTCAGGAGATGCAAATCTAGGTACACTAAGAATTGCATTTGCCAAAAACAAAACAAACAAAGTAACAGATACAGTCTTTAGATGATTTTGCAATCGTGGAAATCTAACAAGAATTGCACGTCCCAAAATTATTCCTTGAAGTAATCCAACCCCAAATGCCCCAATTACTGCAATAATAGAAAAAATTGGATCTTGAAATATATCAACAAGAAACGGAATTAGAGCCAATACTGATCATTATCCCATAAAGAGAGAATATTAGTTAAGAGATAACTAATTTTCGGAAAAAAAATAAAAAAAATTCATCAAAAATGGATTCGAAAAATGAACCAACTAGAGTAAGGTTAATAATTTCAAGATTAGAGGAACAACCAATGCAAAAGATGCTTTGGATTTTATTATCAGTTACATTTATTGGAATTTCAACAAATCTTGTGTATTCACAGGAGATGGGTTTAGCAACGTTTCAAGAAACCGCCCAAGTAATAATAGATAGAAGTATATCTCAAAATGTAACTGCCTCAGTAACTCTACAAAGTACAAGCATTCAAGAGATTAGAATTCCAGCAGAGTTAGAACAGAAGCTTAGAGAGGATGAAATGGTTAAAGCAGTAATTGTTACAAATCAAGAGCAATGTGTTTTAGGAGTTTTTAATGAATCATGTATTATGATTAACGTAGTAAGAGACCCATCAGCAAAAGGAATCATAGAGATTCAGGATGCAGCTAAAGAAGTTGCAATGCCATACATTGATGAGATAAACCAAGTCTTTGACACAGAGGCAGAACTTCATTCAGTTTTTGTACATAGTGATGATGCATCCAATGAGGCATTTGAGACATCAGGAGTCATTTCAGGAAAAGGAATGATTTCAGTAGTATACACAATGCCACCAGAAGACACCAATGCGATGTATGAAAAGACATCAGCAATTCTAATTCCAAAAATAATCAGAGATAGTGGAGGATTTTATGAAATTGCAAAAAATCTTTCATTTGAAGATAATGCAAAAATGACATTTTCAATAATACCTTTAGATTCAAAATCTCTGTTACAGTTGAAATTGTCAGTTGATTACCCTAATGAGGCATCTACAATTTCTGAAGTTAGTCCATTAGATTTGTTAAAAGTAGATACAATTAGCAGATCAGATTATTTTTCTTCAGGATTTTATCCACTCAATTCAATCATCCAAGTAGTCATATTATCACCTGAGGATGAAATAATTTCAAACATTAGAGGAAATATAGTTCCAACACAAACAGTGAATAACGAACAAATTCCAACAGACGTATCAAAACAAGGATGGGTTTTTGATCCTCAAGAAGGACAAAGAATTCAAGGCAAATATATTTTCGGAGAAGAAACTTCAGTTAACAAAGACAAGTTAAAGTTTTCATTAGGAGATGTACCACCTACACAACAAGAATCATCAGATGAATCGCTTGTAGTGGTGATAATAATTTCAATAGTTGCAATTGCAGCCGCATTGTTTTATCTTAAAGGGTATAGAAAATAATTATAGTAAAAGTACTGCCGCAGCAAAAACAGTAGTCCATTTCCCATCTTTATCACCACGTGTTGATTGGGTAATGTTATGAGTATTGTAAATTTCTCCAGATATCTTCCATTGTTGTCTTTTTTCATCCCAATTCTTATCAACATCAAATGGAATTCCCAATGATGATGCCAACATTTGTGCTGCAATATCTTCAGCATAGTCACCTGCCTGAGTCTCATTTTGTCCAAAAGACTCGTATTCAGACAAATAACCATATCTTGAGGTATCTTTTGGTTGGGCCAATCCAACAGATGCAGCACACATTCTATGGGGCTCATTAGTTTGATTCTTTGAATAAATTGTAAACAGAATCTGTCCAGGTTTGATTTGTTTTAGTCCCTCTTTTCTGGAAATTAGTTTTGCTTTTGGAGGGAAGATACTAGAAATCAATACCAGGTTTGTTCCTGCAATACCAGCATCTCTTAGGGCATATTCAAAGCTAGTTAACCTGTCTTCATGTATGCCTTTTCCTTTTGTGAGAAATAATTTCTTTGCAACTAAATCCAGCATTTTCAAAATTTTAGAAAGAGGGTTAGTATTTAACTTTAATTAAATTCTGAATTTCGTTTTATGAAAAGGTCATAGTGCAAGTTTTTTTGGAAAACTAATCTCGTTTCTTTTTCTTTTTTCTTTTATCAGGAGCTTTTGCTTCTTGTGTTAAAAAGATGAACGTGAAAAATGCTCCCAATCCAACATTGACAACCCCCATGAATGTAATGAATATTGTTTGTTCCTTTCCTGCAATCGGAGACAATCCAATTACAATACCCAAAATACCAGTTGCAAAGAACATCATCATCAAAACTTTGACTCTGGTTGGTTCAATGTATCGCATAACAGGTATCAAAAAATGGCATTATTATAAACTGACGGTTGAGATATTTTCCAGAAAAAGCCTTACAAAAAGAACACAGGTAACACTTTAAACCTTCAAAAATTTCATTTTACTTCGTGCCAATGTAGCTCAGCCTGGCTAGAGCATTCGCCTTGTAAGCGAAAGGTCATGGGTTCAGATCCCATCATTGGCTTTAAATTTTCAATGATAATTTGGCAATACGGTTAATTATGCTGGATTTTGGAGCAATCATACATGAGTTTTGAAGATAATGAGATCAAACAAGATGAAAATTATCAAAAAAAATCAAAATCAAATGGCCTAATAATTGGATTAATTGTTGCAGTGGGTGCTGCAGCATTTTTTGCAGGAATGTATGTTTCAAATATGAATTCAAATCAAATTTCACAAGAAGATCTTGATGATGCAATTGCAAAACTAGAACTCAAAATGTTACAAAACAGACTACCAACAAATCAACCATCACAGCCTGTAAAAATTTCAGCAGATGATGACCCAGTAATTGGAAATCCAGATGCACCAATAACAATAATAGAATTTTCTGATTTTCAATGTCCATTCTGTGCACGATTCCATGTGCAGACACTTCCATTGCTTTTAGAAGAATATATTGATCAAGGTAAAGTGAAACTAGTCTTTAGAGACTTTCCAATACAAAGTATTCATCCAAATGCACTTCCTGCATCAGTAGCAGCAGAGTGTGCAAATGAGCAAGGACAATTCAAAGCGATGCACGACATATTATTTGATAATCAAAATCAATGGAATAATCTAGAAACAGTTGATGCGTTATCTGTGTTTAGTCAATATGCATCTCAAATACAACTAGAACAAGAAACATTTGATGAGTGTCTCATAAGTGGAAAATACATCGAAGAGATAAGAAACGATCTTGATGATGGTAGAAGTTATGATGTCACAGGAACCCCAGGATTTTTTATAGGAAATGACGAGATAGGGTATGTAGAACTAAAAGGTGCACAGCCCTTTGAAAGTTTCAAAAAAGTTATTGATGCACAACTAGAGGCATAAAAAATAACAAGCGTTTATTAGACCTAAACTGTAACTTTACGCATCGGAATAATGACGGCTGGCAATGAGCTTTTCGTCATTGCTAAAGAGAAGATAATAAAATGACAAAATTTCAAGAATTAGGATTAAAAGAAGACATACTAAAAGGAATTAAAGACCTTGGATTTGAAGAAGCATTTCCAATTCAAGAGGCAGTAATTCCAGTATTACTTACAGGAAGAGATGTTGTAGGACAAGCACATACAGGATCGGGTAAAACTGCAGCATTTTCCTTATCAATGCTGCAAGAAATTCAACCAAAAAACGGAATTCAGGGTTTGATCATGGCCCCCACAAGAGAACTTGCTATGCAGATTACAGATGAGATTAAAAAATTTGGAAAATACACTGGAATTAGAGTAGCAACAGTTTATGGAGGACAAGGAATGGGACTTCAATTAGACGCTCTAGAAAGAGGAGTGGAAATTGTTGTAGCAACACCAGGTAGATTAATTGATCATCTCAAACGAGGATCAATAGAACTCAGAGACGTTTCACATATTGTTTTGGATGAAGCTGACACAATGTTAGATATGGGATTTGTTGATGATATTTCATTTATTTTAGATTTAGCACCAGAAGACAGAGTTATGTCGTTGTTTTCAGCAACAATGCCAACTGAAATTCTTAGATTGTCTGAGGAATATTTGAAAAACCCAAAACAATTCTTGTTAGATGCAGATGATCTCAGCGGAGAAGGAATTGATCAATCATATCTAGTCATAAAAGACAGGGACAAATTCAAGTATCTAATTGATTTTATCAAACCAGTAAAAGGCCAATCTATTGTGTTTTGCTCAACAAAATATAGAACTAGAGATGTTGCAAAATTCTTACACCAAGAAAAATTTGATGCAGTAGCAATAGAAGGAGACATGTCACAACACAGAAGAGAGCAATCAATGGGAAAATTCCGTAGTGGTAAGGCAGACATTCTAGTGGCAACAGATGTTGCATCAAGAGGCATAGATGTTCCAAGAGTAGAGTTGGTAATTAATTACGATGTTCCAAATCAAGAAATGGCATATTTTCACAGAATTGGAAGAACTGCAAGAGCAGGAGCAAAGGGTAAAGCAATTACATTTGTTTCATATTCATCAGTAGGAGATTGGAATCTTATTAAACGACAAATCAAAGTCCCTATCAAAGATTTGAATGAAGAGATGGGAATAGAAATTTCAATTCCAGATCCTCTAAAAAGACAAATGCCATCAAGAAGATACGGAGGTCAATCAAGATCAAACTATTCAAGAGGAGGTCGTTCTGGAGGATATGGAAGATCAGGTGGACGAGATTCAAGAGATGATAGAGGCGGTAGACGAAGATATAATGATAGAGGCGGTAACAGAAATAGTTACGGCGGCCGTAGTAGATGGTAACTGTAAAACTTAAAGACCACAACTACATAATTAATTCAAGGTAAAGTAATGCACAAAGGATTCATTTTATTAAATTGTGATCTAGGAGCCGAAGAGTACATTGTAGATGAGTTAAATCATATGCAAGATGTGAAAAATGCATATCTAACTTTTGGGGCATATGATGTCATTGCAGAAATAGAGACAGAAAATCAAGATGGATTTGAAAAAGCAATTGCAGTAATTAGAAAATTATCCAGAGTGGTCAGCACAATGACACTAAATGTAATTCGCCCCGAATAATTGTTATATGAGAAAATTCAGGATTGAATCAAATTGCAGAAAATTGATTATGAAGCACCAGTATGGGTACTAAATTACAATAATCCTAAACCACTTTTAGATCACGCCATACACATGTTAGAGAGACATGGGGTAAAACGCGAAGATATGGAAATTACAGAGACCCCAACTGCAAAGATAGGCTCAATTGTAGTTGAAATTTGGCCATATGAGCTTGTAATAGGCAGAGTCAGATCAACACGAAATGATTCTTTTATTAGCGGTACGGAATTTACAATTGAATTAAAATTAGACGAAGATGGAAATTACATAGATTATCTTTGAAGAAAAAGAAGATTCAAAATATAACAATTGTAGTGATTGCAATTAGCATTATTGGTGCAATTGGAGCATACAATTATTCAATAGATCAAACCAAACAAAAAGGATTACAGTTTGGAGTAGAGTTAGAACAAATTCAACAAGATGTAAAAGATTTGCAAATCAAATTTTATTCAGAGAAAACAAAGTGGGAAGAAGGGGACATAACAAAAGAAGAATTGTTAGAATTTTACGATGAACATCTAAATGAATTCAATGAAATCATTTCTAAATATGATGAACTTGATGCACCAGAATTATTTGAGAGTTCTGTAGAATTGCTAAAGATTTCATCAGAGACACAGTTGTCAAGTGATTCAGAATATATCAAATGGATCGAAACAGGAGACGAATCAGCTAAAATAAGATCAGATACACAGTTCCAAGAATCAGTAGAATACGAGTTACAGGGTTTAGTTGAGTTTTATTCAGCAAAAACAGGTATCAAAAACTATGATGAAGATGCAAAGTTTGAAGCTCCACAAGCAGGATTGACACAAAAAGTAATCCAAGTAGCAGAAAATATGGCAAGCAAATGCAATGAAGAATTCAAAAATGAGTTAGGAGGATTTGATTCCGACGAAATAGAAGTAGAGTGGTTTAACTGCATAAATGAGGCTAAAAAATGGAAAATAGAACATCTCCCATAAGAAATAATCAAATCCACAAAAAGTACTTTAAAGAATCAGACCAAGAATAATTGTGGAGAAGATCTTCATCATAGTAATTATTTTTACAAGCATGACACCACTTGTATTTGCAGACGTCTATATTCAAAATGATCAACAATATGTGGGAGATGATGGTTCGGTCCACATCGTAGGAGAAATTGTAAACAATCTAGACATACCTCTAAACCAAATTCAAGTACAAATTGATTTGTTTGATGAGAATCAACAACTAATTCAGCAAAAAGAGACAAGATCTTTAGTAAATACAATAATGCCAGGTATGAAAGGTCCATTTGATCTTATTTTAACAGATAATGAGGCAAAAAGTGCAAAATCGTATTCAATGGAATTGAACTATCAAGTAAGCCCTCCAAAAAGTCAAGTCATAGACATTACAGAGTCATCACTTTCAAGAGATAATCATAATAATTTGATGATTACAGGCACTGTAGTAAATAACGGAGAGATAACAGCAAATATGATATCAGTTATTGCCACACTTTATGACAAACAAGGAAATGTTGCAGCAGTATCACAAGTTAATCCTAAACCAGATTATCTAAGAGTAGAAGACAGTGCATTCTTTTTGTTATCAGTCCCAGACAAAATTCAAACTGAAGAAATTAAAGAATATGTGTTGATTGCAGAGTCTGAAGAATATGCAGCAGTACCAGAATTTCCCATAGGCACAGTTATCGTACTCATACTCACATTATCAGCATATATTGGAATTACACGGTATTCTGGAAGAATTATAACAAATCTCTTTTCTGCAACAAATCTAAAGTAGGAAAAATCTCTTTGATCAATTCTTCTTTTTTTAAAGGAGTAGGTTTTGAAAATAAAATAGGAAAAGTTATTGTCAGCATATCTTGATCAGTGTGAGATATTCGTACTGAATGAAATTTGGAATTTATTTCAGACAAAACATTATTCCATTTTTCCAAGTGTGTATTTACTCTAGTAACATTTTGATGAACATCTGAAATGCTAGTATCTAAATCCCTATCAAACAAGCCAAATTTTACTAGAGGAATCATCATTATTCCTCCTGAAATCATATCATGGTTTTTTAGCATAGAAGAAATGATTTGTTCAGAATTTTCTTTAGGATAGATATCACCATAGTCAGGATCAAAATATCCTGCAATCATTTTATTTGAATCATATATGCGAAAATATTCCTCGTCTAATTCTAACTTCCACAACATCTAAAAATTAATCCATGAATAAATAAACGATTAATCAAAGACAGTTAAATAAACAGGAGTTAAAGAAAAGTATGGCAATCTCAAAAGAGAACAAAGAATTCATAGACAGTTTAATTGATTATTACATTAGCGAATCTGAAGCATATACTCAGATTGCAGAAAACTTTGTTCCAGAAGTTGAATCTGTTCCAGATACAGCATTTGGAATTATTACGGGATGTGTATATTCGGGATTCTTACAAGCATATCAAAACCAGCAACAAACTCCAAGTTTAGAAGATATAAGAGAATTTAATGAAATGATAAAAAATCGTGCTGCATTAATAAAAAAGGCCATAATTGAGCCTCATAAAACAGAAGCAAAAGAAGAAACTGAAGAAATCAAAGAACAATAAAGATTTTAGAATTATTTTTAAAAAATCAATACAGTTTAATTCTGAAAAAATGGTGTAAAAACATGAACGTAGATGGCAGTAAAATAATTTTTTGGGGAGGAACTGCTGCAGCAGTAGTCACAGCAATAGTTGCATTATATTTTTCGATTCGTTAAAGATAAATCATAAAGAAAGTCTAACAATGTATGTCAGCAACAAATGAATTCAAAATAACTCAAATTGTAGACAACGGTCAGATGGTACAATTGACTTTAATTGAAAATGTTTCAACAGAGCCAATTTCACAAAAACAGATGATTATTGAAAATGTTTCAAAAAAACTTGATCAAGAAACAAAAGAGCAGGTTATGCCATTATTAGAAGCAATTTTGCAAGCACAGCCCACAGTAAACATCAAGTCATATCAACAGACTCAGATTACAATTGCGATGCCAAAATCAAGATATGACGGAATGGGAAGACCACAAGTAGGCAATACGATTGAAGTTAACTTAAAGAAAATCTAAAGATCAGAATTTATTTCATCAATGGTGTGCAAAGGTAGCGAACAAGTAAAGTTTTTGCAAATAAACACAGATGTTTTTTCTTCAAAAGATTTTCCTGCAAAGAAAGGATATGTAGAGAGTGCAAATAATTGATCAGAATTTTGTACAGTGACAATAATTGCGTTTGGGATATATTCTAAAATGACTGAGTTACATAGTTGAGAATTTTCGGGGTTGATAATCGTAATTTCAACAGGTTTTTCTAAATAAAGTGAAATTGTATTTAGTAAATATCCAAATCCAAACGGATTTTCAGCAGCCATTTGTGCCTGAGATTCCATGATTTTTGTGGTAATTTCTAGAAATTGTTGTTCTTGAGAAAAGTGAAATAGTCTAAGCATGACAAATGCAGAAACAGAATTTCCCGAAGGCAATGACAAATCATAATTGCTTTTGGGTCTGATGATTAATTTTTCATGATTGTCAGAAGTCATAAAGAAGCTATTATTTTCTGAATCCCAGAAATGATCTACTAAATGATGGCCTAGTTTGATTGCCAATTTTAGATATTTTGGATCAGGTTCAATTTCAAACACATCTAAGAGGCAATTGACAAAATAAGAATAATCTTCTAGATAACCATCAATTTTTGCAGTTTTATTTTTATAAGTTCTCAATAACTTACCTTCTGAAAACAAATTATTTTCAATAAAAGAGATGCAGTTTTTTGCAGCATCAAGATATCTTGAATCATTTGTTACACGATATCCTTTAGCAAATGCAGTAACCATCAGTGAATTCCATGAAACCAAAATTTTATCATCTAATCCAGGGGGAATGCGTTTGGAACGAATATCAAGAAGTTTTTTAGAACAATGCTGAAGGGTTTCTCTAACTTTATCTTCCGTAGTTCCAAAATTAAAAGCAACTGTAGAAATATTCAGATTGTTGCAGAGAATGTTATTTCCTTCCCAATTTCCACCATCAGTAACATCATAAAACAGACAAAAAATATCTGCATCATCACCAAGAATTTCTTTGATTTCACTTTTTTTCCAGACATAAAATTTGCCCTCTACACCTTCAGAGTCTGCATCATATGCAGAATAAAAGCCACCTTCAGGAGAAGTCATTTCACGTAAGACAAAATCAAGTGTTTTTTTCAAAACATCAAGATAGAAAGGATCTTTTGTTATTTGAAATGCCTCAGCATAATTTACAGGAATCAGTGCATTATCATAAAGCATTTTTTCAAAATGAGGTACAAGCCACTTTGCATCTGTAGAATATCGATGAAAACCACCTCCAATTTGATCAAAGATTCCGCCATTTGCCATTTTTTTGAGAGTTTTGAGCCCAAATTCGGTAAATTTTGAAAGACCAGACAATTTTGCATAACGAAACAAAAATGAAACGTTTGCAGCATTGGGGAATTTAGGGGCAGAACCAAATCCACCACAAGTAGAATCACCTAATTGGAACAGATTCATTGCAGCTTCATCAAGAATGCTTCTTTCTAATTTTGATGGAACCGAAACTTTTTCAGTTTTATTTAGAGCGTTAAGAAAGTTTTCTGCAGATTTTTCAATGTCTTTTGGTTTTTCTTTCCAAGCTTGAGAGAGTTGTCTGCATATACTTCCAAATCCAGGACGACCGTAAGAATCCAATACAGGGAAATATGTTCCTACATAGAATGGTTTTTGATCAGGGGTTAAGAAAATACTCAAAGGCCATCCACCTTGACCGGTAGCTATTTGACAAACTTTTTGATAAATGTCATCAATGTCGGGGCGCTCTTCTCTATCAACCTTAATGTTTACAAAATTATCATTCATGAATTTTGCAACATCTTCATTTTCAAATGATTCATGTTCCATTACATGACACCAATGACAAGAACTATAACCAATACTAAGAAAGATGGGCTTGTTTTCATCTTTTGCTTTTTTTAATGCTTCATCATTCCATCCATACCAATCAACTGGATTATGCGCATGTTGAAGAAGATAAGGACTAGTTTCATGAATAAGATTATTTTCTGCCATAGTTTTTCAGATATGTTTTGATATTTGTACCTAAAGGGTTAACCCCAAATTCCTCTTCCTTCAGTTATTTCATAAATTCTAACATTAATTTTTCCAAGTAATTTTACTTTGGATTTATGAGCTTTTTTATCATGACTGTAATCTTTTTTCTCAACTAATTCCTGTAAGCGTTTTAGTTGTTCAAGAGTGAGATTTTTGAATTCATTTTTAGAACTAGATACAAGACGCAGTAATTCTACTCTTTCTTTATCTTCGTCAGTAATTTTATCCACAACTCAAGACATTCAGTGTCCTTTATTTTTCTAATGAATTAGTAGGTAAATGAAACCATATATGTAAACAATTGTGAATAATTTACCAAGTTTTTAAGACAAATTTTCATATATTTTGAAAGTGATTTAAATTCTATTAAGTACTGTTTACCATATGAGTCAACTACTTGTTGCACATCAAAAAAGAAATGCATTGTTATTCATAGGAATTGTTGGAGCAATAACAGGATTGGTTTTTTTCTTGATTTGACTGATTTAAAAAATTGATAATGCCTGATTTACAGTAATATGAATTCAGGATTAGCGAATCTTAAAATTCCATGAAAAATTTTCAAGTTTATGGAAAAGATGCGTGCAATGGTACTTGAAAGATGTGGGGCAATAGAGACTAATCCATTAAAACTAACTCAAATTGATAGACATGAGATTAAAAGGCCAAATGAGATTTTGCTAAAAATTGAAGCATGTGGAGTTTGTCATTCACAGCTTCACGGTATTGAGGGGGATTGGCAAGACCTTGGTATTCCACCACAACTACCAACAGTTCCGGGACATGAGGTTGTTGGAAAAGTTATTGGGATAGGAGAACAAGTTACAAAATTCAAAGTTGGAGATAGGGCAGGAATCACTCCGTTGTTAGAAGCATGTAAAGAATGTCAATATTGTAAAGAAGGAAAAGAGTATCTTTGTGAATCATCAACAATTACAGGAGAATCTTTCAAAGGAGGATATACAGAATACATTACAGTAACTGAAGATTTTGCTACCAAAGTTCCTGAGCATATGAAACCAGAATATGCAGCACCGCTATTTTGTGCAGGAATTACGGCATACAAAGCAGTCAAAGCTGCAGAACCACAGACTCACAAAAAAATCGGAATTTTTGGGATTGGAGGAGTAGGACACATGGCAGTACAATTTGCCAAAGTAAAAGATTGTGAGGTCATAGCATTTTCAAGATCACAAAATCACCTAGATGTTGCAAAGAGATTAGGTGCAGATGATGCAATACAATTTTCTAAAAATCAAGAAGAGTTTTTGAAAAAATTAAAAGAAAAACACGGAATGCTTGATGCAGTAATTGTGTTTGCACCGGCAGATATTGTAACTGATACTGCAATCAAAGCAGTAAAAAAAGGAGGGATGATAGTCATTGCAACGGTTGGTGAGAATCCAGCATTCATGGCATTTGAAGAGAAGACAATTAGAGGCACGCTTATTGGTTCAACTGCAGATATGGAAGAAGTAATCAAGATATGTGATGAAAAAAATATTGAAGTAATAACAGAAACATTTCCTTTAGAGAGTGCAAATGAAGTTCTCAAAAAATTAAAAGATTCAAGTATCGAAGCCAGAGCAGTTTTGATTCCTTGACTAGTTAAATATCGGAGTGAATGTTTGGCAGTATGAATTGTAATAGATGTCATCATACAGATGAAGCACATGTTCCAAATGAACAAAGTAATTCATTAATGAAAATGGGTAAATGTCAAATTCCAACATGTACATGTCAACAATACTTGGATCCAATACAAGAAATTGATGAAGAGTTGTTGTAACAATTCATATATCAAAATCATTTTGAATACTCATGGAAAAACACAAACCATCAGACGAGATGATAAAAGAATTAGACAATTTATTGTCAAAAATTAACGCCATGGAAATTGTTGCGTCAGATGATTTTCAAAAAAATTCAATTAAAATCATGAGGGCCTTGGTAGAAGGACAAATTCATTCAATAAATGAATTTGGTCATTTGAAAAAAGCAATTGATTTACTAACATTGCAACTATTTGATGTTCAAAATAAAGTCAAGAATTAAGTTTTGTGTCACTAATTCCACAACTACTACATCTATAGAGTGTGGATTTTTCTAGAAATTGTTCTGCCTTCATTTCAGAGCCACAACAAGGACATGAAAATTTTTTAGAGGATTCGGGGGATTTCCTAACAACATAATCAGGTTTGGGTTGAGTAACATCACGAGAATTACATGGTGGGTTGTATCGGACTTTGATTTTATTTAGAACACTTTCTCGATGATCTTTACTTGCATCAAATAAAGGCAATATTGCCAAGTATAATGATTTTTCAGAGCCCGATTTTTCAACCCAACACTTGAAACCGGAATGTTGTACAAAAAATGATTTATCATCTGTTTTTTCGCAATCGCCTGCATATACAATATTGAATCTATCCTTATCCCTAGCCATGATTAGAAACACAAGTTTTTCCATTGGTGGACCCCATTCATCAAGTGGAATAGGGCCAAGGAACTCATATTGTAAAATTTGAATACTCAACAATAGTATTTTGAATAACTGTCTTTTCTCCTTTTCTTAGAAAGTTGCCTAGTGCCATGAAATTGATCGCAGTATATGAACTTGAAAAGATTAAATTCAAGAGTGATTGATTTTTTTTAAATGAAAGAGCCTCACAATCATGCAAAAGTCGGATACGGGATGATTGCAGTAGCAGCTTCATTAGCAGTTATTGGAATAATGGGATTGTTTATGGCAGATGATGTATTATATGCAGATAATTTACAAAGAGACCACACAAAGCACTTTAACGAATGTAAAGTAAATGATTTCAAAACAGAAGGTTGTGAAAAATACTGGGATAGAATCAACAATCAAATCTCAGGAATTTACGTAGACTTGGATGAATAATTTCTAATATCCGTTTGAGAAATCTTCAAGCATGTTTTGATTCTTTGTAAGTCTGTTCATTGCAAAGAATGCACCACCAACAATTCCTGCCTGATAAAACGTATACAAGAATACACCTGAAGATGTAGGATCAGATTTTGTAAAACTCAGAGCCAACATTGTGAAAAATACAAAGGTTCCAACTGAAGTTACCAATCTATTAAGAAAGCCAAAGTTCATCCCAACAATTCTTTTTGTAGCTGCTGCCATCAGAGTAATGCTAGTAATAATCAGAAATGTGGCACCACCATTTGCAGTAATGAAATTATTTGCCCAAGGCAGCAATCCATCCTCAAGAATAGACATATCAGGCATGATACTTCCGCCATTTATTGCAAAGTTTACAGAGCTAAACATACCACCTATAACAAAAAAGAACAAGAAGGTTTTAACAATTGATCGCTTTAGAGGACTCCTAATTTCAGATGGTTTTACAGCTCTTTCTGTAATCCTTACTCCATATAGAAAACCAACTGCCATTGCAGGAATGAACATAATATTGATGAGAATTGGAGATTGTTTGTTAATTTCTTCAATTTGAGGATGGAATATTAGAAATAGAATTACTGCAAGAGAGGCAGAAGCACCAAATAAAATTAATCCCAAGTATTTGTGATCGTGTGATTCATACGAGTCAGTCCAATTATACATTCTACAAAGTCATAACAAAATCATTAAAGCCCAAATCAAAAAAAACTTGGTTAAGTTATCAATTTTTTGTAATTATTTGAGAAATAGTTATAACTTGAAAGCATACGAGTTTGTACGTGAAAGGGCAATCTTCAAGAGTATTTTTAATGTTATTTTTCGGTATTTTACTTACTAGTGGTTTTCCTAATTTTATGATGCAAGAGGCACATGCACTTACTCCGACTATCAATACTGCAGCAACAGCAACAACAACTACAGTCACTGTGAATTTTAACAATGGACCTGTTTTCAATGAAGGTGGAACCGGTACCAGTTACATTTCTTGTTTTAGGATTGGAGGCAACACAGTAAGTAGTGGAACTGACATTGGAACTACAGAAGGTGGTGGTTCAAGTACAATTACATTGACAACTACAGCATTCGGGACAGGTGATACTCCTAATGTAGTTTATGCTGTTGCAAACTGTTCAGGAGGTTCAATAATTGCAGCATCAGATGGAACAGTTGACGGTAACGGAGACGATTTGGGAGATGTGACTTTTACTAGTACCACAGATGGAGTTGCTCCAGTTTTTTCATCTGCAGAAGCAACATCAACAACAACGGTCGTAGTTACAATGTCTGAAAATGTTGAATTCGAAGGAACATCACAACCATCTGCATGGAATGTAGATGGTTCTACTTCAGGAGCTCATACTGCAACTGCAGTATCAATTTCAGGGAACAAAATCACATTAACAGTTAGCGGATTATTATTTGGAGAAACATTGGATGTAGATTATACAGCCCCAGGAGGAGCAAATGATATTGAAGATACAGTTACCCCGACTGGAAATGCTTTAGCAACTTTTAGTAATCAATCAGTTACCAACAACATTGCAAAAACTGAATCAAAAAGTGGAGGTTCTGGATGTGATGGAGATTGTGAAGAACCAACATTAGGAGTACTTCCAAACGGACAAAGAGTTGTTGATGATGGATTCACATACAACGGTTACTCTATTGATGTTGAGAGATTCTTTACACCATATCCACTAATTACATCACAAGTAGGAAAACAAAACACAGCAATATTCAAGATTTATGAAAATAGAGGACCAGATAATATTGCTCACTTTACATTTGCATTTGGTTTAGGCAAAGGTGAAATAATTTCCCAAAGTCAGGCAATGATTGAAGTTGATTTTGCAAGAGATAGAACTCAAACAGTAACCATAACTGATCCAGAAAATGCACTTGATAACGTTTCAGTTACAACTGACAAGGTTTCATGTAATGGAGGTTCAACCCAATGTCTTGAAATAACTATAAATCACATGTTCAGAGAACCATTAGATTTTAACATTGTATCTACTGATGTTTGGGATTATTCTAGACAAGCATGGCAAAATTACTATAATCATGGAATTGAAATTATCGGAACATCAATGAATCCAGCAAAACAACATGAGGGAATTAATCAAGGGCATATCTACCACTTAACTGAAACAAGTAAAACCACAGCTGTTGACGAGTTTGGAGATTCATGGACATTCCAGTATGGAATATGGATGAAAGATTACATTAAACAAGAAAGAATTCAGGATGATGAGACTCTAGTATTTGATAGAATGCATTCAGACTTTGCAGAATATAGAGAAAATCTATCAAATGAAGCTTTGAACCAACTATTAGAAACTTGCCCATTATGTATTGAACAATATAGTGACTTTGAAGATTCAACAAGTTGGGAATATGGAAATAAAATTAGTAAATTGAGTAATCCTGAGATACAAATGATGATGACCGTAGAAGAACAAAAAGCTCAAGAAATCATGAAACGTCTGATGGATTCAAAATATGATCTAAGAAATGCATATTTTGGAATTGAAAAAGATGACAGGCCAATAGCAGAAATTCTAGAAGAAGAGAGAGTTAACAAAATTATCTTACAAGCAGAAAGAGCATGGTTAAAGCAAATTATTGCACCAAATCAGTAGGATAATTGCCAAAAGTCACCAGACAGTTTTTGACTTAAGTAACATCTAGTTCAGAATAAAATTATTCCTCTCCAATTTCACAGATAATTAACATACAGTATTTCTTGACATCTAAAATATTTCAAAGACATAACTTTAACACATAAGAAAAAAAATTTTAAAACAGTTCTCAAAAACCAGCAGAAATTGGATCAGATGGTTTCATTATCTCTCTCAGCAGAATTGTTGCAAAAGAACCTCTTGATAATGTAAATTCTACGACATTATCATGTGAAGAATAATCAGAACAATCAATTGCAGCCTGTCTAAATCCACCTTCACTGCTTACCTCTTGCATTTCTTTGATAAAGAAATCCTTTGGAGATACTTCTTCTTGTTTGAGTATCTGTGAGATTTGATTATCAAATCTTGTTTTTTTGTAATAGGAATATCCAACAAAAGGCAATGCAAGATTTTGATCTAACCCTTGGATGAATTTCCCAATTATCCCTTTATGATCAAAACACACATCACCAGATTTGGCCTCAAACAGATTTTCACCATCAGTAAATGCAGCACTTAGAGAGTTATTGAAGATGAAGGATTGATATGCCTGGATATAAAATCGCCTCAAAGATAGTGGGATTGCACGTACTGCACGGAAAGGGTCATCATGATCAATCAGTTCTTTTAAAACAATTCTTTCAATATCCATTTGCTTTGGAATTTTTTCAAAATATTGCTTGTAATTCTGTTTATCAGCAAGTTTACCTCGAATTTCATTATTTTCTTTTGAATCATAGTCAGAAGTAAAGGACAAAATTAGTTTAACCGCTTCATCAAAGTTTCTTTGAAGTATTGCTTTTCCTATCAAATGAGTCACAGGTCTTTTTGAACCAAATCTCTGATAACCATAAAAATTTAGAACATTTTCAAATTCTGTAAAAGAAGACAATCCATGAGAACACTCAGAGATTTTAATTTTGAAATGATTACCAATCATATCTTTCTTTGAAAGGGGTTTTTTTACAAAACCAACTTTTTTCAAAGAATATTTTTCTGTAGAATAATCTTCTATTGTTTTACCTTTATTCCCAGAACAAACAAATTGCTCAGTGATTGCAGATGCATCTTTTAGGCCTAGAGACTTTAATCTAATTCCTTTCTTTTTAAAAACATCAGATAATGCATGGTTTGTATCAATTTTTTTCTTTTTTAATTTGTAAACAGTATAACCTTCTTCTTGATTAATAGAGTTCTGTGTTTTTTCTAAAATCTTTTCAGATACTTCAAAATCTTCTGGAGTTACACGTATTTTTCCACCAATACCATCAAATTTTGTACTATAAACAGAAATTCCAATTTGAGAATCTAAAGTGGGTATCACTCTATTGTCACTGTAACATATTTGCTAATTGCAATATCAGAAGATTGTATTCCAACTAGAACTTTGTATTCTCCAGGGAGTGCATCATTGGATGCAGAAATTTTTGCATTAATTGATTGCGGAGTACCAGAAAGCAATTGGAAAGACTGGGAATTGTCAGGATTAAGTTCTACATTCAAAAAGTCATGGGTAGTTCCAAGTATTAGAGAACCACCTAATGTTTCACCGTTTGAATTCGGCAAAACTACAAAGTCAATATTTTGAGAAATGCCAGGATTAAGAGAGATTATTTCAGATTCTAATTGAATTTCAAGCGGTAATTGAACAGAAGTATCAACTACACCAATATTGTTTTCAACCCATTCAGTAAACCATATTTTTTTCCCATCAACTGCAAAATCAAAAATTTGTGCCAATCCACAATCTGCAACCATTAAACCAGTTCCAGGATCACAGTCACCCCAAAAAGGATTCTTAGAAGGGACATGATATTCAACTAGAGAATTAGATTTTGGATCAAATACAGAAATATTGTTTGCGTTTTGTTCATTGAAGATAATTCTGCCTTGCTCATCAGAGTCAATCCAATAAGGTCTAGAGATAGGAGTTTTGATCACGCCAGTTTGATTTCCATATGTGCTAAGTAATGGGTCTGCTGTCACATATTGAGTAAACTCTTCAGATATCGGATCAAAACTAAAGAAAGAAGAAGACGTAGTATCAGCTAACCAGATTTTTCCATCATCAGATACAACAGCCCCATTCGGAGTTAGTAATTCTACAGGCAATTGGTAAATTTCAGTAAACATTTCTCCTGCAAAGAATTCTTTTCCAGATTCTTGAACTGCGTTTCGATATCCGTTTTGATCAAATTTTACTAAAACACCACCTTGTTGAAATAGCCAATTTGTATACCATACATTGCCATCTCCATCCAATGTAAAATCAGCAGTTACAGAATTATCAACAGGAGAAGGAAGGCTAATGTATTCAACATCACCTGTGGATTGACCTATATCAAAGAATGTGAGTTTGTTTCCAGTAAAATCATTAATAATTATTTGAGACCCATCAATGTGAAGTCTTTGAGGCAAAGAATCAGTTTCAGAGGGATAACCAAGTCTATCATATTTTTCATCAATCGTTGAGAATTTCCAGACAGAATCAAATGTCTCATCAGTAAACCATACAGAGCCATCAGGTGCATAATCTATTCCCCACATCATGGAACGTCCATTTTTTGGCCATGTAGGATTGTCATATTCAGTAAATGTTTCAGTGTTAGGATCAAATTTTGCTAATTTTCCAGTATTTGTTTGGGCAAACCAAACATTGCCATCATAGTCAGTAACAATTGCCAAAGGATTTGTACATTCAGTTGGAATAGAATACTCTGTTACAAAATCAGTAGACTTTGCATTTCCAGAACCGCAAAACCTAGGACGATCCTCATCAGGGAAATTATCTGCAGGAGTTCCAGTGATTGTAAGTTCAGGATTATCATCTTCAGGAGTGAGTCCAGGAATTGCAATTACAACTCCAGAAGTCACCATAATTCCACCTAAAAATGCAAAAGCCAAAATCCCTTTGGTCTGTTTTTTCACAAATAAAAAAGCAAACTTTCCTTGTTATATCTTATTCCAAATATCTAGAGTAACTTCAAATCTCCAGTCACTTTATCAATAAGATTTTCAGGAGCTGGACCAATTGAAATGCATGTTGTGGTTCCAGGGGCAATCTGAGTATGGCCTGCATCAGTAACTTCAGACCAAGGTAAATTCAAATCAATTGCATGTTTTTTTATTTCTTGTAAATCCTTGATACCAGAAACTTTGACTACTACCTTTTCTTGTCCTCCCCACCATTGTTCATACCACTCTGGGTGAGATTTTCTCACATGTTCTGCACCAAGAACACAAGCATGTCCTACTTGTGCAGCGATTTTTCCTTTTCCCATTTCAAGGTCAGTTCTAACAACAATAACCTGTTTGATATCCCCCATACTAATATCAAAAACAGGCATAATGAAAAACTTTTGAATTAAATAATTGACAAAGAAACAAAAACTGTGTACTTTGATGCAGTGGTTGCAGGCGGCAGTGTTGCAGGATTACTTTGTGCAAGAGAGATTGCTGCAAAGGGTTTTTCAGTTTTAGTTGTTGAAGAAGATTACGAGATAGGCACACCAGAGCATTGCGGAGGATTAGTCAGTATTTCAGGATTAGAAGAACTGGGAATAATTCCATTTAGAAAAACATTTGATCATATGATAGAATCAGCAGAGATTACGGCTCCGAATGGAAAAATTTTTTCGATAAACTCAAAAAATCAAAAGGTAATAGAAATCAGCAGAAGGGAATTAGATAAACAAATTGCTTTTCAGGCCCAAAAGAATGGAGCTATAATCAAAGTTAGAACCAGGTTTCAGGAAATGACAGAAACAGGAATTAGAACAAATGAAGAAAATATTGATTGTAAGATTTTTGTTGATGCAAGAGGAGTGTCATCTCTAATCCATAAAGACAGAACAGGTATTTTATCATCTGCACAATATGAAATCTATGCAGACTGGATAAAAAAAGGAAAAGTAGAAGTAATTTTTGATCAGGAAAAGTATCCAGGGTTCTTTGCATGGATAATTCCATCTAGTGAGGGAAAAGGAAAAATTGGCGTTGCAGGAAGGGGAATCAATGTTGCTGAAACAATAGAAAAAATTCTTGAAGAAAAAGGAGAATATTCCACAATAAGAAAGATTTTTGCGCCAATTTGGATAAAAGGACCAATTGAAAAATTTGTAGAAAATAACATAGTGATTGTAGGGGATGCAGCAGGACAAGCAAAACCAACTACAGCAGGAGGTATTTTCACTAGTGGTATGGGAGGAGTTTATGCAGGACAAGCAATAGTAGAATTTCTAAAAACAGGAGACAGATCAAAACTAGAAGAATATCAAACAAAATGGACAGATAGATTTGGAAAAGAATTTGAAAAACAAATTTTTGCAAGAAAAATTTTAGAAAGACTAGACAACAATACTATCAATAAATTATTTGAATCAATCACACCAGAAATTCTAAAAGACATATCAGAAAAAGATGATTTTGATTTTCACACAAGTTCTATTGTGAAACTGTTGGGGTTGAAGGGATCAATTAAAACAGCTCAAACTCTAATTGGCGGAGAATTCAAAAAACTACTTCGATAAACACGCCCAAATGCTAAGGAAGGTATAAATGATGTTTGCAGAAAATCGTGGTATGTCATCATCAACAATATCATTGCCAACATGTAGTTGTTGCCACAGACATATTATGCCTAATGATAAATGTGTAAAATTCAATTGCCCAGATTGTGGTGCAGATTTAATTTGGAGATGTCAAAGTTGCAGAGAGTCAGCAAGAAATTACACTTGTTCATCATGTAACACACAGGGACCTTAGAAAATGGCACAATTACTATTTATCACAAAAATTCTCCCAGAAGGAACCGATGTAGATCTTGACAAACTAGCAGAGACTCTAAAGAACACATTGCCAGAAGGAATCACAATGAAGAGACATGCAAAAGAACCATTAGCATTTGGTTTAGAATTTTTGAAAGCAGAATTTGTGTTAGAAGACAAAGAAGGTCAAAGTGACGCATTAGAAAATGCTGTTAAAGGTACTGAAGGCGTAAGTGAATTTGAGGTTCTTAACATGAGCCGTATGTCAGTTGACATGAAATAGGTGATTTTTTGGTACGCAAAGAAGAACCTTTGCAAATGCGAATTGGAGAAGCAAAACAACGAGACGTAGGTAAAAAACGAGCTCGAATCGGTCCTGAAGCAATGGACTTTCTCAAAGTAACTCCAGGAGACATTGTTGAGGTTATGGGTTCAAGAACAAGTTGTGCTGTGATTTGGCCAGTAGACGAAGATGAAAAATTCCCAGACATCATAAGAGTTGATGGACAAACAAGAAAAAATGTTGGCGCATCATTAAACGACATTGTAAAAATTAGAAAAGTTACATCAAAGATTGCAAAAGCTGTTTCTTTAACTCCAGTTAATGATTCAGTTACAGTAGATAAAGAATTCACAGATTTTGTAAAAAATAGACTAAAAGGATTACCAATTACACATGGTGATGAAATTTCAGTGATGATTTTAGGAAATTCAATGGACTTTAAAATTACAAAAACTACACCAAAGGGAGTAGTAAAGATTGACCGCTCCACCACATTAAACATTTCAACTGAAACTGCAGTGGATAGAAAAGTTAGAGTGACATATGAAGAAGTAGGAGGATTGGGTGAAAAAGTAAAAGCAATGAGAGAGATTGTAGAACTCCCATTAAGACATCCAGAATTATTCTCCAGATTAGGAATAGAGCCACATAGTGGAATTTTACTTTATGGACCACCAGGATGTGGAAAGACTTTGCTTGCCAAAGTCATGGCAAGTGAATCAGAAGCTAACATGTTCCCAATTAACGGTCCAGAAATTATGAACAAGTATTACGGCGAAACAGAAGCAAAGTTAAGAGACATTTTCAAAGAAGCAAAAGACAATTCTCCAAGCATAATTTTCATTGATGAGATTGATGCAATTGCACCAAAAAGAGAAGAGGCATACGGAGATGTAGAAAAAAGAGTAGTTGCACAACTTTTGGCCTTAATGGATGGACTAAATGATAGAGGAAACGTAATTGTCCTTGGAGCAACAAATAGACCAGATAGTGTTGATCCCGCACTTAGAAGACCAGGTAGGTTTGACAGAGAATTTGAGATTTCGGTTCCAAATGAAGATGGAAGAATAGAGATTCTTCAGATCCATACAAGAGGAATGCCAATTGATGATGACATTGATCTAAAAGATTTAGCATCAGAATTACACGGATACACAGGTGCAGATATCAAATCACTATGTAGAGAAGCTGCAATGAAATCAATCAGAAGATATCTACCAGAAATAGATCTTGAAACAGAAAAAATTCCTTCTGAAGTATTGCAATCAATGAAGATCAAATTAATCGACTTTTACGATGCAATGCATGAGGTGGTACCTACTGCAATGAGAGAAGTCTATGTTGAGCGACCTAAAGTTTGGTGGCAAGATGTAGGAGGATTAGATGAAATCAAAAAAGCATTGACAGATAATCTAATTTTAGCAATGAATGAACCAAGTAAATTTACAAAAATGGGAATTAAACCGCCAAAGGGTGCATTGATTTACGGACCACCAGGATGTGGAAAGACTTTGCTTGGAAGAGCACTTGCAACAGAGACGGGCGCAAATATGATTTTAGTTAGAGGTCCTGAAATTCTTTCTAAATGGGTTGGAGAATCTGAAAAAGCTGTTAGAGAAATTTTCAGAAAAGCAAAAGCATCATCCCCATGTGTGGTTATTTTTGATGAGTTAGATTCACTAGCACGTAGTAAATCAGGCGAAGGCGGAGTTGGTGAAAATATACTAAGCCAGTTACTTACAGAAATTGAAGAGGGAACTTCTTCACGTGTTGTAGTAATAGGAATTACAAATAGACCAGATGTGGTAGATAACTCATTGTTAAGAACAGGAAGACTAGATTTAGTCTTGTATGTTGAGCCACCTGATGAGAAAGGACGATTAGAGATTATCAAAATTTTAACAAAGAAGATGCCATTAACTAGTGATGTAAAATTACAAGAGATTGCAGTTGCAACTCAAAACTATACAGGTGCAGATTTAGCTGCATTATGTAGAGAAGCTGCAGTTCAAGCCATGCAAAATAATGCATCAAAGATATCAAGTCAAGACTTTGCAAACAGTTTGAAACAGGTCAGACCTTCAATTACAAAAGAAGTTGATCAATGGTACAAATCAGTGAAGGAAAGTATATCTAACGTAGTACCAAAGACAGGAGATAAAACATTCTACGGATAAAAATGGCAATTCCAATCAGAAATACAGTATTTGACAAAATTAAAGATGCAGGATCACTAACAGATGTTGAGCTTTACAAAGTCTTAACAAAAGATGGATTTACTATGGCAGAAGCCAAATTTAACAAAATTTTATTAGATTTAGAAATTCTTGGACTCATCAAAGTGTCTTGGATTACAAAAGATGAGCGCAGAATTGAGGTTTTCGTAGTTAAAGAAGAAGTAGATGAAATAGATGAGCAAAACAAGGAAATGATGGAAAAAGACTATGAAGCAAGTTTTCCAGGTTTTGAAAAATAATTCTTAAAACAAAGGAATGTGGAATGCCGCATCCAATGCAACTGCTACGAAAATTATTGTAAGATAAGGTGCAGTTACTTTGTATGCTTTCCAAGCAAACTCAGATGTAGGAGTTTTTGTAAGTTTGTAATGATACGCCAACATTAATCCGCCAGACACAGCTGCAATTACAGTGTATACAACTCCCATTCCGTCGGGAATAAAGGAAAGTATCAAAGAGTAAGGAAGTAAGATTATTGTGTTTCCTAGAATGTACTTTGAAGTTTTTTGCATTCCAATTACAACAGGCAACATTGGTACTTCAGCTTGTGCATATTCGTCTTTAATTTTCATTGCAAGACACCAAAAGTGTGAAGGAGTCCAAACGAAAACCAGGAAACCTACCAAGAATCCCAAAAGATCCATGCTTCCTGTAGCTGCAGACCAACCAGCCCATGCAGCTGCACTACCTGCAATACCACCAATTACAATGTTTGATGTGTTTAGGCGTTTAAGCCAAGCCGTGTAAATAATAACATACGAGAAAATTCCAACTGCAATAAAGAATGCAGAAACTGCATTTAATGCAAAAAATCCGTAAATTACAGAGATACAACTAACAGCTAAACCATAAATCAAAACATTAGATGCCGCCATCCGTCCAGATGGAATTGGTCTTTTGCTGGTTCTCTCCATTTTCGGATCAATGTCTCGGTCATAATAGTGATTCAAAGCACTAGAACCAGCTGATGCCAATGCGCCAGCTATAATGATATGCAGGTATGACCAATAATCTAGTTCAGGAGTACCTGGAACAAGCTTACTTGCAGCATACATCGAAGTAACTGCAGTAATTACCAGAAGAACTACTATCCTTGGTTTGGATATCTCCATTATTTCATTAAATCCCAATCTCACTCTATCCTAGTCCAAAGCCATTTAATTTCTTCGTCCATTGATCCGTACCATTTCAAAAGGAATAAGTATCTCAGCCCTACCAGCTACGTTAAATGAGTAATTGGGACCTCATGATGCCAGGAATGGGACTCACAGCCATAGGATTGGCAGGAGTTGTCATATCATATGCTGAGATTGCACACACATTCATTGATGGAATGCATGCCTTGACGGGTCTTACCATGTTTGTAGGATTAATCTTCTTAGCAACAGGCATCTTAGATGGAGGGGTTTCAACTAGTAATAGAGCAAAGGCAACAGTTTTGGTAGTTGCATCCATTTCCTTAGGATTTGGAATGTTTGCATTTACAATGAATACTTCGGCTTATACGGTTACAATAGCTGGAATTTTGATGGCAATAGCATTTCCAGCAATCATCATAGCATATCTTGCAATGAAGCACCCGCAATACTTGAAACCAGTAGGTTCCATAGTGGGAATGGCATCAGCTGCAGGAATTATTGCATGGGTGGCATTTGGATTTGTTAGTCCTGACACATACTTGATTCCCGATGAAGTTGCAGTCGAAGAACCAAGTGTTGAAGATGTTGCACCAACAGGACCAATATTTGCTATTGAAATTCTTGAAGGTTCAGCCCAGGAAGGAAATCCAGATTATGCACCAGATGCAGCAGTTGTTCAACAAGGGCACGTTGTAGAATGGACAAATGTAGATTCTGTTGCACATACTGCAACTAGTTCTGTAGACTTTGGAGAGACATTTGATACAGGACTGCTAGGATCAGGAGAATCATTTACACTTGATACAACTAATTTAGAAATTGGTGAATACGAATACTTCTGTATTGTACATCCTTGGATGGTTGCAACACTAACTATTGAAGGCGCAAAAGAGCCAATCAAAGTAGTAATGCCAGAAGGTGCAGCAATTCCAGAAGATGGTCAAATCTATTACGATCCGGAAGTAGTCACAGTGTCTGTAGGAGATACAGTTCTATGGGACAATACAGATAGCACAGTACACACTGTAACATCAGGTATGCCACCTGCAGATGCAACAGGAGTGTTTGATTCAGAAATGATGATGGCAGGAGATAATTTTGAATTTACATTTACTGAAGCAGGAAGTTACGATTATTACTGTACATTCCATCCATGGATGATAGGAACTGTTAACGTAGAATAGATTTGCAGAAAATCATCTTATCAAGTTCAGATAAAAAAATTCTAACAGAGCATGCTGAAAATGAAAAACCAAATGAGTCATGTGCAATATTATTTGGTAATGACAATACAGTCTCAGATGTATTTCTAACAAAAAACATTGAAGAGTCACCAGTGAACTTTACCATTTCAAATGAGCAACTTATAGAAGGATACAAGATTGCAGAAGAGAAAAAAGTGAGTGTAATAGGAATTTTCCACTCACATCCAAATTCTGAGGCATACCCATCAAATACAGATAAAAAATTTATGCAAAGCAATCCAGTTGCATGGATAATTTACTCAGGAGCAAACAAAAATTTTAGAGCATATGTTTTAGAATCAGAAATTAAAGAAATTCCAATTGTAGAAAAATAATCAGGCCTTGCTAAAGGTAGCCTTTGTTCCATCAGCCATACCAAGTATAGATTTGTCAGGAGAAACCACTTTACCAAGAATGTTTACAGGAGATGCAGGGGTTATTTCTCCAGGTTTGCCTATAGGAGTAGGTCCATAAAACAGACAGATGGCTTTGCCTGTTGGCCAATATGCAACATCATTTAGTTCTACAGGAGACTTTGCATTTTCTTCAGGTTGGCTAATTGGAGATTTTGAAGAATAGATTTCATCGCCCCAAACATTAAGATCTACTGTAAAGGGTAATTTTTCAATAAACTCATTCACAGTTTTTGGAGAATGAGAATCATCTAATTCTAAAATTATTTTTGTCGAATCAACATCAACATGCACAGTATGTTTCATAATTTCCTAAAAGATTTGACATACATAAGAATACTTAGTTTATTCTGTCTCGCAATTGATGGCAATCACAAATACATCCTTTTTGACATTTGATTCTTTTACAATCAGAACAGATGTTTTTGTTCCAATAAGGTGCCGTGTTCATATCAGTATTTCTGAGTGATCTTATAAGAACCCCTCTTCATCAAGATTACAATTCTTAGTAAAAAGACAACCCATATTCCCATCAATAGGACATAAAGAATCATAGCACCAGAATTTTCAGGAATTGGTGGTTCTTGAATTTCCCCAGGTTGATCAAAAGGAGCAACATAAGTGATTCCAAGAAAAATAGGAATAACAATCAATACAACAATTGGCAGTACCATTTCTATCTAATTATATGGACTGTAATTTGTAAAAATCTTTGCAACAGAATGAAAGTAGATGTCTCGAATGTCATCCTCAGTAGAAACTGCTAAAAGATTAACAATATCAGATGCAGTAATAATTCCAACTACAGTGTCATTATCAATAACAGGTAGTTTTCTAATTCCTCTTTCATGCATCAAATCAGCAGCTGTTCTAATAGAATCATCAGAACCAACTGAGAACATTGGAGAGGACATAATTTGTTTTACAGGAGTTGTTATAGGATAAGCATGTGCAACAATTTTTGCCGAAAAATCTCTATCAGTAACAATTCCAACAGGAGTATTATCTTCCATCACAATAATTGCCCCAACCTTTGCATCTTCCATCATTTTTGCTGCCTCATTTACATTCATAGAGGAATCGACAGATATGACAGATTTTGTCATTATATCACCAATAGTCAGGGTTTTTGCATCAGCCATTTTACATATTAATTACAATAATTCGTTATTTTATACTCTTCCAGAATATCAAGGATGAAAATCATTAAAGAGAATCATAATTGTTTTTAAATCAAAAATTCTCAGTAATAACATCATGGTAGGTAAGATTTCAAAGATTCTCGTTCCACTGGATGGGTCTTCAAACTCTTTTAGAGGTTTAGACATGGCAATCCACATGGCAAGAGAATGTCATGCCACAATAACAGGCATATACATACTTGGAATCACAAAACCTAGATCTAATGACCCAATCACACCTGTAGAAAAAATTCTATTAGAGCATGCTCAAAAAATTATGAAAAAAGCAAAACTAAAGGCAGCAAAGAAAGGGATAATGTTTTTTGACAGAGTATCATATGGTGATGAAGGAAAAAGAATCGTAGAGGTTGCTGCAAAAAATAATTTTGACATGATAGTTATTGGGTCTAGAGGGATGGGAGCTGCAAAAGAAATGTTCTTTGGAAGTACATCAAATTACGTGTTGCATAAATCAAAAATACCAGTTCTGATTGCAAAGTAATTGAATTTTTGAGGGATGATAATTTGAAAATGGTGAAAACAGATACTCAAGAAAACACATTGCTTGTGGGATTCCCAAGTAATGGGCTTGTTGGGACATTTGCAATTTCATATCTAATTCATTCGTTAAAGATGAGGCAAATCGGAGAAATTGAAGTACCAGACTTGCCATCTACTTTGTTTGTAGAGAATGGTGAAATTCTTGCTCCAATCAGAGTCTATAACAAAAAAAATATTTTTGTTATAATTTCAGATGTTCCATTTAATCAATACTTGGCAGAAGGTTTTGCACATGCAATACATGAATTTTGTAAGAGAAACAGTGTAAAGAAAATAATCATTGTCAGTGGCATGGAAACGGTAAATAAAGAAAAAGATTCACCAAAGATTTTTGGTCTAGTCACACATTCAATTTTAGAAAACACATTATACAACAATCAGATTTCAAAGTTCTTAGACGGTTCAATTTTTGGAACAGATGCTGCAATTATTTCCGTTTTCAGAAAAACAAAGATCCCAGCACTTGTATTATATGCAGAATGCCATCCATTTTTTCCAGATCCTGAAGCGTCAATTGTTGCAATAGAAACAGTTGCAGGAATTTTAGATGTTAAAGTAGACATTCAAGATATTAAAAATAAGATAGACAAACTACGAATTCAACATCGAAATTTAATGGAAGAGACAATTCGTACATTACAACAACAAGAAAAACAGGGAAGTACACCTCAAATATACAGGTGATTAAATGAAAGAAGATTTTGAGATAAGAACAATCTTACCATCCATCAGTTCATTGATTGATGATATAGAACATAGAATTTTGTCTCCATTGTCATATCTAAAAGAATTTGACAATCATTGGGCATTAGAATTAGACTTGCCAATGGTAAACAAAAAAGACATCAAAGTAACTTTTGATGGAAATATGATAAATGTGGAAGCAAAACTAAAGGAAAACTACTCTGAAGAAAAACTAGGAAAAGTCTCAAAGTTTGAGTATTTCAAAAAATCAGTATCACTGCCAAACATGGCAGATACAAAAGGGATATCTGCCAAATTTCAAAAAGGTAGGCTTGAAATCAAAATCCCAAAAAAATCAACAGGGCGTTCCATAAAAATTAGTTAGGAACGCAGACTTTCTTTTTGAATTAAATATGCCTTTTTTTGATTAAATTTATGGAAATTCACGTATACGACACTTATGTCAAAGCAGCAGACGGTCATACCATGCACTTTGATGTAATTACTGGTGAAAAAGATCACGAAAAGGCCATCACATATGGTAAAGAGTGGTTAAAATCAATTGGGGAAGAAAATGCAGTAATGACTCAAAATGAATGTCAGTTCTGTCACTCCCAAGGTGCACCAGAGCCTGTTGAACAGGCAATTAAGGAAAACGGCTACTTTATCCAAAAAATGGAAGGCTGTCCTTAAACACTTTTTCCTTTTTCTACAAGACACATTTTTTAGATCAACAACATATTTCGTTTCATGGATGAACAAAAATATTCAAAGTGGACAGTGGAAGGAGAAAAGAAAACAAGGTGGATTTGCGGTTGTTTTCAAACTGCAGACAATTACTTCAAATTCTGTGATGCACACAATGAAACTTTGAAAAAAGCAATTCAAGCTCAGATTGACGAATTGGATATGACTCTGATTGTTGATGAAAATTAAAGTGCAATAATTGCAACAAATGCAGATACGAACACAATTGCAATTGTGTTTAAGAGTTTGATTACAGTGTTAAGTGCAGGGCCTGCTGTATCTTTGTAAGGGTCACCAATAATATCACCGACAACTGCTACTTTGTGAACTTCAGAACCTTTTTCACCTTTCATTTCAACTAGTTTCTTTGCATTATCCCATGCGCCACCAGTGTTTGCCAAGTGATATGCAAGTAGAATTCCTGTAACTACAGCACCCATCAGTAATCCAGCTACTGCAGTTGGACCTAGCAAAACACCTAAAATTATTGGGGCAATAATTGCAACAAGTGCAGGTTTCCAAAGTTCTCTAATTGAAGCAACAGTTGCAATATCTACACATTTAGCATAATCGGGTTTAGATTTACCCGTAAGAATTTCTGGATTGGATTTGAATTGTCTTCTTACCTCATCGACCATCTTTCCAGCAGCACGAGATACACCATTGATTAGTTGACCTGTGATGATAAATGGAATCAATCCACCAATCAAAAGACCAACAATAATTGCTGGATTTGTTAAACTATAATCTAAATCTAAAACACCTTCAAAGATGTGAGCAGCCTCAAACTGGAATGCTTGCATCATAGCCAATGCAGCTAATGCGGCACTTGCAATTGCAAATCCCTTTGTAACTGCTTTAGTAGTATTTCCTACAGCATCAATTTCATCTGTGACTTTACGATTTTCTTCACCCATTCCGGTCATCTCAACAATACCACCGGCATTATCTGCAATTGGACCAAATGCATCTATACTTAGAACAATTCCTGCAAGACTTAGCATGGCCATTGCAGTTAGGGCAGTTCCAAAGATTCCATAGAGTACTGGGTCTGCACCTTCAGGAGCTGCAGCGGCAGCAATACTGTATGAGATGATAATTGCAATAACTAGTGCAATCATGAAGGGTCCTGTTGATTGCATTCCTTTGATAATTCCCATTAATGTTAATGATGCATATCCCCACTTTGCAGAATCTGCAATTTCATTTACAGGGCCATGTTTGTAACTAGTATATTGGTCTGTGATTTTTTGAATAACAGGTACTAAAATAACACCAATTACAGTTGTTCCAAACAATGCAATTCCTGCAGTTGATTGTTCAATGAATTGTGTGATAAATACATAGTTTAATGCAATTGCAATTGCAGCTGAAACATAGAACGAACGATTAAGCGGTTTCATGACATCAGTTACTCCTTTAGAGCCAACAATGACAACACCAATGATTGATGCAATCATTCCAGATGAGCCAATAAGTATTGGGTAAAGGAAATAGTTTGGTGCACCAATTAATGCTGCAATAAGTAATGCTGCTAAAATTGTAACAATATAGGATTCGTAAACATCAGAACCCATTCCTGCTGCATCTCCAACGTTATCTCCTACGTTGTCTGCAATAGTTGCAGGATTTCTAGGATCGTCTTCAGGAATGTTTGCCTCAACCTTTCCTACCAAGTCTGCACCCATATCAGCAGCCTTTGTGAATATTCCACCACCAATTCTGATGAATAATGCAATTAGACTTGCACCAATTCCTACGCCTGCAATTGTGATTGGGTCTGGAAATATAACATACAAACCAGCAATTGCCATTAATGCCATTGCAGGTACTGCAAGACCAACAGTTGCTCCACCTCTAAAGGCCATAGCAAATGTCTTTCCAAGTCCATCACTACTAAGATGTGCAGCCCTTACTGCTGCTTTTACTGTAATTTTTAATGAAATAATTCCTGCAACAGCAGATAATGCTGCGCCAACTGCAAATGCAAGACCATTTGAGGGAGTAAGAAATGCCCCAATAATCACAGTTAATGCAATTGCAACAGGTATGATAATTTTCATCTCTCTTTTTAGAAATGCTGCAGCACCAACTTTGACTGCATTTGAGATATCCATCATTTCTTTTGTTCCAGAAGGTTGCTTTGAAATCCAGGCAACTAATCCACCAGCAACTAAAAATGATGCAATTCCTGCGATAAATGGCAGAATCTCAGCGATTTCCATGTTAATACTCGCTTGCCCATTTCTGGGAAATATAAATCAAATAGCGGAGACTATGCTTCTTTTCCTATATGGCAAAAATGATTTGCCACGTAATCCTTGTCTTACAAGCTTGTTGAATCTTTTACCATGTGCAAGATATGGAAATCGCATATGGATCAATTCATGAACAATTGTATTTTCGAGAGTCTTCTCATCAGGTATTTTTCTTACATTTATGAAAACTAGATTGTGTTGAAGATATGATACTCCATAATACTTGTAAGCAGATGTACGTCTTCCTTCTGTCATCGCCTTTGGAGCATCAAGAACTTCTTTTGTAGTTAATAGAATTGTAGGTTCAGGAATGGAAAATCGGTTAGAGTAAATTCCAACTTTTTCTAAAATTTGCAATTTCAGTTCAGGATCAAGTTTCACATAATCCAATCATGCAATCTGTGTTTATCTTGGAATGTCAATTGTTGTAAGAAATTTGGTTGATTTTCATTCTTCAAAATTAGGAATTAATAGGGTCAGAGGTTTTAGTAGTGTAATCACGAATCATACAGCCACCGTCTCATCATACCCCGTTATTCCATTAAGTCAAGTAGACTTTGTGCTTTATTTCTAATTTCGGAGGTAATTTTGACTATCACAAGTCCTTCATTTGGTTGACCATACAATACAACAGAATTCTCAGGAGCATGAATACAAACTGGCAAGACCAAAAGGTCTTCTTCGCCAGTAACAAGAATCCGTATTGGAGATTCCATCAAAAATGCCTTTTTGATTACATCAATACTTTGAGAGGTAATTTCTGCAGGAGGATTTTCAACAGTTATCTCAGTAGCATTTGCAAGTTTTGGGGGTTCTCTTTTTTCTCTTTTTTCTATACCATCTACAATTTGCAATGAGGGGATTAAATCAAAACTAATCATCTTTTCAGTGGTTCTATCACCAACTGTAATTATGTAGGAATTTTGTTCAATGTGTTTGAGAATATTTTCCTTATCAGCTTGACTTTCAGGTAAAAGAATACCTAAAGGAATTTTCATTTGCTCTCTTAGAGAATCAGGTAACTTCACAAAAATCGATTCTAGTTGGTACTTGCCTCTGGAGCTGATTCTTCATTAGAGCCTTCAGACTCCATCTCTTCTTGAAGTTTTGCTGCAAGAATACTACATTGTGCTGCAATGTTCTTAGCAGCAATTCTAAATGCTTCAGCACTTGGAGAATCGGGAGTTGTAATCATGATTGGTTTTCCTACATCAGAGCCAGACATGATTCCAGAGTTTAATGGGATTTCACCTAAGAAAGGCATGTTAAACTGTTCACTAATTTTCTTTGCACCACCGTCACCAAATATGTAATGTCTTTCATCACAATTAGGACAAATAAAGTGACTCATGTTTTCAACAACACCTATGATTGGGACATTTAGTTTTTCAAACATCCCAATTGCTTTTACTGCAACATTACTTGCAACATCTTGAGGAGTAGTAACAACCAGAATTCCAGTAATAGGAATTGTTTGTGCAAGAGTTAATGGTATATCACCAGTTCCTGGAGGAAGATCAACAATAAGATAATCCAAGTCAGACCAATTTGTATCAACTAGAAATTGTTTAAGGATACCAGAAATAATTGGACCACGATAAATTGCTGCTTGATGTGCCTGTTCAGCAAAAAAACCAAATGAAACAACTTTGAGTCCATTTGATTCTGCTGGTTGAAGTTTGTTGTCTTCAACTTCCATGAATCCATCTTTCATTCCAAGCATCAAAGGAATACTTGGCCCGTAGATATCAGCATCTAGTAATCCAACTTTTGCACCTGTTTGTTGTAGTGCTAAAGCTAAATTCAAAGACACTGTTGATTTTCCTACACCACCTTTTCCACTTGCAACACCGATAATGTTTTTGACAGTAGCCATTCCAGTGTCTGCATCAAGTGAACGTCCTTCCATAACTTTTGCAGTTACATTCATGTCAAAATTTTTCAATTCAGTAAGTTCGCCAATTGCTTTTCTTACATCATCTTCAATTTCGACGTTGAAAGGACATGCAGGAGTAGTTAATTCTAATGTAAATTTCAAATTGCCATCATTGAGTTCCAAGTCTTTGATCATTCCCATCGATACAATGTCTTTTTTCAAGTCAGGATCAATTACAGTACTGAGTTTTTCAAGAACTTGATCTATGCCAACCATTGCGTCAAAAAACCCGTTTACATTATTTAAACATAAGTCGGAGACAAAAAGAAATTGTCATAATTTTGCAAAATTAGCAAAATCTTTGGAAAAATGCGCTCAAATTACCCAAAGATTCATAAATTGAAATTCAAGAAAAACAGCACAGTTGTTTTCTATATCTACCCTAGTTGACGTTGTCAGGATTCCTCCAAGCTTGTTTGGAACCACACTCAAAAAGGCAGCAGTAAACATCCTCAAAGAAAAGTACGAGAGTATGATTAATGCAGATTTAGGTTACATCATTATGATTTTAGATGCTAAAGTAGACGAAATGGGAAAGATGATTGCCGGAGACGGTGGAACATTCCATAGAGTGCAATTTGAAGCATTGACATTTTATCCAAAATTACAAGAAATTGTACAAGGTGAAATCGTAGACATTACAGACTTTGGAGCATTTGTAAGAATTGGTCCAACCGATGCATTACTTCACTTGTCACAAGTTATGGATGATTATCTAAAGAGTGATGTAAAGTCTGGAATGATTTTGGCCAATCAAAGTGGAAGAACACTAAAAGTTGGTTCTACACTTCGTGCAAGAATCACTGCAGTATCATTAGGCAAAGCAGCTGCAATGGGTAAAATCGGAATCACATGCAGACAACCATTCCTTGGTGCAGACGAGTGGATTGAAGAAGAGATTAAGAAATCTTCTGGCGGTGCAGAAGAACCAGCAAAAGAAGCTAAAGTAGAGGCAAGTTAAGATGGCACGAGAAATGGCATGCAGAAAATGCAAGTATGTAACTGTTGGAAAAGTTTGTCCAGTATGCAAATCATCAGATTTAACACCAGATTGGAGCGGAGTAGTACTAGTAGTAGATCCAACAAACTCTGAGATTTCAAAAACACTTGGCATTACTCAGAAAGGCAAGTATGCAATCAAAGTAACATAAAATTTCTAAATCTTTAAAATCAAACTTACGTTTTATCATAATGTTGTCATTTAATTCCAAAAAGCAGTTATCACAATTTCTAGCTGAAGATATTGGTAAGGGAGACATCACAAGTGCATTACTACCAAAAAAAAGAATCACAGTTAGAATAATTTCAAGGGAACCAGCAATTGTTGGAGGAGTTGTACATGCAAAGCAGATTTTTAAAATCAAAGGATGTAATGCAAGAATTTTGAGAAAAGATGGCTCAAAAGTGAGACCAAATCAAACAATAATGATCATTTCAGGAGATGCAGGAAAAATTCTAACGTGTGAGAGAACAGCACTTAATCTTTTGACAAGAATGAGTGGAATTGCAACTCAAACAAACGAACTTGTAAAAAAAATTCCAAAGAAAACAAAAATCTATGCAACAAGAAAGACTGCTCCAGGACTACGATATTTTGACAAAGAAGCAGTGGAGATTGGAGGAGGTAAAAAGCACAGATTACGACTAGATGAAATGGTCATGATAAAAGACAATCACATTGCAGTAGGAAATTCACTAGAATCATTAATCAAGAAAGCAAAGAGAAAGTACAAAAAATTTGAAGTTGAAGTAGAAAATACTGCAGATGCAGTTCTTGCTGCAAAAGAAGGTGCAACAATAATCATGTTAGATAATTTTACTCCAAATCAGATCAGAAAAACAATCACAGTTCTAAAAAATCAAAAATTGCGAAATAAAGTTTTACTTGAAGCGTCAGGAGGGATTAATTCCAAAAACATTTCCAAATATGGACAAACAGGAGTGGACATAATTTCTGTTGGAAGCATTACAAATTCTGTTAAAGGAATTGACATGAGTTTAGAGATTTAATTGAGATAGCAATTCAGTAACTGCCTTGTTTTTTGGATCAACTTCTTGAATTTTTTCACAGCATTGAAGTGCCCTTTTGTTTTCACCTAATTTCTGGTGAGAGTATGCTTTCAAAAGCAACACATCAACATCATATGAGCCAATTTCAAGAGCTTTATCAAAATGAGAAATTGCAGTCTTGTATTTTTTTTTCAAATAATAAATTCCACCCACAGTAAACAAAGCATCGTGATTGTTCGGCACCATTCGGAGATATTCGGTGCCTGACTTTAGTGCCTCATCATACTTTTTTTGCTTTGCAAGTTTTTTGAATTCTTTAAATTTTTCTTGATTTCTTTTTTGGTTAGGATCCTTAGGAGTTCTATTAAATAATCCAACCAAAACAGTCACACAATTAGCTTATTGCAAGCATTCTGTCAATTGCCAAACGTGCCTTGTCTGCAATTTCTTTTGGAACAGTTACAATATTTTTTTCATTTAAGAGGGCATCATAGACTTTTTCAAGTGTGATCATCTTCATGTATTGACATTCAGCTTTTTCTGAAGCCGGAATGAATCTCTTTTCAGGGTTTTGTTGTCTCATTCTATATAGAATTCCAGTCTCAGTTGCAACAACAAAGTTTTTAGCTTTTGATTCTTTTACATGGTTTAACATTCCTTCAGTTGAAAGAATTGAAACTTTTTGATTGTCAAAGCTTCCATCAGCAACATCATACATCATTGGAGTTGTACAACTACATTCTGGATGAATAACAAATTCTGCATCTTTCATCGAATCTAGTTTTTTTGTAACATCTTCAGGAGTGATTCCTGCATGGACATGACATTCACCTGCCCATATGTGAATATTTTTCCTGCCAGTCATTTTTGCAACATAAGAGCCCAAAAACATATCAGGTAAAAACAAAATTTCCTTATCTTCTGGAATTGCTTTAACTACATTTACTGCATTTGAGGATGTACAACAATAATCAAGTTCTGCTTTGATTTCTGCAGTAGTGTTAACATATCCAACTGCAATTGCACCAGGATGTTGTTTCTTCCAATTTCGCAATTCATCAACAGTAATTGAATCAGATAAAGAGCATCCTGCTTCCAAATCAGGTAAAATTACCTTTTTTTGAGGACTGATAATTGCTGCAGTTTCAGCCATAAAATTCACACCACAAAAAAGAATTGTCTTTTGTGGAACTTTTGCGGCTTGCCTTGATAATCCTAAAGAATCGCCTGTAAAATCTGCAATATCTTGAACCTCTGGAATTTGATAATTATGAGCAAGAATGACTACATCTTTCTCTTTTTTGAGACGTTCAATCTCTTCTTTGAGTTTAGGGGTTTGTTGTACGAGCATAAACCATTGAAAATTTGGGTTGTGGGGATTTAAAGAATGGGATCGCGCCTAGAATTTTCACATATGTGAATAATAGTGGCAATTATTGCCATGTTATGTGCCAATTTGGATATCATCTGAGCAATATTTTTTCAGAGTTTCAATGGCAGACAAGATTGCCAACCGGCTTGTTTTAGGATTATTTGCATCAGGAATGTTTTCTATGATAAAGGTCATCTTTCCAAACTTTCCTGTAGCTTCAATGTGGTGAGTGTTTTTGTCAGTGTTAGGATCTGCAACAATTGTTACACTGGTTTTTTCACTACCAATTCCAGTTAGAGACAAAAGTGCTGCAACATTGATGTTTGCAGGAAAAAGTGTAACTGCTTCTTTTGCAGTTCCTCTGTATACAACAGTTGAGGAGGTAATTTCATCAAGATTAATTTCAGAAGTTTCAAAAAACTTTGCTCCCTTTAATGAGTGCGGATGTTTTGTTGTAGTGATAGAGAGAGATTCTAGCTCTCCTTTGATTGATTTTATTCCATCTAGCCCTGCAATAGCACCTGAGGGAAGATAGATTGTTTTTTTGAAATCTTTGCATGCGTCAGATAAAATATCATAGATTGATTCATCAAGCAATGCACCAACACTCATTATCATCAAATCTTTTTTGTTTTGCAGAACACTTAGTGCGACATCCTTTACAGCGTCTTGCGATGCTGCCTCTACAACAATGTCTATAGGTTGAGAAGACAACAAGTGAGAGTTTTCAACGATTTCTGGTTTGTTTTTTAGTTTTTCAACAAGAGAAGAAGAGGCATCCTTTGAGGCATCATAAACGTGAGTGAGAGTTGCGGGAAAATTTTCAGAATCAATTGCCAATGCAATTTGTGTTCCCATCGAACCACATCCTAAAAGTGCTACTCGTTTCAAACAGAATATCTAGAAAACATCACTTAATTAATTCTAGGTAAACTATTTGCAAAGGGGAATTTCCTAGCAAAGAATGCCAATCCCATAATAGAAATTGCCAAAATTAGAGTGGCATAGGCTCCAAATTCAGGTATGACTCGAGTTCCAATGATTTGAATATTTTTGGTATCCTCATCAATAATGAATCCAATTACATGATCTGTTGGAAATTTCATTAGATCATATCTAGTATCAACTCCATCAACTATTACTGTGAATTTTTCATTTTCTGCATAAATTACATCATCAGGCATTCTAACCCAAAAATCAGTTTTCCCTGGAACAGATTCCATAACAATGTCAATGGATTTGTTTTCCTCGTTGATATCCATGGAAGATAATATAGGGTATGAGGTATGAGAGCTCATATCATCAAGACTGCCACGGAATCCATAGTAGACATCATATGATTTTTCATCAAAGACAAACGTGACTTTTTCAGATTCTAATTGTGAAATGTCAAGGTATTGTCCAAATGCTTCAATATCTAAAACATGTTCTGCGTAGACAGTTGTTGGAAGAATCATAGCAGTTAGCAAAACCCCAATTAACATAAAATACATGCCTTGCATGTTTAATGTAAAAAAGTATCAAATATAATCAGTTTTCGTATTTTCTCCATTGATTTTCAGTATTGAAATTAAAGAGAATAAATCATCATCAAGTTATTTATGCAAAGATATTTGGAAAAAATCATGTATTTTCAAATTGGAATAGTCTTTACAATATTTCTCTTAATCATAATTCAACCATCATTCGCAGATATCGAATCACCGAGAAAACAGATGAAATTAGGGGTTATGCCTGAAAAAATTACTTGTGATGAAGGACTAGTTTTAATGCTAAAAATATCAGGTATGCCTGTTTGTGTTAAACCAACAACTGCAGAAAGGCTAGAAGAGAGAGGCTGGATACAAATTATCCAGAAATTTGAGAAAGCAGAGAGAGAAATTGAAACTATACCTGCATCTCAAAATTCCATAGTGAATTATTACATTTTAGATGATGATCTAAATACAAGTCATAGTGGAGTGGATGTAATTAGTACAGAAGGACTTTTTGAATTTACAATCAATGGTGTCCCAATACAAGGACCAGATACAATGATTGAGACAGGGGTAGATACAGGTAAATTTTATTTGAAATTAGAGTTGCCAGATACAAGCAAACAAGATGATGTTGTTTTGATCAGATATTTAGATCAAACAGATCCTTCTGGAGAAAAAAGAGTTTTGACAAAATCAATCACCTTAACCAAAACATTTGCAAAAGTCGAAACATCAGGAGGTGGTTCTAGAATAGGCCATGAATTTACATTGAGAATCTACGAACCAGATGCAAACAAAGATTCAAAAGATGAGGACAAAATTCCGCTTAGTTCATTTGAATATAGAGGAGACGGAGGAATCAGAACCACTTTAGCCAACCCAAGATTTGATGCAAACTCTTGGGCATTAATTGAAACTGGACCAAACACAAACACATTTGAAGTAAAGATCAAAATTCCAAGAGAAATAGATGGTAAAACAATTCACATCGGAGACGAGTATGAAATTAGATACATTGACAAAAGTACACCATCAGGAACTGAAGAAAAAGTAATTTTCAAAGGAAAAATTGGATAAATGGATCAGTTTTGTCAAGGTTCAGTATAACCTAAAGATTTTATTCAAACCAACGAACTATTGTTGTGCTCAATACCGTATACAAGGATGCCATCATCAATAGGGACAAGATGTTATCTATTCTAAAAGGTCCAAAATTTGAGCAGATCATACAAAAAGCAAGAGAGAATTGGATAGAATTTACTCCTGTAAAAGAAGAAGTAGTTACTGCAGGTATAGATTCAAGTTTTAACAATACAAAATTCCAAGGAATTGAGCTTTGGGCAACTACAGCAGTATCCATCAAAGCAGACGGAGAAGTACTAGTAGATTTACATGAGTCAGGATTAGGTTCAGATACTGATCTTTCACGAATCGCAAGTAAGATGGAGATTGATGCGTGTGAGAAGACAGTAGATCAAGTAGATTTAGTTTTAATGGATGGTTCTTTGCATTCTCAATTTATGACAAGACAATCAGCATTGGATGCACAGGTAGTTAGAACAATGAAAAAAAGAGACAATGTGATTTTCATTGCAAAAACATCAAATACAAAAAAACAATTTGAAAAATTGGGTTCCCTCGCAGGAGATATTTTTTACTATAATCATGTTACAAACAGACCAGGATTTAGTAAATTGTTTGTAGAAAAAAAGTATGGTTCGGACAAAGTGATATCATCTACATTTGTTAGACTTAGTGACTCTACACCGATAATAAAATTGGAATTTCTAGGAGAACAACATGATGAAAATGACATAAAATCAGTTTTGAACAAATTATACAAAACAAGTGTCGGCGGATATCCATACGCATTGAAACTTGCACATAATAACTGTAAAATATCTGATAAAGAACTTGCAAAAATGGTTAGTTTGTTAGGTCTAAGTAATGAGATTGGATCACGTGAGGTATTAGGTTGAGTTTAGGATTCGTAATCGGTGAATCAAAACCAACATTTGTGACTGCAATTACATCGAGAGCTTTGTCTGTTGGAGAATACATCAAGATTGGTTCTGATGAAGGTGAAATTTTAGGATTAGTAGAAAAATCAGCAGTAACAAGTGCAGCATTTGCAGATGTTAGAAATTTTGATGAAGCTGTAGAAAGTACAGAGATTGCAGAATTAAACAAAAGAGATAAGACGTTTACTGCACACATTGGAATTTTAGGATTTTTAGAGAATTTGAGAAAAGGACAGTCAATCATTCCTGCAATCCCACCAATTCCAGGCACAGAAATCACTCAGCCAAGCAAACAAGATCTTGAGGAAATTTTCAGTCCTAAAAATAATGGATGGGTAAAGATTGGAAATCTTTTGAGAAACAAAACAATTGATGCAAAAGTGAATTTAGATAAAATTGTCTCAAGACATTTAGGAATTTTGGCAATGACTGGTATGGGTAAAAGTAATCTTGTATCACTAGTTACAAAACAAATTTCAAAATTAAAAGGAACAGTAATAATTTTTGATTATCACAATGACTATACAACACTAAACATTCCTAGAATTAATGTAGTTGACGCAAAAATTAATCCAAGATTGTTAGATGCAGATCAACTTTCAGAAGTTTTAGAGATTAGAGATGGTGCAAACGTTCAGCAAAGAGTTTTGAGGATGGCATTTACAAAACACGTTAAGGAATCAAAAGAATTTTGGAGTAAGCTAGAAAATGAAATTGATTTTATTGTAAATTCAGAGGATAAAAAACTAAAAGAAATCAGAACATCAGCATACAGAGTTCAAGACATTATAGAAGAAGCACAGAAGAGATTTGAAGACATTTTGGATCCAGACATGGGAGACCCAATTGGTTTCATCAAAGAGGGACGCACCAACATTCTCAATATTTCAGAGTTGTCTGAGAAACAAGCAAATGTTGCAGTTGCATTTTATTTGCAACAACTACTCAAAGATAGAAAAGATGCAAGTATTGCAAGACACGGGAAAAGCAAAAGAGAAAGAAACTATAGATTCAATTCTCCAATTTTTGTAATTATTGAAGAAGCACATGTCTTCATCCCAAAAGATCATGACACAAGTGCAAAATATTGGGCAGCAAAAATTGCCAGAGAAGGAAGAAAATTTGGATTAGGGTTAGGAGTTGTATCTCAAAGACCCCGAAGTGTAGACCTTAATGTTCTCAGTCAAATGGGTTCGTTTGCAATTATGAAGATAATTCAAGAAGATGATCAACGCCAAATAGCCTCAGCAACAGAGTCAACTAGCCGTGAATTGATTGCCCAATTGACCTCATTGAATGTAGGTGATGCAGTCCTTGTTGGACAATGGACAAACTTGCCATCACTAGTACATGTTGAAGAAGTAAAAGAGAAGATTATGGGAGCAGACCAAAGTGCAGTAAATGCATGGGCTAATGCAGAGAAGATGAATGGAGTGGCAGTAGAATCAACACAAGGACTAGTTCAAAAAGATTTGTTGTTAGACTAATGCAATTTTCACATATTTCAGATACTCATTTAGGATTAGTGCAATATGGGTCAGAGGAACGTGCGCAGGACGTCTATGATGTATTTAATCAAGCAATTGACACATCAATTAAAGATCATGTCGATTTTGTAATTTTTGCAGGAGATATTTTTCATGTGCCAAATCCAAACGGCACTGCAATTGTACAAATGGCAAATGGGTTAAAGAGGTTAAAGCAAAATAATATTGATTCATTTTTCATTTTAGGAGAACATGATATTAGTAGAATTAGAACAACACCAATTCCTTATGTATATCATAATTTAGAATTCTCAAAATATATTGGTCAAGGTAAACCAATTGAATACAAAGGAATTCTTCTTGCAGGATTTGACAAGATAAGAAAAACAGAGATTCCACAGTATGAAGAAAAATTTGCAGAGGTAGACAAAGTTGCAAAAAACTTTACAGGACACAAAATTTTAGTTTTACATCAAGGAATAACAGAATTTAACAAATTTGCAGGAGAGTTACAGTCAACGGATCTTCCAAAAAACTTCACATATTATGCAATGGGACATCTTCACGACATGGATGTTAAAAAATTCAATCATCTAAACGGACCAATTGCATATCCAGGTTCAATTGAACTAACAACAAGTGAAGGAATTAAAGAAACTAAAAAAGGATTTTTTGAAGTAGACATTTCAGGACAAGAAGCAAAACCAAACTGGATTGAATTAGATACAAGACCACAATTCTCATTCAAAACAGATTATCAAGAATTAGCAAAGACCGTTGATGAGATTTCTGAGAAAATTACAGATTTTGTAAAAAAACCCATAGTAGAAGTAAATATTCATGGAGAAAATATAGAAACAGATCACATTCAGGCACAAATCGCAAGACTAAATTCAATGGTCTTGAGATGTTTTTGGAGAATCAGCACAAAGCAAGTTTCTGATTCTTCAGTTTTTCTAGACAGACCAAACATCATAGATGATGAAATGTACAGACTCTCAGTTGATGCATTAGGCTCAGAACATGCTGCCAATCTTGCAATCAAGGAACTTCTCCCAGTTCTAGCGTCAGGGCAAATTCAGGAGGCATCACAGATAATCATTGAAAATTTTGAGAAGTTCAAAAAGGAGAGAAAACAATGATCACATCAATTGAATTGGGAGATTTTTTAGCACATTCAGATACAAAACTAGAGTTTGATAATGGAGTAACTGTGTTTGTAGGGCATAACGGTGCAGGAAAATCAAGTATTATTGATGCAATTACATTTGCATTATTTGGGCAGCATACAAGAAAATCTAACAAGGGTCTTATCAAACGTGGTTCAACTCAAGGATATTCCAAAGTTAATTTTTCTGTAAATGGGAAATCCTTTGAGGCAGTAAGAAAGATTGACAGTAAAGGTACACTATCAGCAAAGTTCACAGAGATTGTTGGAGATGAAAGAGTAGAGATTGCTGCAGGTGAAAGAAAGCAGTTTGGAGAGTCAATGACAGAAGAAGTTGAAAAAGCAATAGGTCTTGATTTTGAGAAACTAAAAGTAGCATCAATTGTACAACAAGGTGAATTAAATGCAATAATTAATGCAAAGCCAAAAGAATTCAAAGAGTTACTAAATGCAATCATAGGAATTGACAAGCTTGATGTAGCTTCTGAATCAATGAAAGTAGTCAACAAAGAATTTCGTGAGAATATTCGAAGTAAAATTGGATATGATGACACACATATTGAAATTTTATCAAGAGAATTAGAAAGATATCAAAAGGAAATTAAAGAATCAGAACCTCAAAAAATACAATTAGAAAATAAACAAAAGCAATTACAAAATGAAGTTGATGAATTAAGGAAAAAAGTAGAAACAGATTCACCAAAAATCGATAAACTCAATCAACTAGAATCAAGAAAAAAAGAACTGGTGGCATATGCAAAAGAGGCAATTCATGAAATCCAACAAGAAATTAGTGAAAATGAGCGTAAAATACGTGATTGTGAAGGGTGTTTTGAACATGTAAGTCTAAAAGAGGATCTAGAATCAAAAATTGAAAAAGTAGAACAAGCCGTAGAAGACACATTAAAGAAGATGCAAGAAATGAAAAGTCAAGAAGCATCTCTTAGAGAAAAACAATTACTTGCAGAAAAGCTTCAACTAAAAGATAACAAATGTCCTGTTTGTGATTCAGATGTAGAAAAATTAAATCCGTTATTCCAAGAAGAACATCTAAAACAAGAATTAAAGTCACTACAAGAACAAATAATTTTAAAAGAAAAAGAGCATCAAATGTATAACCAAAAAAGAAAAGAATTCTCAGAGAAACTACAATTTTCAAGAGATGCAGAAGCAACACTAAGAGCGCATTCAATTTCTTCTAAAGAACAATTAGACAGAATTCAAGAAGAAATACAAATAAAAAAAGAAAACATACAAAAAATTCCTTCCAATACAAATCTAGTTGAAATATCACAAATTGATTCACATGCAAGAACGATTTTTGAGAGCATTTCAAAACTAGAATTAGAAACAAGTGGTTTTGACGAACATGAATTTTTGAATCTTAAGAAGAATGTTAATGAAAAACAGATGGAATTATCAGGCATAGATCAGCAAATAGGGGCAATTTTAGAAAAAATTGCAAAAGGAGTTGAGCAAACTAGAATTTTTGAAAATGCAATTTCAGAACTAAGCATTGTAAAAGAATATGTTAGAAATCTTGATGAGATTCAAAATAATGTGTTTAGTAGAGACGGTCCGGTTGCTACAAGTTTAAGATCATGGGCACTAAATGCAATTTCAGCAAAGGCATCAGAATATCTTGCATTACTTAATACAAAAATACAAAGAATTCAACTCACTGAGAAAGCAAGAGACATTTCAATAATTTGTAATTCTAAAAGTGATGAATTGGATTTAGAATCACTTAGTGGAGGAGAGAAGGTCAGCGTAGCATTATCCTTGAGATTAGGAATGGCAAATCTTCTTGGCGCATCAAATCTTAATCTAATGATTCTAGATGAGCCTACTACCCATCTTGATGCAGAGAGAAAAAAATCACTGGTAGGTGTACTTTCTCAGTTATCAAACATTTCAAATTCTGAAACACCAATGCAATTTATCATAATTACACATGATGCAGAGATTTTTGAGGATTCTACAGTAGAACAGATTTACAAATTTGAATCATCTGAGCAAGGTAGTAAAGTTGTATTACTAAACTAAGAAAATTTTTGTGATTATTCTACGTGAATAATTCCAGTCATCCAAGGATGAACCATACAAAAGTAATCATAAGTTCCTGCTTTATCAAATGTAAATTCAAAAGTTGCGCCAGACATGAATAATCCTGAATCAAATACTCCAGTAGTACCCGCATTGATATTTCCACTTGTTACAGTGTGAGCTGCAGTATCATCATTACTCCAAGTTACTGTTGCACCAACTGCCACAGTTGCCTCATATGGCAAGTAACATTCGTTAGTTTCTTCACATCCAGGAACACCTGAACCTTCAGGTGAAGAGACGGTTAATGACATTGGCAAATTGGATTTAGATTCTGGTTCAGGAAGTGCTTCTGGTTCCATTGATACTGGTTCTTCTGTTGGTTCTTCAATTACAACCATTTCAGTCACTTCATTGACAATTACTTTACCAGTCATCCAAGGATGAACCATACAAAAGTAATCATAAGTTCCTGTTTTATCAAATGTAAATTCAAAAGTTTCTCCAGCCATAAACAAACTAGAGTCAAATACCCCAGTAGTACCATCTTGCATTGAACCACTAGTTACAGTATGTGCAGCTGTATCAACATTGTTCCATTGAACAGTATCGCCAACAAATATTGTGATTGTGTATGGCAAGTAACATTCGTTTGTTTCCTCACATCCTGGACCACCAGAGCCTTCTGCAGTTTCAACTACATGTGTTTGTGGAGGAGCAGGAACTGCAGATGTAACTTCACCCAAAACTTGTGTGTCAAGTTCTTCAGCAACCTTTGATTCTGGAGTGACAATCATTTCATACTCAGTGGTAATTGGTGTTGCAACATTATCACCATGTCCAAGACCGGTAACTAGAATTTTGATCACTACATCAGAATTACTTAAGGGAGTTGTTTGATGAACAGGGTATACTTCAACTAGATTTCCAGCATCATCAACAGTTGTGTGTCTATGAGATTCTTCATACAAGATTTCATTTCCATCTTGTGTTGCAGTAATTGTGTAAAATACATGATTGACTATTTTACCATCATCACCAATAAACTCAGATTCAATTTCCAATATACTTCCTTCAGTTGCTAAAAGAGGCAAAGGCATAGGAGTAACAGAAATCTCTTGCATCACAGTCTCAACTTTCGGTTTAACTATAGGATCATCAATACTGCATTCACCATCATGAACAAATTTTACATCAGCTGCTTCTAACATACACAAATTACCATAAGTTTCACCATCAATACCACATACGGGATCCCACTCCATAGTACAAACAGTGGGTTTTTCTTCAACTACTCTAGGTTCAATAATTTCATCAGGAGACATTGCAATGAATCCAATAGATATTGCAACAAGTACTCCAACTACACCTATAATTCCATAAGAAAAATTCATCTCATCCACCTGTTAACTTTGCAAACTTCTCATTCTTACTTAACTTTTCCATAAATTCGATATTAGATAGTGCAACAATTGCAGATTCTACAACGGGTTTATCAGGATCATCTAATGCCTTTTCCAAGGCATCTTTTGCATCTTTATTTCCAACAACACCTAATGCAATTGCAGCTTCGTGTCTAACAAACATGCTTGGATCATTGAGTGTTGCATCAGTTAGTGGAGGAACTGAACTAGAATAGCACATTTGCCCTAGAGAAAATGCAGCTTCGTGTCTTACCAATTCATTTTCATCATCTTTCAAAACTTTGGCAATATAGGGGACTTTATCTTCCCCACCAAAATCAACTAAGATACAAGTGGCTCTTGTTCTAACTACATAATCCGGATGATCTAAAAGTTTTACAAAGTATTCGGTATCCTTTTGCTCATACTTTTTTTCCATTTCAGCAAAAAGTGTCAATCGATCATCAGTAACTACTTGCAACGTTTTTTGAGATTTTTGTGTCCTATATTTAGTTAATCAGAAGAAATTCTAAAATTTTTGAGGTATGTATTTAATGGAAAAAATACGATAATTTCTCATGAGCGCAGTAATTGGCGAAAAAGTACCAAATTTTGGGGTCTCAGAGTGGGTTCAAGGGGCACCAACAAATTTTGATCAGGAAAAAGACCATATTGTTCTAGTGGAGGTCTTCCAAGTAAACTGTCCAGGGTGTTTTATGCATGCATTACCTGAAGCAATTGAGATTTACAACAAGTACAAAGATGAAGGTGTAAGAGTAATTGGAATTGCAACTGCTTTTGAGGATTTTGATAAAAACACACTAGATAATTTGAAAATGCTTGCAGAAACAGGAGAGGTAATAGGAGAAACTAAAAGTGCATTTCAAATGAGCGGACAATTACAAGAAGGAAACAAACTGCCATACAAAATTCCATTTCCTTTAGCAATGGACAATTTGGTAAAAACTACAGGAGAAATCAGCCAAGAAAAAATAATGCAATTTATCTATCCACAAATCCCAGAATTTGACTCACAACCTGAAGAATACAGAAATCAAATCATACAAAGAGTCAAAGATTATATGAAATCAAAAGAGTATTCTGCTGAAACGTTTGAAAAGTTTGCACTACAAGGAACTCCATCAACCATTCTAGTAGACAGAAAAGGAATTCTAAGAGATGTTTCATTTGGGCAAGTTGGACAAGCAGAATCAATGATTCAAAAACTACTCAACGAAGACTAGGTTACCTTATTAGAATAACAGCAACAGATAGCGCTACAGCTGTGATAAATCCTCCAATAATAGCGATTTTTGAGTTATCCACAAGATTCGATTTTGATGTCTAAATTTTAAGGATTTGTAAAAAACATTAATTCAAATTAAAACAAATCAAAATATGGAAGAAGGACAAATTATTGTTCCATTGTTAATTGCAGCAGCAGTTGGGATTTTTGTTGGGACAAGATTATGGATTATGTTCAAAAAATAGATTTGAGATTCTTTTAATTCTTAAAATCACAATTGTGGGTAATCCTACATACATTCCAATATTTAGAAGAATTAACGATACTCCGATAGATAGAATTTCAGATTCTGTTTCTGCGTAATTCATTAGAGACAAAGTTGTAATCATAGGAGTAAGTCCAGTTTTGATTATTTCATTGAAGATTGGATGCTCCCTTTGATAATCTGCTACTTGAGGACTAAATGAATAGTAAAACGTGTTGAATAAAGTGATAAACGACTTTCCTGATTCTGTTGCTAACAATTTGTTATCTCTTAACTCTCTTAATTGTTGGACTTGAGGTGCCAGTTCAGAACCAAACGTTGCAGTTGCAATTAAGCATCCACCACCAGGCTCTTCATAAGTCTCTTCATCATCAGAAACAGATTCTACAATTTCTTTTACGCCAACAAGTGCATCTGTTCCAATGATATCGATTTTGTTATTACCAATTCCAGTAAAATTTAATGTTATGAATGAAATTCTTTCATTTGATTTGAATTTTTGAATGGATTCAATTTCATTAATGTAAAAAGTGAAATTACCACTAAGTAAATTAATTGGGATTGTTACTTCACCAAGATTATTTTCCAACCCACTTTTAATGAAAAGAGTTAAGCGCTTTTCATTTTTTTCAAACTCATGTTCTAAAATCTCAAAATTTGAAACAGTGACAACTTCAAAATTATGACCGCTTGTATCTACATCAAGACGAGTTAGTAATCCCGTTTTATCAGATATTTGACCAAACACAGGAGATACTATCAAAAGTAAAAGTAACGGAATGAAGAATATTATTTTCAATTTATGCTGTTTGAGAAATACGTTTAGTTAATTCTTTATCTTGTGCAACTCTTGGATGATCTGGATCTGCCAAGATGACTTCAAACCAATAGTGTTTTCCATCTTTATAGATAAAGTAGGAACCCAAAAGTTTCATGTTTGGATATCTTTCACTAACTCTTCGTTCAGCAACAGTTTTCATATTGTCATCTGCTTTGATTCTGGTAACGCCCAGATGTTTTGGTCTTCTACCACCAGTAGGTCTTTGTTTTCTCATACCACCAGTTCCAACTCTCATTCTAACAACAATAATGCCTTGTTTTGCTTTGTATCCCAATCTTCTTGCTCTTTGTATTCTGCTAGGCTTGTCGATACGAGTAATAGCATTTTGTTTACGCCAGCCAACTATACGTTCACGTAGTTCTGGAGCATTTTCCTTCCAGAGTCTGATCCATACTTGGTCTTGACGACTAGGCATATCGGGCATAGTAAAACTCCCTTTAATAACTGTAAATCGAACAAATCTGAGCACGGCTAAGTAATTAAAATTCTCTTGAGTGGGGCATCACATTCCACGCACTCTAAGAGTTGCTTCCGCAGAAAACTCGATAATTTAATCACGCCAGAGTTGTTAAAAAGGATTCCTGAGAATTGATTTGAGATTTTTATTGAACAGATGGAACAAGAAAAAAGATGAAAGTCACAACTGTAGTCATAGCCACAGTTTTGGCACTTAGTTTGACAGTTTTGCCATCTGCATATGCAGAGTCTACAGTAGAGATTATTATGGAAAAAACAACATACAGTTACTGTGAGAAATTATTCTATACAATCAAGGTTTCAGAAATTACAGGAAATCCTGCAATAATTCACATCAGAGATGAAGTAGGTAAAGGAAGTAGTGCAATTCCATTTCCAATAACTGAATTAGAAAATCCAGTACCATCAAGAGTTGCTTTTGAAAAGGAAATTTTTCCATTAGGGAAATATTTCATTGATGTTGAATATGAAGGAGTACAAACAACAGCAGAATTTACATTAATTGATGAAAACAAAGTATGCATTCCAGAAGTAGTAAAACCAATTATGGCAAATTGGCTTTCAGGAAACATATCAGATGGGTTTTTAATTGATGCATTCCAAAAATTCACAGAGGAGCAAGGTATTTTCAAAATTCCTTTTGAGATAAACGAAACAACTGTTTATGATGTAAGAATTCCTGAATGGGTGAAAAATGTTGGATACTGGTGGCTTGAAGAATTGATTTCAGATGAGGACTTAGTTAATGCAGTAAACAATCTCATCGAGAGAAACATAATATCACTTAATCAAGAAACAGGAAATGAGATATGAACAAATATTCTGTCATAACCATAATTGCAATTATAGTAATAGTTACTCCGTTTGTATTTTCTGTAATGAATATTGTTGGCAGTCAACAATTAGAATACAGATGGAATTCTCCTGGAATCTTTTCATTTTTTACAATGTTAAATCATGGTGAAACAGAGTTTTGCAATACACTGCCATTTTGGGTGACATTTGAAAAATTTGAAGTTTCGGTATTTTACATGGAACGATATCTTGGATCATATGTAGTTCAACCTCTAACACTTAATCCATCATCGTCAGGAATTCAAGAGGGAGTTTTTTCATCTGAAGATTTTGAAGAAGCACAACATATTTTCATGAATTTTGATTTTTCATTTGACTCAGGGGAAATGAGAATGGATGCCAACAAGTTTGTGGTAGTAATTCAAACTGAAACGCCAATTCTAGGCATAATTCCATATTCATCAACTACACAAATTTCAGGATTTGAATTTGATGAAATTATGAATGCTGAAGATTTGACTTGTGATTAATCTCGGCTTTTACTAGCCTTTGACATTAATGCCAAGATGATTGCAATTGCTCCAGTTACAATAAATGCTGCAATTAATCCATAACCCAATTCCTTACCAAGTCCAGTAGTACTTGCAGGGGAAGATTTTTGAGGTTCAGCAACACACATTCCATCTTTGAGAATTGTTCCAGGACCACATCTTTCATCTAAAACACATACACCATTTTTGAGAATTGTTCCAGGACCACATTCTGTTGTTTTAGTAGGTTCTTTTGGAGTTTCTACAGGTGTAGGTTCAGATTTTTCTTTTTCAATTTCAGCAATTAGTTTGTCTAATTCAGATTTTGAGATATCTAAAGCCTCATGGAAAGTGTAATCAGAATAATTGTCTTCAAACCAATCCTTGTAGGATGATTCAGTAACATAACGTTCAACATAGAACTTTGGATCTTTTGAAGGATCTACAAATGCTGCAGGAATTTGTTTTTCAGAAACAGTTTCTTCAGGAGTTTCCTCAGTTCCAGAAGGGGTTTCTTCTATGGTTCTACCAAATACAGAACCAATGATTTCTACCTCTTCAGTTCCAGTAGGTAATTCAATGCTCAAAGTTCTGCTTTGAGAATTAGTTTCAGTTTCTGAAAAGTTTGGCTCATCACCATCAGCCAAAATAATAAAGTCATCATCTACGCCTTCATAGATAGAATCAAAGAAGGTTCTATCAAATGTAATATCTAAAACTCCGGGAGAGTCAGTCACATCAACAGTAATAATTAGTGAAATGAAATCAGGGTCTGATTCGATACCAGATACGGACAGTCCAGTTGCAGTATAATCAACATTGTAACTAGTTCCATCCACATTAACTGAAATTGTTTCAGCATATACAAAAGCTGAAGAAAGCAAAGTGAAGAAGATCAGTCCTAGTGAGATTTTTAGCAAAGTATTCCCATTGGTCAGATTTCTCAATCTCTCAGATTGTAATTGAGTGATACTATGATTGTTCAATACGATTGACTTCCTCCAAATTGGTGTTAAAAACAAAGAGACGATAATTAATCACGTAAAAGTCAACTTTTTTGCGTATTTTTAAGAATCACGCAGGAATGATTAGATGACGCCTCTTAAAATTTGGACGATTTTCTCAGCAATTACATTTGCAGCCAAAGATTGTGCTTCTTTTGTTTGAGCTCCAATATGAGGAGTTAAAATAACATTATCAAGTTCTGCCAACTTTGTTCCAATAGCAGGTTCTTTTTCAAATACATCTAAAGCTGCCCCACCCAAAGTTCCATTTTTGAGTGCGTCATAAAGTGCATCTTCATCAACTACTCCACCTCTAGAAGTGTTGATGATTTTGGCAGTCTTTTTCATAGTAGACATTTTTTGTGCATCTAAGAGATGATAAGTCGAATCTAATAGTGGAACGTGAATTGAGATATAATCAGAACTTTGTAACAAAGTATTCAAATCAGCTTTCATCAAACCAACTTCTTTTGAAAATTCTTCATCGATTGGAACAACATCATAACCAATAATATTCATGTTAAGTGCACGTGCAAGCCTTCCCAATCTTTTTCCAATATTTCCTAATCCAATAATTCCAAGATATTTTCCTGCAAGTTCGGTTCCTTTCAATTCTTTTTTGAGCCACTGTTCATTTCTAATTCCTCTATCACCTCTGGCGGTTTGTCTTGCAAGGGCTAACATCAAACCCAATACTAATTCAGCAACGGCGTTCATTGCACCTTCTACAGCATTGATTACTCGGATGTTCTTTGCTTTGGCAGCTTCTTGATCAACATTATCAAGTCCAACTCCAACACGTGCAATGATTTTACAGTTATCTGCCTTATCGATCATTTCTTTAGTAATAGTAGTTCTGCTTCTAACAATTACAATATTGTAATCAGAAATTTTTTCTAATATTTGTTCAGGAGTGATCTCTGGTTCATAAGACACCTTCAATCCATTATCTTGTAAAATTTTATTCAAAATTGGATCTACTTCATCACAGATTAGTACAGAATCATCAAATCCCATGAAATTCAAAACGGAGCTACGGAATATAATTCATTCAAAATAATAAAAAGAAAAAGATGTTAAATGATCAAGAAGTTAGGATTTCTGCTACTACAGGAATTACTTCCCATAATGCGACATAATCGCCACTTGCTTGCATTTCAGAAGCTACTTCATCAGTGTATAAACCGTGAATGTTTAGTGCAGGATGAGCAATACTGTTCATTCCCATTGGTGGGACAGCATCACTTGGGTTGCCTAAAGCATATGCATAAGATGCTACTGGTGCTGGGATAACTCCTTTCTCAACTAGAACTGGGTTCAAGCCGAATGGGTCACCTGCTACAAAGACTGTAGCTGCGCCAGTGTAAATTGCTGCATAATCATGGTTTACTGCTGCATATGCACCTGGTTCATCAAATACCAAGTCAACAATCATTCCTTGTGAGCCACCGAGTAACCATGTTTCAGTTGCTGCGGATTGTACTCTGTTACCTTGGACAACTCTATCCAATATTTCACCAACAATGTGGAAGAATACTGGTTCGTTACCTTGGTTTTCAACGAATAATCTTACGTGTTGATCATTTTCAACAAATAAGAGTTGTGATTGGTATTGCTTGTGTTCAAGTCCGTTCCATGGTTGTGCAACAAAGATGTTCTTGTTTACATCGCCATTGACGAGTAAGTTATGAGCCATGTTTGGTACATAACCAAATTGCATTCCGTTAACAACTGTTGCAGTGTTATGATGTTGGAACATTGCTCCTGCATCATAGTTGCCTTCAGGTGTAAGGTACAACTGATTATATTGGAGTTGGAACTCTAATGCATCTGCATCATAGAATTTTCTGTCAAGTTCACCACTGCCACTTGTTTTTTCAACCATTAGTTTCTTGTAACCATTTGCTGGATCAACGATTGCAATTCCGTACATGCCGGAAAGTACGTGTTGGTCCATACCAATGAGTTTAACACCAGAACAATGGTATTTGAAAATACCAGCGGATTCAGCGATGTAACAGTACTGACTTGTTTCACCAGGATTAACTGATTCAAAGTTTCCTGCTGACATTTGTGATGCGTGCATGTCGTTACCGTGTCCAGTAACTTCATCATCTGGAATTACAAGTGTCATTTTTACAACATCACCTTGTGTGACTCTAAGGGTTGGTCCTGGGACTGTTCCACTGAAAGTCATGGCGTTGTAAGTTTTTCCTCCCATAATTGGAAGTTCAACACTTTCACCAGTCAAGTTGAACTCGACTACTTTTCTACCAGAATTTTCTAGAACACCACAATCAGTTTCTGCGAATGCTTCAGGCATTACAAGCTGTAAACCTCCCATATTTCTGATTTTATCCATGACATCGACGTCCATTTGGGACATGTCAAGGGATTGACCAGTAATCTGGGTTTGTGTGTATGTGCTTCCGAATAAGGTTGCGCCCATTACAGCTACTGCTGCAATTGTAAAGAGCATACTAACACGCTTATTCATTAAGCACGGTGCCCCCTGAATCCTATATAATAATTCCCATTATTGGTATATGAAAATATGAAGATCTCTGAAAAAGAATGAATAATGGGTTAAAACAACCGAGTATAGAATGAAGTTTCGATTAGATCAAGACTCACTAGGCAAAGTCAAAATTCCTGCAGACGCATATTATGGAGCATTTACGGGCAGAGCAATCAAACAGTATCACGTTACAGGAAACAAGTCTCATGAGAATTTGGTAAAGTCGTTTGTAATGATCAAAAGATCAGCTGCAGTAGCCAATATGAAAACAAAGGCTATTGACAGTAAACGTGGAAAAGCAATAGTTTCTGCGTGTGATAAAATTTTGGCAGGAAAGCATGTTGATCAATTTGTTGTAGATATGATAAATTCTGGAGCAGGAACCGCGTTTAATATGAATTCAAATGAAGTTATAGCAAATGTTGCATTAGAGACTTTGCGTAAAAAGAAAGGACAGTATGAATTCTTACATCCAAATGATCATGTCAACATGTCACAGTCAAGTAACGATACATATCCCACTGCAATGCATGTTGCAATTTTGATGAATCTCAAAGAAACAATTCCAGCTATTGATATTTTGATAAAATCATTATCAAAGAAAGCAAAACAATTTTCATCATTTAAGAAAATTGGAAGAACTCACCTCATGGACGCACTACCAGTAACTTTAGGTAGTGAGTTTGCAGCTTATGTCACATCTATCACTAAAGCAAGAAACGAAATTGCTGCATCACAAAAAGAACTACAAAATGTTGCACTTGGTGGAACTGCTGTTGGTTCTGGGGCTAACACACCAAAAGGTTACAGAAAAATTGCAATATCAGAGCTTGCAAAAATTTCAAAATTATCATTAAAGCCTGAAAAGGATATGCAACATGGACTGCAAAGCAAGTATGCTGTTGCAAATTGTTCAGGAGCATTACGTAATTTGGCATTAGAGATTGGTAAACTTGCAAATGACATTAGATTAATGGCATCAGGTCCAATTGCAGGTTTAGCAGAACTTGGAATTCCTGCAGTTCATGCAGGTTCATCAATCATGCCAGGTAAAGTAAACCCATCATTAGCTGAATGTATGAATATGATTTGCTTTAATGTAATTGGAAACGATACTGCAGTATCCTATGCAGCACAAAGTGGTCAGTTTGAGCTTAATGTAATGTTGCCGGGAATGCTAAAGTGCATGTTAGAGTCAACAGATATGTTAAAGAATTTCTTGCCAATATTTTCTGCCAATCTAATTGATGGACTTACTGCAAACAAGGATAAATTACGTGCAGATATTGAAAACAGTCCAGTAATCGTTACATTACTAACTCCAAAAATTGGATATCTCAAATCTGCAGAACTTTTCAAAGAGTCATTAAAAACTGGAAAAACTATCAGAGAACTAGTTGTTTCAAAGAAACTAATGACTAACAAAGAAATTGATTCTCTGTTTGGATAAAGTATGGCAAAAATATTTGTAGAATCTTACGGATGTTCTGCAAGTTTTGCAGACTCTGAAATGATTTCAGGATTAATTCTAAATGGAGGCCATACGTTAGTTGAGGATTCGTCAGAATCAGATCTTAACATTGTTGTAACATGTTCTGTAAAAGATGCAACAGCAAACAAGATGATTCATAGGATAAAATCACTAAAGACAAAGCCTCTAGTCGTAGCTGGTTGTCTACCAAAAGCTGAAAAAGAAACTGTCGAAAAGTTTTCTCAAAGTGCCAGTCTACTTGGTCCAAATTCTTTAGGTAAAACTCTCCAAGTCATTGATTCTACACTTAAAGGAAGAAAAGAGATTGCATTAGAAGACTCTGATTTATCAAAAGTGGGATTGCCAAAAGTTAGGTTGAATCCAGCAGTAGGAATAGTTGAGATTGCAAGTGGATGTATGAGTGAATGTACATTTTGTCAGACTAAAATTTCAAAAGGAGATCTTCAAAGTTACAGACTAGGAGACATTGTAAGACAAGTAAAAACAGAGATCAATGAAGGATGTAAAGAAGTGTGGTTAACATCAACTGATAATGGATGTTATGGATTTGATATTGGAACAGATTTACCTTCTTTAATTAATGCAGTCTCAGAAATCCCTGAAGAGTTTATGATCAGAGTAGGAATGATGAATCCAATGTACATGCCACGAATTAAAGAGAAATTAATTGAATCATATGATAATGACAAAGTCTTCAAGTTTCTCCACATCCCAGTACAAAGTGGAAGTGACAAGGTTTTGCACGACATGAAAAGGGGTCATACTGCTGGAACATTCAGAGAGATAGTAAAAAAGGCAAGAGAGAGATTCCCAAACTTTACCATTTCAACAGACATCATAGTAGGATTTCCTTCAGAGACAAAAGAAGACTTTGAGAAAACAGTAGAATTGCTTGATGAGACAAGACCAGATGTGGTAAATCTTTCAAAATACAGTGCCAGACCAGGAACTGAAGCTGCTGAATGGGAACAAATTGATGTTGCAGAAGTAAAATCAAGAAGTAAGAAAATTTTTGAACAGATCAACAAAATATCGTTAGAGAACAACAAAAAGTGGATCGGTTGGAAAGGCAATGTTCTCTTTGATGAAAGGACAGACGAGGGAATCAAAGGAAGAAACTTTGCATACAAGCCGGTGTTTGTCCCTGAACAAGTGGACATTGGGCAATTGCAAGCAGTTGAGATCATTGAGGCTACACAGAATAGCCTTCTTGGGAAGATCGCAAGCTAAATTTTTTAGATCTAAAATTTGATTAAAAAAACGTAAGAAGGTTTTTTATGGAATTCAGAGAATAGGATCTGAAATGAGTTTTCAAGTAAAAGAACCAATTTTAGTAATAGGTTTGGGTGGCGCAGGCTCAAAATTAGCACTCAAAGCCAAAGATTCACTAGATTCAGATTGTCTCTTGATCAGTAATGATTCAAAAGATTTCACAGAAGAAGTACCATCTGTACATGTTTCAACAGATTCAGTAGTAAATCCATCAATGCAGTTAATCAGAGGCTCAACTTACAATGTTTCAGAAGAAATCAAATCAAAAATTTCTGGTTATTCCACTATTGTTATGATGAGTAATTTAGCAGGAAAAGCAGGCTCAGCCATAGCACCAGTAGTATCAGAAATGTGTAAAGAAGCAGATGTAGGATTAGTTTCATTTGCAATTATGCCTTTCAAATACGAGAAAGATAGAATTTTCAATTCAGGCGTATCACTAAAGAGAGTTAGAGAAAACTCGGAATGTACTGTTGTGCTTGATAATGATTCACTATTAGAGAGCAACCCAGACTTGACTCCTAAAGCATGCTATGACATTGCAAACTCTGCAATTATGCACGTTGTAGAATCACTTGGAACCTCAGAAATGTCTTCAGATACAAATATTCTCACTACAAGCAAAGAAGGACAAGATATTGAAGATTCACTTAGAGACTCACTCAAAATGTTATATGAAAATGCTCCACCTAACGCTGTAAAACGTTCAATGCTGTACGTCGTTGGAGGTAGTAATATTCCAGTAGGAGTACTAAACTCAATAACCAATCTCACAAGTGGAATTCTTAATGAAAGCAATTCACAAATTGACATGACTTCAGAATCTGAATCCAAAGTAGTGATATTGTCATCAATACAAGGAATGACTAAATTTGACAACTATGATCCACTCGGAATGATTCCACAAGAAGACACACTTGACTGGTCCGCACCAGATTGTAGTATTGATTGCAAATTGGACTTATACCAATTAGAATAAAATAATTTTTTAAAAGTATAATTTTTTGAAAAAGATTATTCTTTATCTTCTTTCTTTGGTGCTTCTTTAGCTGGTTCTTCTTTCTTTGGTGCTTCTTTAGCTGGTTCTTCTTTCTTTGGTGCTTCTTTAGCTGGTTCTTCTTTCTTTGGTGCTTCTTTAGCTGGTTCTTCTTTCTTTGGTGCTTCTTTAGCTGGTTCTTCTTTCTTTGGTGCTTCTTTAGCTGGTTCTTCTTTCTTTGGTGCTTCTTTAGCTGGTTCTTCTTTCTTTGGTGCTTCTTCTACTTTGTCTTCAACTTTTGGAGTTTCTTTTTCAGGAGTTACTTTAGATTCAATTTCTTCTTCATAAGGTGAAACAAGAACATAACCTTCATCGGTCTTACTCATTCTAACTCTAATCTTTCTTGGAGGACTTCTGATTCCTTTTGCCCAAATTTGATGAGCTAAATCTTCTTCAATTTTAATATCTTCAACCTTCATGTGATGACGAGCAAATTCTTTGATCATATTGATTGCTCTAACTGCTCGGTGTTGTGATTGAGAGAGTAATACTTTACCAAGTGGAATTGTGTAAACACGTTCTAATTCTTGAGACATCTATCCTACCTCCACATCAGTTGATCTCCAAGCTCTACGTTTTGGATTTGTTCTAACACTTCTCTTTGTTTTGAGAATAATCCATGCAGGTACTGGTGATGCCTGTTTTGTTTTTTTCAACAGACGAATCTTCCTTGGAGAGGACTTACGTGCAGCCATAGATTTTCAGGCACGTGGAGCTCTTTTTAAATGAATCTCAGGATTTTAGGCCATCATGAATCTGTTTTAGGATTCTAGCAGAGGCACCCCATACGATTTTGTTTTGGTATTCAAAGGTGAACATCTCCTGAATTATGTTATGCGAGGGATCAGGATCGTGTGCAATGGTGTCCAATAAAGAATCAAGAGGCATGTGAAAAATCGTTTCGACTTCTCGATTGGGAGAAAGCGGTGGAATCTCATTTAGAACAGCAACAAATGGCAATATCAAGAATCCAGAATTCAAAGTCACCACAGGTTCTAGTTGACCAATTACTTGTTCTTTAGAAATAGCCAATCCGATTTCTTCACAGGTTTCACGTAATGCAGTATCTAAAAGATCAGAATCATTTGAATCCAACTTTCCCCCAGGAAATGAAATTTCACCAGCATGAAATTTCATGTGTTTGGGTTTTTCAGTCATTACAATAATTGGTTCATTTCCATAAATTACAACAAGCACTGATGCTAAGCGGTACTTTCCGGAATTTTCAATAGTAGGATGAATTTTACTTGTAAGAATAGATTGGATATCTTCAAGAATCATTTTTCTTCTTTCCTACTTTTCCATATGGGTTTTAGTATTCAAAGGTTTTAACCAAGGATACAAAAAATGATAATATGACAATCAGGTATGAAGCTAATCCACCTAAAATTTTACCTGATGTAGATACAAATGAATCAATAAAGAAATTCATTGAAAGGATAAAAATTATTTCAAAAAAATGTGATGCAATTCACCTTACAGAAAATGTGTTAGGGTATCAAAGGGTTTCACCATTAGATGTAGGAAAAATAATTAAAAATGAAATTCCAGATTTGCCAATTACAGTTAGTCTTAGAGTCAGAGACAAATCAGAAGCAGAGATTTTTGAATTTGCAGAAAAATGTATTGAGATTGGCTTTGCAGGAATCCTAATTTTGATGGGAGACCCTTCACAAACAGGAAAGGCAGACTCTGGACAAATACCAAGTTTGACTGTAAAAAAATTAAGAGAGAAAAGTATAGATTCAAAAATTGATTTGTACCTATCAGTATCAAACAATCCAAATTTCTCTAAACTTGGAAAAAAAATTGATGCAAAACCAAAAGGATTCATGACTCAAGTCATTCAAAACATACAACAGGTTCAAGCATTATCAGAAAATCTCAGTAAATTTTCAGTTATCCCAATCATACTATTTCCCTCACAAAAAAATGAAAAATCTGCAAAGTTTTTGGATTTAGATTTAGAATCATACAGTAAAGAATTTGAAGAGTTGTTAAAACAAACACACAAAATCACAGGTGATGTTTTACTCACATCTCCAAATGATTTTACAGGATTAAACGAATTTTTGGATAAAACAACCATCTAAAGTACAAAGTATGATGCTTTAGGATGATGTACTACTATTGCTGCAGTAGATTGCTCTGGGATGATTTGTCCTGATTCAGTTAATTCCATTCCAGATTTTTCAGGTTCCAATAGTTTCCATACCAATCGGTGTTGTAATACATCAGGGCAACTAGGAAAACCCCAAGAGTATCTCAAACCACCTGCTTCTAAATTCAATTCAGATTTTATTTTTCGGTTAATCCATTCAGCTAAAGCTTCGGCAACTTCAACTGCCAATCCATGAAGATAATATGCATCAGTGTACTTGTCTTCTTGATTCCATTTTTCAATAATGTCTGCAACTTTGTTTCCCACAGTTACAGCCTGAAATGCGACAATATCATCATCGCCAAAATAATCAGTCAAACATAGATGTTCAAGTCTTGTTGAACGAGGAAAATCAAATGTTACGTCATCACCATGAGGATTGTCTACAGATAATTTTCCATCTTTGTTGTGGCATTTGAAATATCCATAAACTACTTCAGGTTCAAACAGTTTTTCTCGAATTATTCTAATCTTCCATTGACTAAGCAGTTGTTCATGATCAGATTCTGATTCAGATCCTGCTTTACCTCTCAACCCCCAAGAAAGTTTGAAGAGTGATTTTTTATCAATGAGTTGCCATACTTCGTCCATGTTAATCTGATCTAGTTTTAGGCGTATTGGTTCGCCAATAGTTTTTGGGGCAGGTGCCTGCACAGGTTTAATGTCACTTTTTGGAAGATTAGTAGGATCAATTGTTGCAGAGGATTTCTCTTTCCAGTTCTCCAATTTTTCTTTCCATTGCGCCAAAAGTTTTGGCTTTTCATCTGAAATCAAAGTATCCATTGTTTTTAGTCCTTCAAACATTGTATTACAATAAAAGACACCAGGCTCATAGATTCCGTCCTCTTTTGCAATTCGATTAATGTAGTTACTGTTAATTGCAGCACCACCACAAAGAATTGGAATATTCATTTTGTTTTTTCTTGCATGTTCTACAAAGAACTGCATTTGTTTTGACGTAGAAACAAGTAATGCAGAAAGTCCAACTGCATCAGGTTTTACCTCATCAATTTTCTCAAGGAATTTTTGTAAAGGAACTTGTTTTCCAAGATCATAAACAGAATAACCGTTATTTTGAAAGATTGTCTTTACCAAGTTCTTTCCAATATCATGAACATCACCATACACAGTTCCTAAAACCAGTTTTCCTTTGCTAGATCCTTCTTCTTTGACTAGATACTTTTCTAGTTCACCGACAGCTGCCTTCATACATTCAGCAGATTTCAAAACAAATGGAAGAATTAATTCTCCTGCACCAAATTTATCGCCTACCTCTTTCATTGCAGGAAGTAAATCTTCATTGAGAGTTCGGATTGCACCATCATGAGTTGTCTCAGGAGGAGCATCAAGGAAAAGTTTACCATCATTGTCTTTTAGAATATCATTTTTTCCAACTTTATCTGCAATAGCAGAAACAACATCATTTTCAATTCCGTCTTTGAGCCTGTTTACAATTCTAAAGTTAGCCTTCTTTCCTGCAGACCAAGATGGATCAACATCTACTTTCTTAGATACGGTGCTTGCTTGAGGTCCTGCATTCTCAAAGTATGTGATTAACTCAGACAATGCGTTTGGATGAGTGTTAAAAATTAGATCTTCAGCAAGTTTTCTTTCTTTTTCATCAATTTCGCCATATGGAATTATCTCCTTTGCATTTACAATTGCAGTATCAAGACCAGCTTTTATCGCATGATGTAAGAACACAGAATTTAGAATTTTTCTAGCATAAGGTACTAATCCAAAACTAATGTTACTTAGACCCAATGTGGTAAAAGAGTCAGGAAATTTTTCTTTTACAAGACGGATTCCTTCAAGAGTGTTTTTTCCTGCATCTAGAAATTCGTCCTCACCTGTTGCAAGGGTAAATGTAAGCACATCAAAGATAAACTGCTCAATTTTTAATCCATATTTTTTTCCAGTCTCATAAAGTAATTCAGCAGTTTCTAATTTTTGCTGAGGAGTTTTTGCCATTCCATTAGGTCCAATACACAATGCAATTGCAGGCAAACCATACTTTGCCATTATTGGTGCAAGTTTTTCAAATCTACTTCCATCACCTTCAAGATTAATTGAATTAATTATCGGTCTTCCTGGAATTTGTTTTACAGATGCATCAATTACATCTGGATCAGTTGAATCAATTACAAGAGGGGCATCTACTTCTAAGCTTAAACGTTTGACCAGATTTAACATGAATTCTTTTTCATCAGAACGTTCAGTTGTTGCAACACATACATCAAGACAGTGTGCACCATCTTCAACTTGAGTTCTACCCAAATCAACTAGTCCATCATAATCATCAGCAAGAACTAGTTGTTTTGCTTTACGAGAACCCTGAGTGTTGATTCTCTCACCAATAATGAGTGGTGCTGGAACTTGTTTCAGGTCAACTGCCTTTAATGCAGAACTTACTCTAGGAATGGTCAATAGTGTAAAATCATCTCGGTTTTTCTAAATACTTAACCCTCTATAGAGTTGGCTTTTTCGTCAATTACTTTTCTTAGAACTTTGATGTGTTCAGGATTTGTTCCGCAGCATCCTCCAATTATTCGAACTTTTTTGTATTGATTAAGAAAATCACCCAATGCTTCACCCATCTTCTCAGGAGTCATCTTGTATACTGCCTGACCACCTTCATTTTCAGGCATGCCGGCATTTGGAACCACCAAAATATTATGTTCATTTTGCTCATCAAGCCACCTTACACTTGGCGTCATCTCAATTGGACCAGTAGAACAATTCATTCCAAAAATGTCAATTCCCATATCAGAAACAGTGGTGTATGCAGCTTGGATGTTTGTTCCAAGCAACATCTTTCCATATTGATCCAGAGTGGTGTTTGCAATTATTGGAACTTTTTTTCCAGTTTTTTCCATGGCCTCATGGCATGCTTCAATTACCAATTTTACTTCCAAAATATCTTGACTTGTTTCAATTAGTAATGCATCAACACCGCCAAGAATCAGCCCTTCTGCTTGAAGTTTGAATGCTTCTCGGATTTCATCAAGGGGTTTTTGTCCCAAATCAGGATCATTTGAGCTTGGAAGAAATCCAGAAGGACCCATAGAACCAATCACATATCGTGGTCGGTCAGAATATTCTTGACATACTTCAAATGCGAGTTGTGCAATTTTTTTATTAAATTCAATTGTTTGATCACCAAAACCGTATTCATCTAGTTTAATTTTGTTTGAGCCAAAAGAATTTGTTTCAATACAATCAGCTCCGGCATCCAGATAACGTCTGTGAATTTGTTTAATCCAATCAGGATGAGTTATCACCAAGCCATCATTGAATCCATCTTGATTGTTTGGAAAGTCTTCTGGTTTTGGATTGAATTTTTGAATTTCAGTTCCCATTGCGCCATCAAAAAGTAAAACTCTGTTTTGTAATGCATTTAGAAAAGATTCTTTTTCAGTCAATTTAATTTCAAAATGAGTTTGTACAGTTTAACTCTTTTCAGAAAAAACCACTAGACAAAGTATTGATACGTATGTTGAAATTAGGTCAGAGGAGATTTCTAGTACATTTATGCAAAAAGTTCAAGTAAACAATCTAGTACGTAGTGCCACATTTTTTCAGCACGCTGGAATCTCCATTATCTTTGTATTCATGCCCATTATTGCCCAAGGCGTCACAGAATCAGTCTTTGAGATAGGGCTTTTGGTAGCCTCGTTTAGTTTTGCCCAAATTTTATCTGAGATTTATTTTGGCAGGCACTCTGACAAAAAAGGAACAAGGCTCAAGTTCATTAGAATTGGGTTCATTGGCTGTGCAATTGCGTTTGGAATGCATTATTTTGCAACAGATCTTTCCATGTTCTTTCTTGTAAGAATTGCAGCGGGAATTGCAAGTGGAATAATGATTCCCGCAATGATTGCATACACATATGAGGCAAATCATGACAAAAAAAGGGCTGCAACAGTAATCTCATTTCATGCATTAGGATGGATGGCAGGAATTGCAGCAGCTGGACTTGCAAATGATTTGCAATTAATTTTCTTGATTAGTGCAGCATCATTTGTAGTGGGATTATTATTTACAATTAAACTTCCAAATCCAGAACAAGAAAAAGAAGTAGAGCCTGGTACTACAAAAAGAGTTATTTCAAAAAACAAATTTCTTTTCTTGTCATTATTACTACGACATATTGGAGCAGCAGCAGTTTGGGTAATTCTCCCAATAATGATTGTAGATAAATGGGGCGGAGAACTTTATCACATATCAATTGTATACACAGCAAATACCATGACTGCTTTTATCTTGATGAATGTAATGGCAAGCAAAATTCATCTTTCAAATGTTACCAAATTCAAGATAGGAATTGGTTGTACAACATTTGTCTTTATAGGATTATCATTTGTAAGTGAATGGTGGATGGCAATGCCATTCATGTCATTAGTTGGCGCAACTTGGGCATTCTTGTTTATTGGAGGAAACTTTCATCTAATGGAAAACAATCCACGTTCAACTTCGACTGGGATTTTTAGTTCAACATTGTCAATTGCAACAGTTGTAGGTCCTGTAATTGCAGGAACAATTGCATTTTTGTTTGACTATGTTGCAGTGATGTATTTTGCAATTGTAATTATTGTGTGTGCGTTTGCAGTATCACTTAAAGTTAGAAATTAAATCAGAATCAAAAAAATTTTGTTGTTATTTGGAGATAAACTTGTCATCACTAGCAGAGTGCTCTTTGGAAAGATGCTCCATAAATTCAGATTCTACGTATGTTTTGTATTTACATAAAGCGCATTTGTAGTCACGTTTTCCAAGAAGACCCTTTGCTTTTGATGCAGCTCGTGCAACAATGATCGTTAAAATCACAGCAATTATGGTTACGATGATTGCATAAACTATCATGGGACCCACTTGATCAGTAGGGCCAAAATATTCACGAAACAGTGCTTTAATGGCCTCATTCCAGGCTAGAGCAGCAACTAAACCAAAAGCTGCTGCAATCAAAGCTGCAATTTTATCTAAAATTTCATGTTTGATTGAAGTTGGTTCAGAATCATCTGCCATTAAATAAAATCATTAAAAATGAAATAAAAATGATTCTAGGCTATTCGTATTCATCTGTAAGACTTTTTCTATAAACATTCCAACATTGAGTGGGTTTTTTAACAGTAAAAGGATATTTCCAAATATCATTTTTGAAAATTGAATTTTTGGGATTTGCTAAAAAGAATTTTTGATTTTCAGTTCAGAGAACATACCTACTTTTTTATCCTATGAAAATCATCATAAATGATGGAAACAAGGTCTTTCACACAGCCCATCCCCCAGATAAAATATCTTGTAAAAAATAAGCTTTGGGCACAGGTGTTAGTTGCATTGTTTGTGGGATTGTTGGTAGGCCTTGCATTAGGACCTGAAACAGGATGGGTTGAAAAAGAAACTTCCGAAGTGATAACAGACTGGCTATCAATTCCTGCCAATCTGTTTCTAAAAATCATTCAAATGATCATAGTTCCATTAATCTTTGCATCAATCATCAGAGGTTTGACATCTTCAGGAAGTATTGAACAGTTACAAAAACTTGGATTGGGGGCTGCAGTGTATTTTGTAATAACTACTGCAATAGCACTTACAATTGGTATTGCTATTGCTACTACAATAGAACCAGGTAATTTCATTGATAGCGATTTGATTAGAGAAAGTTTTGGAATTGAGGATTTAGACCCAGTTGAAAGTTATGAACTTTCAATTCACGATATTCCTCAAAGCATAGTAGGTTTGGTTCCAAGCAATCCACTTTCTTCATTCATGTCCGGAGAGATGTTAAGCATAATCATTTTTGCATTAATTGTGGGCGTTGCAATGATCACACTACCACATAAAAGTTCAAAACCAATTCTTGATTTGTTAGAATCCATTCAAGATTTTACAATGAAGGTAGTGTCATGGGCAATGCGTCTTGCCCCGTTTGCAGCATTTGGACTGATGGCAGGAATAGTTTCAAAAATTGGACTTTCTGCGTTAACAGGACTTGGAGCATATATGGCAACAGTAGTTGCAGGACTTTTTGTAATGATGATAGTATACGTAATAATTATCAAATTTTTTGCAAAAAGACCTTTGGCATCTACTCTGGCAATCATAAAGGAGCCTCAGCTTCTAGCATTTTCAACATCGAGTTCTGCAGCAACAATGCCAGTATCTATCAAAACAGCAGAAGAAAAACTAAAGGTCAAACCCAAAGTTTCCCAATTCATTATTCCGTTAGGAGCCACAATTAACATGGACGGTACTGCCATGTATCAAATAATTGCAGTATTTTTCTTGGCACAGTTATTTGATGTCAATCTAAGCTTTACAACAATAATTTTAATTGCGCTGACGTCTCTTGCAGCATCAATTGGTGCCCCATCTGCACCAGGAACTGGAATTGTAATACTTTCAACAATTCTGATTGCGGCAGGAGTTCCAGCAGTTGGAGTTGTTTTACTTTTAGGTGTGGATAGAATATTAGATATGACTAGAACCATGGTTAATGTTACAGGAGACCTTACTGCCTGTATGTTCTTTGATAAAAGAGCAAAGATAGAAGAGCCGCCTAAAGTAGAATCATAAGGTTTCTAAAAAATAGAAAATAACACCAGATTACACAGTAGAGATTGAGATACCATCAAACAATTCTTCTGCTTTTTTGATAATTTCTTTGTCGTCTGCATCAGGTTCTGCAGTAATCAATACTAAATTCTCTCCAATAGGAACGCTCATGATAAGTTGTTTTGTTCTCCTTGATGCAATATAATCAATAGGGCCTAGTGAATCATCAAGTTCTTGTCTCATGTTAAAATCAAGCTGCATTTGCATATACACCATTCTTACTTTATCATCAGACAATAACGGATTTACTCCTTTTTTGAATCCGCCTGCGACAAGCCTTCCAAGCTCATTTATCACTCCCACGTGCCTTATCTTATTTTCTTGTAAGAGTTCCTGACAAGCTTTATCGAGATTTCGTATTTCCTCAACTGACAAAAGTCCCATCTAATCACATCCAGTAATTTGGGTAAATACAGTTTTTGTTTTAGTCATCATCAATGCTACCTCCTTGACCATACAATACATGCATGGTATAGGTATCGGTTACGTCAGGATAACTCCTTATTTTTTGAACAATTTTGTCTATCTTACCTGTATCAGAGGTAGATAGTTTGAGAAAAATATCGTATTTTCCCCACACTCCGTTTATCTCAACTATTTCAGGAATTTCTTTAAGTTCAGAAATAAGATTAATTTCACTTCCACCAGTACAGGAGAGAAGGACATATGCTTGCATACCTAAATTTCACCTGAAGTCCTTAATCGTTTCTTGTTTTTATGGTCTTTTTTCTGAAATACCTTTGTGTTGAAATTATCATATTGTGGGAAAAGATGATCAAACTTTTCCGTTATATTTTGCTCAGAAAAATAATTTGTACTAGATATCAGATTTCACCTCCTCATCTAACATGATTAATGAAGTGTACAGAATACTCTCATCTTTTGTAACAGTAGATAATTTGATGTCATTGACTTTACGATTTTGAATACAGGCATTGATTAATTTATCAAGTTCTGAAATACTATCAGATTGAACAATTTCGACTTTCATTTTTTACCACCATTGCCTAGGATGACAATCACAAATACATCCCTTAGTACATTTGATTCTCATACAATCTTGGCATCTTTTGTTTAGTAAATATTGCATAAACTAGTCATCATCCTTTAAAATCCATGATAGTCCTGCAATATCCATAGCAGTTGGAAGAGCGTTTTTGGCATCACTTCCAACCGGGAGTAATGGTCGGGTTTCAGTATGTAACATGTTTTGTTGCATGAAAGAAGAAACTCAAAAGTTTCTATTTAACTGCCTGAAAATTGTAAAAAATCAATATCAGAGTAACCAGTTGACTTCATTCTGAACCAACTCAATTATCTTTTTGTTTATTTTCAGAATTTACAACATAAAATAAAATGACGCAAGAAAAGAGAAGGTATACAGTTCAAAGAAAATGTGAAGACTGTACTAGAATGCATTGTTTAGATGGATGTGTTTGTGACTGTCATTCAAGGTATTGGGGATGAAATGAATTATAGTTGTCGTGAATGCAAATTCAAGTGGGAAGGGAACCCAGACACATTTTCTAAAGTATTAGAGCACGAAAGAACTCATAAATCACAAAAACCATCGGAATAAGAGTTTGGCATATAGAGTAATTAATCCCGAAAAATGTACTCATTCCATATCACTAAAGATGCCAGGGTTGAAAAACAAACGAGAATGTATGATGTGTCATAAAATTTTTGATGAACAAGGATCAGATAAATAAATGCCAGGCTATTTTGCAAAAAAATCAGATGGAATAGTACATCATTTAGGCACAGTAAAACCAGAATGTCAATTACATTCTATAGAAAAAGATGACAGAGTGTATTTTACTCCAGATTCGCTAGAAAATGCATTATCTCAAAAATTTGTTTCTTGTAAGTATTGTATAAAATAGAATATTGTAAAAACAAATAGTTGGAAAAAAACTAGTATCTGTGAATTGACATAACCTTACGCTTCTTTTTATGGTCATGTTTGTGGTCATTTTTTTCATCACAAGCACCACTTTCACAGGATACATCAACAACCTTTAGAATCTGACTCTTATGATGCAACAAATCATCATGGATTGCATGAGAAGTATGCATGTGATATGCAAGAATCAATACTACAAGGGCTATAAAATACAGCTGTTTGGGATCATTTGATTTTTCACCAGAGCAAGAATTATGGATTATGTTATTGAACCAAGTGTTAGTTGAGCAAGTTCAGAATTTAATCAACCACTCAGTATCTTAAAAGTTTGAATGTCGTATACACATTAAGTGAATTCGTGATAAGACAGTTGTCTTCTCCCGTTCCATGACAAGTCTGCCTTCATTTGAATTCACTTAAAGATCATATATTTTGAGAAATCATTCAAAACATCTTTCGTTCAATTTGTGGATTTGGTTTATGTTCATAATCCCATGAAAATTGAGTATTTTGAATGGTGGTTGCCTTGATTACTATCCAAAATGAAGGACATTCTTTATCAGGTAATCTTTGAGCTTTGCCAAAAATCTTTTCTGAATCAGAATTAATTAGAACATAATTAGTTCTCTTGTTTTCCTCATAGCAAATACTAAAGTTTGTCAAGATCTTGTTTGAACCAATTACTTTTGATGTAATGATTTTTGTTTCATATGAAAAATTGTTCGGACTGGCTGTCTTCAAGGTGTAGATTGGAGAATATTTTGAAATAAAGACAGAATCTTTGAACAACATCATGCATTTATCCATGATTGGGTATGCAGGGTATCGCTTTAGAAATCTCTCTTCTCCCATTTTCAGAAATTTTGAATACATGTGAATGCATCGTTTTTCATCGACTTTTTTTATTGAAATTTTGGCAAATGATTCCTGAATAGGATAATTTGAAAAAAGTAGTACAATCAACACTAGAGTTAGAATTTTTTTCATGTCTCATTTTCACTATAAAGGTAAGAAGGAATGAGAAAAGAAACACGTCTCAAGAGAAAAGCATTGACCAAAAAAGAGAGACATGTTTCTGTATTATGGTTATTCCTCATCAGTACTGGATTTTCGTTTTCTTTTTACCAATGTTTGGACCTCCAAAACCATGTACATGATTTCCAATATTTGAGACATAGAATAGTTATCTACCATCTGAATGAAATCAACAGGTTAACTTCCCACTAGAATCAAATCAAGAAATTTCATTCCCAAAATAAAAATAATATTGTGTTAAAGTCCATGAAAGATACGTGGGTTATTTACAGAGAAACATTTTGAAAGAATTTGCAAGGTTTGTAATAAAAAATTCCACAAACATCCAAACGTATACTGTTCTTTAAAATATACTAGTACACTGTTTTCATACGCTTTTTCTTTCGCAAGTCTTTTTCATGAAAAGAGGATTTTACAGAATAGTCGTATTCTGGGAACAGATGTTCAAATTCTTCTTCAATATTTTTCTCATCTACTGTATTTTCAGATCTAGAGTCACTGTTCAATGTTATTCCTACCATGCCTGTTTTGGATGGCAGTCACACATACATCCTTCAGAGCATCTCATCCTCTTACAATCATCACATCGTTTACTTGGTGTGTCATCCATTTCAAACTCGTTGTTAATTAGATGTCTTGCAGGATTTCTCAAAATAAATAATTAAAAAGTTGATTTTATACAAAATAAAGTCAACTAGTAAATATCTTAAATATCGTTATTATATTGCACGTGTATGAAATGTCAGTGCTCTAATGGTATGTTGTGCATGTTTCATTACGCTATAGAACATCCAGATTCTATAAAACCAAAAAATTAAGACTGTATTCCAAGCCTAAAATTCAACCCTAAATCGAAATTTTTGATTTAAATTAACTAAAACAGATTTTTGAAGATTTTTCTCATTTTTATTCTAAATTATTCATTCAAAAATTAATTCTAATTTCCAATATTTGAAAAAATAACGAGTTATCTATTTACAAGACGAAATCAACTAGTTTACTTTAGACTGACACAAATCAAGTAAATCATTCCTAAAATAAAAATAATAATTAACAAATTCGATGAAAACAATACGTAAAAAATTATTTTCAGAAGAAGAAAGTATTGAAAAAGTCTGCAAGTTGTGTGAAAAAAAATTCTCAAACCGTGCAAGTGAGTATTGCTCATCAGAATGTGCAAATAAAAGCATGGTGTAAAAAATGGAAAGCAGTGCATGCCCATGTTGTGGGAGAATAACCAAGGAAAACAATTCATTGTATTGTTCATATCAGTGTGAATTTATTGCATCAGTTACAAAAAAGAAATTTTACAATAGAAAAGATCTAAAATAATTTTTTGGTTAATTCAAAATGACTTATTCGCATTGTTTAAATTTATGAGTTCAGTGCTTCATTTGCCGTCATAAGGTTTGTAGGTAAAACCTAGTTGGTGTAATTCCATACGGAATGAAAAACCTTCAAATCTATTTTAAAATCATTTTATTTTTGAGAAGAAAAGTTCCAAGGAGTTTTCAAATTGTTTGTTTAGTTTTTGAAGTTGTGCGGTTTCTACAGAAAGAGTGTCTTTATCAAACCAGGGTGAAGACAAATACAATGAACGATTCATCTCTACTTGTATCCAAGGTAATGGATTATTACCATATGTTTTAGTTATGTGGCCACCATGAAATGGATCATTTAGAGAGATTTCGTGCCTGTCAATGGAATAGGACTCAGAAATACAGTCAGCTAAAAGTTCAATCATTTCATTTGAACATGTTTTGCCATCTTGATTTGAAAGACAAAACAAGGGTCTTTTTTTGTTGGCACCGTCAGGAGAAATTCCAGGAGCAACAGAGGCCATAGAATGGCAATCAAGGCATAAATGTAAATCCAATTCTGAAAAACTTTTTTGAATTGCACTGTGATACGGCAGGTAATACAATTCAATCAGCAAATCTCGTAAAGAGCCGTCTGGTTCTTTTCCTTTAATGTAAATTGGTTTTTCATAACAGGTCATGCTTTTGATCAAACCATCAGGATTGTCTGGAGGCATATCTTGTAATGAACGATTAAGATCAACAAAAGCTCTTGCAATTTCTGTTTTAATCACACGTTGTACCTTGTCTCCTAAATCATACATTTCTATAACAAAAGGATCAGAGTCATCAAACAAATCCTTGTTTGTAATTGTTAAATGACCATCAAGTTCTACAGGTTTTTTTAACCCACCATGAGGAATTGAAAGTAATACGGGTAGTTTATTCAATCTAATCCTTCTGCTGTGCCATCACGTCTAACTTCAGCTACTCCATGAAATCCTGTTTGAGATTGCAATTTCATTGTGGCATGAATTGCACCATGATAAAACGAATATCTTTCTTTTACAGAAATTTGATAACCCATATCTCGTAGATAATTAACAATTTCATTACGAAATCCACCTTCTTCTATACTTACTGTGCCACCTATTGAACAATGAAATCTAGGACGTCTAATTGCATCACTCATTGGAAGATTTCCATCAATAATTCTAGAAAGAAATTGGGTTACTGTTGAAAAAATTCTTTGACTTCCAGGACTTCCAACCACCATCCATACTTTTGAATCATTGAAAACCAATGCAGGGGATACCGAAGTCCAAGGAATCGCATTTGGTCTTATGTAGAATGGGTGGTTTGGATTTGTAAATTCAAAAGCAGACATGTAATTATTATACAAAAACCCCAACCCATCTGCTGCTGCCTTTGAGCCATATGCTAATTCGACAGATTGAGTTATTCCAACTGCATTACCGTCATTATCCATGGTTGAAAGATGTGTTGTATCCTCCCCACCAAATTCAGGATCTATCATAGGCAATGTTGCATCCATGGAATTATGAATAGAGTCAGCCATCTGTTTTGCAAATGATCTTTGCAGATGAAGTTTGTCTTTTGCTTGTTCATAGGTGTGACGATGAAATGGTCGTTGAAGTCTATGTACAAATGCCTTTCGAAACGTTTCAGCAACAAAATGATACGAACTGGGTTTTGAACTTCTAAGAAATTTTGAAGGTAAGTGATTCAACATCATTAGTGTAAGCAATAATGTGCGTCCTGCTGCAGGAGGAGGCAAAGTCACAATATCTAGATGGCGGTATTTTCTGCTAAGTGGTTTTTTGATAAGAGGTTCAGGCATAAATGCCAAGTCTTCATCTCTAATTAGACCTCCATTTTTTTTCATATCTTCAGAGATAGTTTTTGCAATAGATCCATGATAAAAAACAGTGTAACCATATTCAGAAATTATCTTTAGAGTTTCAGCTAAATCATCTTGAACAAATCTATCTCCAACATCATATGCTACCTCACCATCTTTTAGAAAGTATTTTGCACCAGATTTTGATTTTAATGAAAGAAAGTTTTCTAATTCCCTTTCTTGTAGATCATGTTGAAGTTTTGTAATTTTATAACCACGTTTTGCAATTCGTATGGAAGGTGCAACAATTTTTTGCCAATCCAATCGACCATATCTTTCATGTAAAAATCCTATTGTTGCCAAAGTACTTGGGATAGTAGTTGCCTTGTAACCTATTTTACGACGTCTTTTAGATTTGTATACGGATGAATGTGCTAATGAGGGGGCACGACTTGAACCATCAATTGCAAAAGATTTTCCATTAAAATGCACAATTCCCATGGATTGACCTCCAATTCCTGATGCTTGAGGCTCACATACGCCTAATGCCAAAGCAGTTGCACACGCAGCATCAATTGCATTTCCTCCTTTTTTGAGCATCTCAACTCCTGCTTTTGTAGCATCAGGGAATGCAGATGCAACCATTCCCTTTTTGGCAACAGAGCATTTTTTATCTGCAGTAGGAACAAATGATTTTTCTATATGATTTACATCCAAACTATTTTTTCTCCTAACTATGTGTTATATCCTTTCCACAATGAGGGCATGTATTGTTTTTCTGTTCTTTTCTTTTTCTTAATTCTTCAGTAAAAGCAGATGCCATGATACCTGTAGGAATTGCATATACTGCAATTCCTAAAATAGCAACACCTGCTGCAATGAATTTACCTGCAACAGTTACAGGATATACGTCACCATATCCTATTGTTGTAAGTGTAACAATTCCCCACCACATAGATGTAGGTATACTAGAAAATGCTTCTGGTTGTGCTTCATGCTCTGCATGATACATCAAACTAGATGCAAAAATCAAGACAATGAAAAGGATAAAGAATGCTACTGCCAAATCTCCTGCTTTTGATTTGAAAACTTCTCCAAGTGTCTGCATAGGTTCAGAATATCTTGCAAGTTTGAACATTCTAAAGAGTCTCAACAATCTTATGATTCTGATAAATCGCACATCTGCGACTACAAATGGCAAGAAGAATGGCAATATTGCAGCTAAATCAATTAGCATCATTGGAGAAAAAGCAAATCTCAACAGACCAAATTTTTTATTTTGATATTTTGGATTTAGTTTACAAACAATTAATCTTGCAGCATATTCTCCTGTGAAAACTAATACTGAAAATATTTCAAAAGGAGTAAACAAATATCCATACTCATCCAATACAGATTCTTCTGTTTCGACAATTACAACAAGAACATTTACTGCAATTAACGATATAATGAAAAATTGAAAGCCTCTTGCAATTTTGTCATTTGTGGTGCCTTCTAGAATCTCATATGTTCTTTGCAGTACAACATTAGTCATGAGAACTTGCTACATCCACCGTTTCTTTTTGAAATAGCCTATCATACATAGTGAAATAACACCCATCACACCAAGCATCACAAAATAACTTCCCTCCCAAGCTAATTCAGGAACATATGAGAAATTGGTACCATATATTCCAGCTATGAATGTTATTGGGATGAATATAGATGCAATAATTGTAAGAGTCTTCATGACTTCATTCATTTTGTTGCTTACACTAGAAAGATAGGTATCAAGCATTCCGCCAATTACATCTCTTAACCCCTCAATAGAATCAGTAACTTGAATGGTGTGATTATATACATCACGAAGATAAGGTCTTGTTCTTTCTGAAATCAAAATTGTAGAATCACGTTCTAAAGAGTTGATAATCTCTCGTCCAGGCCAAATTGCTTTTCTTAATGAAATCATTCTACGCTTGAGTGTTTGAATGGTCTGCATAGTCTCAGCAGTAGGATTCTGCATTAATTCTTCTTCAAGATTCTCAGTAATATCTCCAATTTTTTCTAATACCAAAAAGTAACTATCCACAATAGCATCAATTAGAGAATATGCCAAGTAATCACTTTGAACTTTGCGAATAGAGCCAGAATTGTTACGTAATCTTTTCCGAATTTCATCAAAAAAATCATCTGCGGTCTCTTGGAAAGTCAAGAGATAGTGTTCAGATAGTATTATTGATACTTGTTCTAGTTCTAGTTTTCCTGTTTTTGGATCATAGTGAGGCATCTTGAACATCATCATAACATAATCATCAGAAATCTCTACAGATGGACGCAGTTCGGTATTCATAATATTTGCTTGATGAAGTGAATGAATCCCAAAGTTGTTACCAAAAGTTTTGATTATTTCTGGATCATGTATACCAACTATGTTAACCCATGAAACATTTGGTTTGTTTTTTGAGTCTAGACATTGTTCAGAAGTTGCATCATGGATTTCGTTAATATCAGTATCATCATATTCTATTAGATCAATTGTAACTTTGTCGACTTTTTTCTCACCAACATGAATTAAAGCTCCAGGGCGTTGACCGATGGTGTCAGATATTGTAGTTTTTTGAGTTTTAGTTACATTTTTCATCAGTTTGAATCCTGCAATATCCTGTAAACCAATATCTCGAGTTATTTGTTTGACAGTTGAAGTTTTACTTGCAACACCAATTATGATAAAGCCCGCAATTATTGAAAAGATAATACTTACAGTTAAAGGAGTAAAATCGCCTATTAATGCAGCTTGATATATTGCAGATACATCAGTCTGAGAACCTGGTTGAACAACTAATCCTATAACCGAATCCAATAAGAAAAACAAGAAGGATATAGATGCACCAATAATTATTGCAGTAATTGCAGTGATTCTAGGTGGAATCTCAATATTTGCTTCGCCTTTATAGGGAGACATGAATTTTTTGTAGCGTATAATCAAAAGTGCAATGGCAGTGATGATAACAGTAGAAAGAATCCACCAAACTACAAGTAATGGACCTTGTGTAGAATCAATTTGTTCAACTCCAGAAATAAGATCTTGAATATTTCCAGTTAAAGGGATTGAGAGTAAAGATGTAGCTATGCCAATAATTATTTGATATAAAAACGCAAAAACAAATCCATAAACAAGTCTATTTGCAATTATTCCAATGTTATTTTTCATTAAAATTATTCCCCTTTAAACCACTAAAAAAACTTGAAATTCCAATCAAGATATCAAGTGTTGTAAATCGATATTCTAAACTCAATTTCCACCACACCTATACAAAACAGATGCAAGTAGAGCTGAACGCTCTGTTATGCTATCATGAAGTATGTATTCTTGTGTAGAGCGATATTTGTGACCAATAGGACCAAATCCATCTAATGCAGGTAATCTTGAAGGCACATTACTAATATCTGAAGACATTATCTGTTCATGTCGTCTTATTTTTAATTCATGTTTTTCAGCTAAATCTTCAACCATCTCATAGAATTTTTTGTCAGATTCCTCTTCAATGACTGGAGGTCTTGTTTGTATTTGGTTTATTGCAACTTCCAAGTTCTTTTGACCAGATTCTTTTTTCTTCATAATAGTTCTGATTTTAGAATCCATTGTTTTTCCCAATGAAGGAGTTTTGAAACTGCAAATTATAGACAAGGTAGCATAATTTGGAGTATGTCCATGAGTACCTTGTGCAATAACAGAAGTGGTTCTTAGACGATAATTCTTTTCATCTTTTGAAAGTTTTTCAATTGCAGTAATCTTTTTTCCAAGTATTGGAATTATTCCATGAATGTCTGAGGATGTGGAGTTAGGGGCTGTAAATCTAATTTGATAATCATTTCTCCCATAACATGTTGTAATTATGCCACCATCTTTGCTTGCAGATTTTAATCCAATAATGTATTTTGATTTTTTGGAATATTGTTGAACAATTTTTTTGCTAAAACGTCCTCCCAAACTATCATCAGTTGTAAGCAACACTCCGCATTTGATTTTCTTGAGTCTCTTTGCAAAACGTAAAGCATGTAATGCTCCTAACATTACAATCAAACCACCTTTACTTTCAGCTATACCAGACCCATAAATCCTATCATCATCTTCAAAATACGAGATAAGATCATTTGGCCCATAGTGAGTATCCATATGAGATATTATCAGGACGTCATTTTTTTCTTCTTCATGATTTTTAAAATAATGTATGTCACCAACTTCGAACTGCTTGTGCAAACGCTCATTGAATCCCAAATGTTTCAATCTCCGAGATAGCATTGTACCTAATTTATTCACATTATCGACATTACGTACGTGTGTGTTCAGATTAACAAAATCTCGTAAAGTGTCCTTTTGGTTTTGCAGATGACCTCTAAGATAAGTTCGAGCAACAACACGGAGTGGTTGAGTAAGATCTGCTTCAGTCTCTGTTGGTTGTGATGAGCCAAAATATCTAATGGTTGCGACGTCTAAAATTTTATTGATTAGAGATTCATAGGTATACCCAGCTGTTTTTGCAGCATAAAACAAAGAACCGCCCATGCCCAGACTTGCCATAGAATTTAGTTCTAAAATGTAAAGATTCTCATCTTTATCCATTCTAAAATCAACTCTGCTGTAGTCATTAAGACCTAATGCCGTAAATGCTTGAATACACATCTGTTTCATTTCTTCTGTTTTTTCTTTGGATAGTTTTGCAGGACAGATTTTATCAACTCCACCTGTTTTCTTTTTATCATCATTTGTTTGAATTTTGTCAGGATCACCCAAGTCAATTTCAACTATTGGAAGAACTTCGATGTTTGGACTATTTCCAATTAATCCTACTGCAAATTCTCGTCCAGAAACAAACTGTTCTACTAGAATATCTTGTTGAAATTTTTCAATTTGTATCGCCACTGCTTTTCGTAAATCATTCCAATTATCCACAACCTCCATCCCCATAGAAGTAGATTCTAATTTTGGTTTTACAATTACTGGAAAAACTAAATCATCAAATTTATCATCAGGTGTCTTGAATACCCAAAAACCAGGAGTGGAAATATTATTTTTTTGTAAAACGATTTTTGTCATCACCTTATCTTGCACAATTGCATGACCTGCAGGACCAGAACCTATGTAAGGAATACCAAGCATTTCCATCATTGCAGGAACATGAGTGTACCTGTTTTGTCCTTGAATGCCATATGCCATGTTGAAAACCATCCCAGGTTTTTCACCTGAGACTACTTTTGGCATAAATTCACGTAATTCATCAGCAAGGTGAATATCACCTTCAATGACTTTTACAGAGTGACCTCCTTTTTCAAGAGCTCTTGCAACTCTCTCAACAGCTTTTGTACTGTAATGCTCTTTTGTAGTCATTCCAAAAACATTGATAACATCATCTGGGTCGATTTTTTTCTCATTATAGATTAGAGAGACCTTCATTACATTCACTTTTTTTTAATTATATTTATACTAGTTTTGAGGAGATTTTTTCAAATTCCAGGCATTCTCGTTAATATCATGACATTTACATTCAGGGGATTTTCCTTTACAGGTTTTTTGATGTAATGTAGTATCACATTTGTTACAATCAGGATCCCTCCAACTTGCTTGATTTCCACAATTAGGACATCGCATAATTTTTGATGTTATATCAACTCTTTAAAGAAGAAGATTTTTGACAACATCTAAAAATCAAATAACTGCTTGACTTTATTCTGAATAAAGTCATGCAATAGTAGTTTGGAAAAAGTTGTCACATAGCTATAGCATTACGTAAAAACTATACACCTTTTCACTATAAGACATATTATTTTTCTGAAGATTTATCATGGCACAAACCAAAGCCCAAAAAAGTGCAGCTGCAAAAAAAGCAGCTATAACTAGAAAAAGAAATGCAAAGCTAAAAGCTGAAGCAGCAGAAAAAGCAGCAGCCCTAAGAAAGCGTAGAGCAGCAGCAAGAAAAAGAGCCGCAGCAGCAAGTGCACCAAAAAAACGTAGTGTAAAAAGAACTACAAAACGCACTGTAGCAAAAAAAGCAGCCCCAAAGAGAAAGGCAATCAAACGTAAAGCCACACCAAAGAGTAAAGTTGCAACAAAAAGATCAGCAACAAAAGCAAAAGGAAGAAAACGATAATTGTACTTCAACCTCTTTCTAGAATTTAGCTGTCATCAATCTAGAGAGAGACTTTAACTTGGAATCTTTTTTCCATTTTTTCTTTTATTAAAAAATTAAGGAGATATGAATTAAAATGAATGTAACATGTAAAAACTGTGGTAAGGAATTTGAATACTTTACGAGTGATTTTTGTTGTGACAAGTGTGCAGAAGACTATTTTATGCACGATAATTGATAAAAAATTTGTTTAGCATTTGTCAATGAAAATTCAGGCAGGAAATTAATTACTTTTTTTAAAAATATGAAACATGATAAAAGAATTTTTTGAATTCATTTGGGATTTAGTTTCAGGAAACTAATTTCTTAGATTATAAAACTCAACAGAATTCTATTTTTGTTTACAGAATCAGGTTGTGGTTATACAAGAAGTAATAATGCATGAAGTTTTGCTCTAGTCTCTAACAACTCAACACGTAATTCTGCAATGTTTAAAGCTATTTCGGTTACTTTTTCTTCTCCTGCAGAATCCAATTTCTTGGAAGTTAGTTGGGTGAGCAGTTTCCTTAGATCAGAAATATCTTTTTGTAATTGATCTATTTTTGTTTCTAATTTTGTAACATCATCAGATATTCCAGAATTTGTACTAATTTTAGGTGCAATAGAATTAGAATCTAGTGCATTAATCTTTGCGACCCCAACTTGACATGAATTTGGTATGATTTTATCAATCAGTTTTACAGTAGTTGAAGTAGAATCAGAAACAATAGTAATTACAGGTAGACGAACAGGATCATTTCCTGCACATGCTTCAAAGACAACATCATATCTCTTAAAATCTGGATTAGAAGATTCAGGTTTTCCAACTGATTCTGTAACAGAAATTAGATTGACAATCATTCCATCAAGTGGCTTACCAGTTATTGATTTTGGAATATCAAGTTCTGTTGCTCTAGCACTTGTTGGAAGATACAATACCATCAAATATCTTCTAAGTTGATCTTGAAGGCTCTTGAGTTCTTTTTTGAGAGACACTATATCACTTAGGGTTTCAGGATTTTGATCACCAGATTTTGGGATTTTTTGTTTAGCAGCAGTAATTCTTTCTTTCAAATCAGTTATTTGGTTTTCAAGTGAGGAGATTTTTTCAGAAATTCCTCCTTTGTTTAATAAAGTAGCAGAGATAGAATTTGGATCTGCGGCTTTAATGATTACTGAACTAGGATAACAAGAATTTGCTTTTAGCATCTCGGCAAGTTTTACATGTTTAGTTTCACTGTCAGAGGTCACAAATATTTCAGGAGATCTGACTGTTTTTGAAGCAGCACATGCTTCAAAGATATACGAATATCCAGAAATACCCGCAGTTGTAGTTCCTTTGATAATTTTTGTAGATTGTTTGACGGTTGCAATTTCATTAATGGTACCTGCAGGTTGTCCTTTCTTTGATTTGATCATCTTTATTTCATCAAGTTTTTTCTCAGTTAGTGGATTTGCCCATCCATTTTGAGATAGTTTTTCAGCAGTTGCTGGTTTTACACAAGATGCATTGCCATTGGACTTTTTGATAATTTTGACTAAGCCCTCACTGCAAATTACTTGCTCAGAGGTAAAATCAAGATTCATTTGTTGTCGAGGACTAATTACATCTGCAAATCCCTGAGTAGTAAAAGTACTTGATACCAAAATTAATCCTAAGAAAAATACTAAAAATGTGATTGATTTCATGATATGTGTCTTAAATCATTATTAAAAAGCATTTATGAGTTTACCTTAGTTCACAAAGAATCAAACTAGCTGATTTAATTCAGAATAAAGTCAACCATACAAAAATTATCTCATCTACAATTGACAAGGGTTTTTTGAAAATATCTAAAAACTAGTTTAATTCTTTTTATCTAGTCCTATATTTTTTAGGAATTTGTTTGTCTCACCTAGTGCATGTTTTTTAATTTTTAATCTGTCTTCTTGTTTGATAGATTTTGATGCTAAATGAAGCATCTCATCCATTAGATGAATCCCACCTCGAGCTCCTTTTTTGAGCCCTAATTGATATAGCAAAGGAAGTTTTGAAATGTCTGAGGTAACTTCCATTTTGATTTCAGGTACACTGAAAGATTTTTTGTCAGGAGTTTCAATTTCAGTGAATTTATCGACTACTTTGGAGAGTAAATTATCCAAATTTTCACCCAAATTACGCTCAAGTTTAGTATTTTTTTCTTTTCTTGCCATCATGACAATTCTTTTTATTTTTAGTAGAGCCTGATTTGTCTCCACAGATTCAAAATCATTTGCAGAAAGATCCAGTCCAAAATCTTGCATAAAAGTAGAAGCAATGTAAGATATTGCTTCTTTTCTACAAGATGCTTTTGTTGTTCCAAAAGGGCAGTTATCACAATTTGTTGTAAAGTATCTAGCACCACGTTGGCCAAAACTTGAAAGAATAATCTTGTCTTGATCTCGTAATTTTCCAACGGTTCTTGATACAAGTCCCTCATCAAGTAATAGTGCTTGAGATATTTCCTGATTAGAATAAGAACCCTCATCTATCAAATCCAATATTTCTTGTTCTAATTTACCTGGAGAACGTCTTGATGCTTCTTCTATTGCATCAGCTAGGTAATGGGAAACAAGTTTGTCCCCAGAGTCATGGTTGATGATGAAAGTTTTTCCATCATATTTTGCATCAAGACCAGATAAAGTCTCTGTTTTGATAATTTTTGCAAGAGCCTTATCAAGATTTTTTATTTTGAAATTTTTTAGTAATTCATCTAGATTTTTTTTTGAGATTTTTGTTTTACCGGTTGCAAATATGTGGTATAATGCCCAACGAATCTTTCGTTCATCACTTCGTTCAATTAATCGAAGTAGTTTGCAAAAGTCATCTATCCGAGTCCATTTTATATCAGAAAGATCATCTTTGGTGTTTTTAACAAATAGTGTCCTATCTAGAGTCTTGCAGAATTCTTCAAATTGTTTTACAAGTTCAGATTTTTTGATTTTGGATGCTTGTTTTATTTTTGTACTTTTTGGAATTAATTCTAAAAAATCATCTTTAAGAACAGTATTTTCATCTCTTAGTGATTTTGTCTCATATCGTAAAAATTCGAAAAATCCAATAGAATTATCAAGTAATGAGGAGGGTAAAAAAACTCGTAATCCGTTAAGGTTTGAAGACGATAATCCCATACAAGTCTAAAATGGTTTGATTATTTATGCGTATTAAAACAACTAGATGACTAGAGTTTTGTTCAAAATAACTGGTTTGACTAAAATAGAATCTAGACAAAAATATCCTCCCTTAATACCAAAAATTGGTTTTCTCTTTTAATGAGTACAACTCTAATGATATCTCACAACGAGATGGGGCAACTCGAGCCACAGACAATTCTGGTTGAAAGCAGACCAGTAGAAGACAGCAGAAAACTTTCAGCAAATACAGAATCAATTAAAACACAAGTTCTTACTTGGGAAGACTTTAGAGGTGTTTTCTAAATGGTTTTCCTTAATGATAATTTGTTTAATCAAGTAAGAAATGTAGTTCAAAACCGTTTCAAAAAGAAGAGAATTGCATTAGAGTTTGATGATGAATTGTTAGAAAACTACAAGTAACAATTCTAAATTAATTTCAACAGCATCAGTACGTTCTATCAGTGATGGCTCACAAATTTTTATTCTTCTGTTCCCTTGGTGATTAGAACAGGACACTTAGCATGCGCAAGTACTCCATTTGCTACACTTCCCAGCACAATTTTTCTAAAACCGGTTCTTCCATGTGAACCAATTACGATCAAATCAACTTTATTCTTGTCAGCAAAAGTTACAATTCCATCAGAAGGTGAAGGGTTGTGAATTATTTCCATTGAGAATGGAATATTTTTTGCATTTGCTTTATCTTCAAGTTTCTTTAGCATTACAGTTGCAGTATCTTTCTCTTCTTCTTGAATCTCTTGCATCCTCTCAAGAGAAATCCCTGCAGAATCAGATACTTTTGATTGTAATACAGTTACAACTACAAGTTTTGATTCAAATTTTTCAGATATCTCTAATGCTTTCTCAAATGCTTTTTGAGAATATCCTGAGCCATCAAATGGGACCAAAATTTTTTCCAACATACAGTTGTGTTTTTAGGTATATTTATTGTTAAATTATAGAATCAGTTTTGAGATTTATCTTAATCCCCATCTAGACATTACTTTGTCTTCTAATTTCTTGAAAACAACACCATCAACTGCAAGACCAATTCCCATGATTACAAGCATTATTGCAATAACTTGGGAAACATCATTTAGTGAACGACCAGCATTGAGTAAAAAGCCCAATCCTAGGAATGAAAACAGAATTTCTGCTCCAATTACACCTCTCCAAGCAAAGGCCCAGCCTTGTTTAAAGCCTGAAATCATGTATGGGAATGCTGCAGGAATCAATACTGCAGTTACAAGTTGGCTTCCTTTTGCACCCATGTTTCTTGCAGCCTCGATGAAATGAGGATTAATGTTTTTGACGCCAGTGTAGGTGTTGATTGTAACAGCAAAAATTGCACCAATTGCAGTAACAAAAATAATTCCACCATCAGTTAAACCAAACCAAAGAATTGCAAGTGGCACCCATGCAATAGATGGAATAGATTGTAAACCCAATACTAAAGAACCAACAGTTTGATTGACAACTTCAACTCTTGCCATAAAAATTCCTAAAACAATACCACCACCAATTGCAATAGCCAGTCCAACTGCTAATCTCCACATACTAGTTGCAATGCCATAAAACAAACTTCCATCTGCTGCACTATAACCCAAGTCTTCAGCTACTTCATAGGGAGATGGAAAAACATTATCTGGCCAAAGTCCAGTCATTGCAGTTATTTGCCAAACAACAATGATTGCAATGTAAAATGCAATTCTATGAGGAGTGTAATTTTTTGCCACAATAATCACTCTTTGTTTTTCTTTACCTCAGGTCTTAGTTCGGCTAACAAGTCTTGTTGAAATTTCAATAAAGATTCATCTTCAGTAACTCTAGGTCTTGGAAAATCATTATCAACTTCTTTTTTGATTACAGATGGACGGTTACTAAACACTGCAACTTTGGTTCCAAGTACTGCGGCTTCTGCAACACTATGAGTTACAAATAGAATAGTCTTTTTTGTTTTCTCCCAAATTAATTGCATCTCTACTAGTAGTAAATCACGAGTTTGTGCATCAAGTGCTGCAAATGGTTCATCCATAAGCAATACATCAGGATCCATTACAAGAGCTCTAGCAATTGCTACACGTTGTTTCATCCCTGTTGAAAGTTGGTAAGTGTAAGAATCAGTGAATTTTGTTAATTGCATCATGTCAAGATATCTGTGAGATATCTTTGCACGTTCTTCTTTTGGTATTCCTGCCATTTTTAATCCAAACTCCACATTATCCTGTACTGTGAGCCATGGGAATAGTGCACCTTCTTGAAAGACCATAATTCTTTCAGGTCCAGTCTCATTTACAGGATGACCATCAAAGAGTATCTGACCATCATCAGGCTTTTCCAAGCCTGCAACTATGCGCAAAAATGTAGATTTTCCACATCCAGAAGGTCCTATCAAACATACAAAGTCGCCAGACTCTACCTTGAGGTCTATGCCGCCTAGAGCTTTGAGTTTATGAGAATCATGGCTGAAATATTTGACTATATTCTTAGCCTCTAGTTTGGTCATTGTGAACTAGTCTCCTCTAGAGAATTTGTATCAAAGCTGTAAAAAATTCCAGACAAATCATATCCATTTCTTCCAAGATAACCCAAGGCATCAGCCTTTTCAGCAAAGGAGAAAACAGAGTCAGGTTTAGGATCTGCAGTTATCAAAATATTTGATAATGCAGTATCTACAACATCATCAGACAAAGATTGTCCAAGGTATGAAGTTAGAAAATCATTGAAAACAATTCTAGTGTCTTTTGGATTTGCCTGAATCCAAATCACTGTTTCATGATGCGCGCGTATAAAGTCATCCCAAATAGGACTATTTTTGTCAACGTAATTTACATTTCCAATTAGCAGAACAGATGCAAATTCTTTGTCCGGCCAAAGTTCTTCTTCATGGAATAATCGTTTTCCATCAAGTTCAGTTTCTAAAATTGTGGCCCATGGTTCTGCAACCCATGCACCATCAATGTCACCCTTTACAAATAATGTGTAAATATCAGGATTTGGAATATTGTAAACAACAACACTACCTCCTTTCTCAGCAGGCTTTAGTTGGTTTTCAGCCAAAAAATGACGTAATGAAACATCTTGTGTGTTACCGATTTGAGGAGCAGCGATTTTTTTTCCTGCAAAGTCAGATGCAGAATTTATTTCTGAATCTGGATGCACAATAAAACTGGCACCGCCACTTGCAGCACCAGCAAGTATCTTTATGTTATGATTATCAGAATTTAAAAATCCGTTAATTGCAGGTCCAGGTCCGACATATGCAAGATCAACTGAATTTGCAAACAAAGCTTCTATTGCTTGTGGTCCACTATCAAATACTTTGGTTTCAATTTTAACATCATCACCAAGATGATCTTCAAAGAATCCTTTTTCCATCCCCACAATCGGTATGGCATGTCCAATGTTTGGAAAGTATGCTATTCGGAGTTTGTTCTCATTTGCACTATTACCAGAGTCAAGTGCAACTCCAAGTACGGAAAACACGACAATTGCGACTATTCCTGCAACGATTACCGAACGAATTTTCATAAAACAGCGTTATATTTGGCGGTTAAATAATCATCGAATTTTAGCTCAAGCTAGCCAGAAATTTTTCAGGAAAAAAATTGATTTGCAAGCCTATCACAAAAGATAAATTCCAAAATACGACGGAAAAGATGTTTTATGACTCAAAAAGGAATTCTTGCATTTTCTGGAGGACTAGACACTTCAGTTGTTGTAAAGTATCTACAAGATGAACATGACATGGATGTTGTCACAGTTACAGTTGATGTTGGACAAGGGGAAGATAATAAAAAAATTGCAGCAAAGGCAAAAAAATTAGGAGTAAAAAAACACTACAACATAGATGCAAGAAAAGAGTTTGTCAAAGATTACATTTTTCCATCAATTAAAGCAAATGCACTTTATCAAAAAAAATATTGTTTAGCAACAGCTCTTGCAAGACCACTAATTGCTGAAAAAGTTTTAGAGATTGCAAAAAAAGAAAAAGTCACATCCCTAGCACATGGTTGTTCTGGAAAAGGAAATGATCAAGTACGTTTTGACATTACTTTGCGTTCTGGTTCTAATCTTCCAATCATTGCACCAATTCGTGACAAGAACTTGGATAGAGTTACAGAATTAAAGTTTGCAAAAAAACACGGAATTGAAATTGATACCGTAGCAAAAAAATTCAGTATTGATCAAAACTTGTGGGGCCGTGCAATTGAAGGTGGTGTATTAGAAGACCCATACAATGAACCTCCTGATGATGCATTCATTTGGGTAAAAACAAAAAATTTGCCAGACAAACCAACATACTTGGAAATTAAATTTGCAAAAGGAATTCCAGTTGGGGTTGATGGCAAAACAATGGATGGCCAAAAATTAATTGAATACATCAACAAAAAGGCAGGAAATGCTGGAGTGGGAATTGTTGATCATATTGAAGATAGAGTTGTTGGAATAAAATCTCGTGAAGTCTATGAGACACCAGCTGCAACTTGTTTAATTGAAGCACATTCAGATTTAGAAAAGATGGTTCATACAAAACACGAAAACAAGTTCAAGTCAATAATTGATGATGAATGGGCATACCTAGCATATTCAGGATTATGGCAAGACCCACTAAAATCAGATTTAGATGGGTTTATCGAAGCATCTCAAAAGCCAGTTTCAGGCACAGTCAAGCTAAAACTGTACAAAGGAAGTCTAAGAGTAGTTGGAAGAAAATCAAATAATTCACTTTACAGTCATGAAATTGCCACATATGGTACAGAATCCACATTTGACCAAAGATTGGCCAAAGGATTTGTAGAATTGTGGGGAATGCAATCAACAGAAGCTAATAAATTACAAAAGAAAAGGTCAGAAAAAACATGAACTGCCCAGAATGTGACGCAACACTAAACATCCCAGATGATGCCGCAGTAGGAGAAATTGTCTCCTGTCCTGATTGTGGTGCTGACTTTGAAATCGCAAAAAAAGACGGATCAAATGTTGAGCTTAAACAAGCAGAAAGCGTAGGCGAAGACTGGGGAGAGTAATGTCAAAAGTCTGTATTGTGTTTGATCGCCTAAGAGCGGAAGAGAAGATGCTTCAAAAAGAAGCAGCTGAACTAGGACATGATATAGTGATGCTAGATGCAAAAATTACTCAAGTCAATACAGATAGTAAGAGAGAAGATTTTGATTTGGGAGATGTTGTTTTAGAAAGATGTGTAAGTTATTTTAGAGGACTGCATTTTACTGCGAGTCTTGAATTTATGGACATTCCTGTTCTAAACAAATTTGATGTTGCAAGTATTTGTGGAAACAAAATGTTCATGACATTGCTTTTGAAAAAAGCCGGAGTACCAACACCAAAAACATATTTTTCATTTACAAGTGAAAGTGCGTCTGAGAATTTAGAGAAAGTAGGATACCCACTAGTAATCAAACCAGTAATTGGTAGTTGGGGAAGAGGAGTAATGCCAATTAAAGATAAAGATACAATGGATGCAATTTCAGAAATCAGAGACATTACAGATAGTCCACATGACAGAATATACTACCTACAAGAACTAGTAGAAAGACCACCTAGAGACATTCGAGTCATCACCGTAGGAGATGAGCCTGTTGCAGCAATGTACAGAAAGTCCTCAGGAGGATTTAAGACAAACATTGCACTTGGTGCCGATCCAGAATTATGTGAGATCACAAAAGAGATGGAAGACATGGCAGCAAAAGCATCAAAGGCAATGGGAGGAGGAATTCTAGGAATAGACATGATGGAAGATGAAAAGAATGGCCTGGTGGTTCACGAAGTCAACAATACAGTAGAATTCAAGGGATTGGCAAGAGTTGCACAACGAAATATACCAAAAGAAATGGTAGAATTCGCTCTAAACTACATTAGGAAATAAATTATACTCCATTACGAGGAGATTTATCATGAAAGTAGGTGTTGTAGGAGCATCAGGATATGTAGGTGGAGAGACACTCCGTCTTTTGGTCAATCACCCAGATGTTGAGATCACAATGGTCACATCAAGACAACATGTAGGGGAGTATCTACATAGAGTTCAACCAAGTTTGAAGGGTTTTACCGATCTGACTTTCTCAGAATTAGATTATGATAAATTAACTGACAAGTGTGATTTAGTTTTCACAGCAGTGCCACATGGAACTGCCACTGAAATTGTAAAAGCATTGTATGACAGAGGTGTGAAAATCATCGATTTGAGTGCAGATTACAGATTGCACGATCAAGAAGCATATGACAAGTGGTATGGTTGGGAACATCCACATCCAGATTATTTAGCTAAATCAGTTTTTGGTGTGCCAGAATTACACAGAGAAGATATCAAAAAAGCACAACTTGTTTCATGTCCAGGATGTATGGCAGTAACATCAATGCTAGCACTTGCACCATTAATTAGAAATGACATTATTGATACTGACCACATTGTTGTAGATTCAAAAATTGGTTCTTCAGGTGCAGGTTCGGGTTCAGGAACTGCACATGCAATGAGAGCAGGAGTTATCAGACCATACAAACCAGCAAAACACAGACACACTGGTGAGATTGAACAAGAGCTAAGTGAGATTGCAGGAAAGAAAATTCATGTTTCGATGAGTCCACATGCAGTAGATGTTGTTCGTGGAATTCTTTGTACAAACCACACATTCATGAAAAAAGACATCGAAGAAAAAGAGTTGTGGAAATTATATCGTCAAACTTATGGTGAAGAGAAATTTGTTAGATTGATTCGAGACAAAAAAGGATTATACAAATTCCCTGATCCAAAATTCTTGGTCGGTTCAAACTTTTGTGATATAGGATTTGATTTAGACGAAGACAACAATAGATTAATTGCATTATCTGCATCAGATAACTTGATGAAAGGTGCAGCAGGTTCTGCCATCCAAAACATGAACGTAATGTGCGGTTTTGATGAAATGGATGGATTAAGATACACACCACTAACACCTGTTTAGAAATGATCACTATCAAAATCGGTGGAAGTGTAGTAGACGATTTACATCCATCAACAATTACAGATATCAAAAAAGTTGCAGAATCAGAAGGAGTAATTCTGGTTCATGGTGGAGGTAAAGAAGTTACCAAAGTTTGTGAACAACTTGGAAAAGAACCAAAGTTTGTAACATCTCCTAGCGGAATCAAAAGTAGATACACTGACAAAGAAACTGCAGAAATTTTTACAATGGTAATGTCAGGCAGAATCAACAAAACAATTGTTCAGATGCTCCAAAAAAATGGCATTAATGCAATTGGATTATCAGGTGTGGATGCCAGAGTTATTGAAGCTGATAGAAAAAAGAAGCTTCTCATCGTAAATGAAAAGGGCAGAAAACAAGCAATTGATGGAGGATATACTGGAAAAATCAGAGAAGTCAACTCTACATTCATCAAATCACTCCTAGAACAAGGTCTTACACCTGTAATTTCGCCCATTGCAATTAGCGAAGAATCAGAATTTCTCAATGTAGACGGGGATAGGGCAGCAGCGTATGTTGCAGGAAAAGTTGGAAGTGACAAAGTATTATTCATAACAAATGTAGACGGACTCTTAATGGATGACAAAGTGGTTCCAAAACTTACATTAGCAGAAGCAAAAGAAATTAGACCAAAGATTGGACCAGGAATGGAAAAGAAGATTTTAGCATCAACTGAGGCATTAGATATGGGAGTGAAAACAGCATTAATTGCAAATGGTCAAAAAGAAAATCCTATTTCATCAGCCATTGCACATGATAATTGTACGGTGATTGAACATGAGTGAAGACCAGTACATGGGCAATCTCTATCAGAGATTTCCAGTTACAATAGAAAAAGGAAAAGGATCTCATGTTTGGGATATCGATGGTAAAGAGTACATTGATTGTATGGGAGGATACGGTGTAGCATTAGTAGGGCACCAAAATCAAAGAGTTAACAATGCAATAAAAGAACAAATTGACAAAATCATAACAGTACATAGTTCACTTTACAACAAAACAAGAGAAGAATTTTTGAAAACATTAATTGGTTTAGCTCCTGAAGGATTAACACAAGTTCATCTCAACAATAGTGGTGCAGAAGCAATTGAAGCTGCAATAAAGTTTGCAAGAAAATTCACAGGCAAGAAAGGAATGGTCGCAATGAAAGGATCCTATCACGGAAAATCATTTGGCGCATTATCATTAACATTTAATCCAAAATACAAAAAGGCATTTGCTCCACTAGTGGAAAAAGTTTCATTTGCATCATATGGCGATATTGAATCACTACGCGAAGTAATTGATGAGGACACAGCATTTGTGATTTTAGAACCAATTCAAGGAGAAAGCGGAATTAATGTTGCACCAGACGGTTTCTTGCAAGATGTAAGAAAGCTTTGTGATGAAAAAGGAATTCTGTTAATCTTTGACGAAATACAAGCAGGTTTAGGTAGAACAGGACGATTATGGGCTTGTGATCATTGGAACACAGCACCAGATATTTTGTGTTTAGCAAAAGGAATTGCAGGAGGAGTTCCAATGGGTGCAACTCTCGTAAGACCAGACATTTTAGCTTCTATGAGCAAGGGAGAACATTCTTCAACTTTTGGAGGAAATCCAATATCATGTGCAGCAGGGATTGCAGCACTAAAATCAATTACAGAAGACGGATTAATTGAGAATTCAGAAAAGATGGGAAAACTTTTCAGAGAAGGCTTGGAGAAATTAAAAGAAAAACACAACATGATTAGAGAAATTCGTGGCAAGGGACTCATGATAGGTGTAGAAATGAAGTTTGAAGTCAGAGATATTTTGATGGGATTAATCAGAGAAGGTGTTCTTATGTTGTATTCTGGAAGAAATATTCTTAGAATTTTGCCCCCATTAGTGATTACTGAAGAAGATGTAACAAAAGTTTTACATGCTCTAGATATAATACTAACAGAAGAGGAGCAAAAACGGGATGTACAAGGATAACATAGATGAAAAAATTATAGGGTATCTGAAAGAAGATTCAAGGGAATCATTTGTAGATATTGGGAAAAAACTAAAACTATCAGAATCAGCAGTACGAAGACGTGTTAAGAATCTCATAGGAAATGGGACTATCAAAAAATTTACTTTGGAATTAGGAGAAGAAAATGCAACTAGTGCAATTGTTCTAGTATCAGTAGATTCTGCAACAGATACATCAAAAGTTTCATTAAAACTTGCAAAACTTGATGGGGTAAAAACAGTTTATGAAATAACAGGTCAATACGACATTACAACAATTATGAGTGCATCAAGTATTGCAGAAATTAACAACAGTATTGATGCATTAAGAAAGATTCCAGGTGTAGTAGATACTAACACTGTGATTATTTTAAGAAAAGTTATCTAAACCGACTTTCGGTTAAAAATTTTAATTCAAAACTAGTTTAGGATCATTTTTAGTCATTTTCAACGAATCTAGTACGAATATGTTTATATCATCAATTTATGTCAACGAATTCTGTAATGAAAGATCCGAATCACTATGCAAACCTGTACAATGCATATGAAAAGAATCCAAAGAAGATCAGAGTACTAGACAGCACTCTAAGAGAAGGAGAACAACATCCAGGTGTTTCATTTACAAATAAACAAAGAATCCAAATTGCATGGATGTTAGATTATTTTGGGGTAGACCAAATTGAAATTTCACCAGTTGTATCAGGTGATCACAAAGAGGCAACAAAGACAATCATCAAGCAAGGACTAAAAGCAGACATTGTTTCTCATGGACGTGCTCTCAAAGAAGACATTGATGTTTCATTAGATTGCGATGCAAAATGGTGTGCAGCATATCTAGGAATTTCAGATATTCATCTTAAAGATAAACTTCGTATTTCAAGAGAAGATGCACTTGAGCGAGCCGTTGAAACTGTAGAGTATGCAAAGTCACACGGATTAAAAATTAGATTTACAGTAGAAGATGGAAGTAGAGCAGAGCCAGAATTTTTACTCAAAGTTTGTAAAGCAATAGAAGAAGCAGGTGTCGATAGAATAAGTTTACCAGATACTGTAGGAATATTGCGTCCAATTGGAATGTATAATTTCGTTAAAAAAGTAAGAGATTCCATAGACGTTCCATTAGATGCACATGTCCACAATGATATTGGATTTGCAGTAGCTAACGCATTTTCTGCATGTGATGCAGGAGTTGATCAGATTCATACTACAATTGATGGAATTGGTGAAAGAACAGGAATTCCTCCACTTGCAGAAGTTGCAGTTGCTTTAACATATTTGTACAAATCACCAAATGATTTCAGATTAGACATGTTGTTGGATTTATCTAGATTGATTGAAGAATATACTTCAATCAAACCATATGATTCAAAGCCAATAGTTGGGTCCTCAGCATACAAACACAAAGCAGGAACACATCTTGCAGCAATACTAAGAAATCCTGCAGCATATGAGCCCATACCACCTAGAGCAGTAGGAAATAGAAGAAGAATTGTATTTGGAGAACTGGCAGGAAAGACAGGAGCTGCCTATTTGATGTCACTATTAGGATTAGAAAAAGATGATGAGAGTGCAAAAGCAGTCGCAGCTGGATTAAAAGGTCTAAGAATGGGAGATCTGATCGAAATTCCTCTTGAAGACAGACTTGAAAAAATAATTAACGATAAATAGAGAGGAGGTGGAGAAGAGAATATGTCAAAATGTGAAGAATGTGATGCAGAAATTTCCATACCAAGTGATGCACTTGAAGGAGAAATTGTAACATGTCCGGAATGTGGCGCAAGTTTTGAATTAGCAAAAGGTTCAGACGGTTTCGATCTAAAGCCTGCCCAAACGGTTGGCGAGGATTGGGGACAGTGAGTCCCGACGTTACGATTCTTTATGATACCATCCGTTGGGAAGAAAAAGGCCTACTAGAAGCAGGTAAGAAAAAGGACATCAACATCCAGATGGTTGATTGTAAGAAATTAGCAATAGATTTAGAAAAAAAACCTGAAGATTATGGAGTAGTCATACAAAGATGTGTAAGCTATTACAGAAATTTGCATTCAACAGCAGCTCTTGAAGGATTAGGAGTCAAAGTAATCAATTGTCTTAATACAGGAATCTTTGCAGGAAACAAATTATTCACACATATGTTGTTAAAGAAGGCAGGAGTTCCAACACCAGATGCAACAGTTGCATTTTCAAAAGATGCAGCCCTAGAAGCATTAGAGTTACAAGGATATCCAAAAGTGATCAAACCAACAGTTGGGAGTTGGGGCAGACTAATCTCAAAATTAAATGACAAAGATTCTGCTGAAGGAATTATTGAAAGTAGAGAGAACATGTATCCAATTTATCAAGTTCATTATCTAGAAGAGTTTGTAAAAAGACCACCTAGAGACATCAGAGCAATTATGGTTGGAGACAAAATTGTTGCAGCAATTTACCGCAACTCTGAGCACTGGAAGACAAACATGGCACTTGGAGGAGTGGCAGAACCATGCAAGGTAACACAAGAAATGGAAGAAATGTGTATTAAGGCAAAAAATGCAGTTCAAGGAGATATCGTAGGTGTAGATTTGATGGAAAGCGAAGAGAAAGGATTGGTTGTTCACGAAGTAAACAATACAACGGAATACAAAAACACAGTTAGAGTGTGTGAAGTAGATATTCCTTCGCTAATGTTAGATTATGCACTTAAGATAGACAAGTAAGAATTGGACACTCACTTTACGGTTACACCAAGATTTGCAACAAAAATGCTTGAGAAAGCACTTAGATTGTACACACCATCTCTTAGTGAAAAACCAATGGCAGAATTTCTTGCAGACAAATGTGACGATTTAGGATTTGAAGATATTCAAATTGATGAAGTCGGAAATATGATTGCACGAAAAGGTTCAGGTTCACCAAAAATAATGTTATGTGGTCACATGGATGTAGTTCCAGGTAAAGTAAAGGTAAGAAAAGAAGGAGATTCACTTTACGGTAGAGGTGCATCAGATGCAAAAGCACCTTTAATGGCTATGTTATTTGCTGCAGCATCAATACAAAACAACAACGGAACAATAATTTTTGTTGGTGCAGTTGATGAGGAAGGAAATGCAACAGGAATCAAAAATCTAGTTAAAAAAGAGATGGATGTAGATTATGCAGTTTTTGGAGAACCAAGTGGAATTAAACAAGTAACAATTGCATACAAAGGACGATTAGCGATAAATCTCAAGATAAGCGTAGAGGATAGTTCACATGCAAGTGCACCATGGCTCTCAAAAAATGCAATTTTAGAATCAATGATTTTTGCAAGAGAATTAAAAGAAAAACTAGAAGAAAATCAAGAGAATAGAACAAAGGGAATGTTATTGACTGCAACTATGACAGAAGTAAAAGGAGGGACAAGTCACAATGTTACTCCAAAAGAATGTGAAACAACTTTTGATATCAGAATTCCAGTTGATATGAACTGCAAATCTATTGAACAAAAGATTGCAAATTTAGTTAAAGAAATTGCAGAAAAAAGAGATGTGGAGGCATTCTACTCAATTCTTGATGAAACAGAACCATTTGAGGCAGCACATAACTCTCCATTAGTGCGTGCATTTACTTTGGGAGTTATGGATGTAGAACATTCTAGACCTAAGCTAATCAGAAAAACAGGTACAGGAGACATGAATGTGTTGGGTACACAATGGAATATCCCAGTTGTAACGTATGGCCCAGGGGACCCTCACGAAGCTCACACTATTGATGAAAAAGTTTCAATTGACGAGTACCTTAGAGGAATAGAAATTCTCAAGAAGATGCTACAGCATTTAAAAAGACTTCATGATAGAAATATGCAGTAATGCTCTGGTTTGTAGGTTTAGGAATTTCAGGATTCAAATCAATTCCTAATGAGGCAATTGATGTTTTAGCAAAAGCAGATATTGTATATCTAGAACAGTTCACAAGTCCCATTGGCAAATCAGATCTAACTAAAATTAAAAACGCAACAAAAGGAGAGTTCAGACCAGCAAAAAGATGGTTAGTTGAAGATGGAAATGAGATTTTAGAAAATGCAAAGAAAAAGAAAGTTGTCTTGTTATCGTATGGAGACCCATACATTGCTACAACACATATCGAGTTACGTGAAAGAGCAATTAAAGAAAAAATAAAGACATATTCTATTCATGCATCTTCATCATTAACCTCAATGATTGGAGAGTGCGGTCTGCATTTTTACAAAGTTGGAAGAATTGCAACCATAATGAGCGAGATGAAATCACTTACAACACCATACTATGTAATTTACAAAAATGTAATAGAAGGGAATCATACCGTACTTCTTTTAGAGTTTAATCAAGACAAAGATTTCTTTTTAGACCCCAAGGATGCATTGAATGGATTATTAGAAACTGAAAAAGGCCAGAGAAGAAAAGTTATCAGTTCATCAACGTTTGCCATTGTTGCATCAAGAGTAGGATTCAAAGACCAAAAGATAGTATCAGGTAAAATTTCTAGCCTAAAAAAGATAGATTTTGGAAAACCTCCACATACAGTGATAATTCCAGGAAGGCTGCATTTTACAGAATCAGACGCATTGAAGGTTTTAGGAGAATGTATTGATGAGCCATTTGATAATGCAGAGAAAACAAGAAAGATTTCTTCTCAGATGATTGAAAAATACGTTCCAATGGTAAGAGAAGCACTTGAAGAGGTTGAACCATATTACAAGGATCAAAAAGAATACCAAGTGATTTTAGAAAATGCAGAATTGTATGTCAAAGATGCAGAGAAATTTTTAGAAGACGGTCAAGACGAGGTTGCCATCCTAAGTATTGGATATGCAGATGGGTTAGTAGATGCATTAAGGTTAGCCAAAGGTCTAGATCCCAAAATGTAATTTTAGCGATGAATTAAAGAGAGGGAGAAAAATAGGAAAAATGTTGGAATCAGTTCAAAGAGTAATTCTTTCTACAATTTACGTATCTCAAATTAATGGTACTAACCCAATTGAAAAGATCAAAGAAAAAACTGTACTTTCTATTGAGCAAATTAATTCAGAAATTAATGAGTTGGTAAAAAATCAATTTGTGAAAGAAGATAAAAAATCACTCACAGAATCAGGGCGAAATTCTTTGAAGGTTGTTTTAGCTGGAGGGGTTTTTGACATTATTCATCCAGGACACATCTACACTCTCAATGCTGCAAAAGAATTAGGTGATGTTCTTGTGGTAGTTGTTGCTACAGATAATACCGCAGTAAAGATGAAAAAAAGACAACCGCTTCACTCCCAAGAACAAAGACAAGAATTGGTAAATTCACTATCCATGGTAGACCTTTGTCTAATTGGGCAAGAAGATGATATTTTCAAGACAGTAAATAATGTAAGGCCACAAATAATTGCACTAGGATATGACCAAGCTCATCAAGAGAAATTCATTACAGAAGGATGTAAGAAAATCAATCTAGATGCAAAAGTTGCAAGATTGCAATCTCCAATTCCAGATAGTTCTAGCTCAAAAATCGAAAAAGAGTATGGTGAATCAATTCACGGAATTTGATTCATTGTTTAGTTGTTAAAACGTGACATTTTGCTTTGTGATGAATTGTGTTGATAATATCATCATACAGAGTAGATTCAGTCATGGATAGTTTCGGATAGTCTACAATAAGCATATCAACTTTATTTTCAGAAACATAGTCAATTACCCAATGAGCAATAGAGTCAGTCAATGCAAATTTAGTTTTAATTGGGACATTTTTCTTTGCAGCAATTTTTTCCCATTTTGATAGTTCATTTTTTATTTGATCCTTTCTTTTCTGTAAGTCAATTTTATCAGTTTTTGTCTCAAAGAAATGAAATGTCGGAGGTTTTTGGTAAAAGCATTCAATCACAGAAAGAGGACATCCTAATTTTTGTGCCAATTCCAACCCCAAGTCAAAAGACTTTTTGTCATGAGTTGGGGTGATTATAGCAACTGTAATTTGTTTAATCAAGTAATAATTCTAACAATCTTACTGTTAATCAATTTTTGGTTATGAGGAAATAGGTATCTTGATGGTTATTTTAGAACCGTCTTTTAGTTTTGCAGTTTTTCTCATGCAAGTTTTTGAAATTAACTCAACAACAGAGTTATCATGGTGAGTACGTTCAAGTAAAATCATATCGCAATTAATTGAATTGTTTAGTTTTGCAGGGAAACACTTGACCCAACCATAAGTTCTCTTTCCATCAGAAAAGCTCTTAATTTTGATTCCATCCAGAGTTTCAAATTGTTTGACTGCTTCTTGATGAATTTTTTGATCTAATCTTACATTAAGAGTTCCTGGGAAGGGAACATAACCAATTTTTGATTTGAATTGTTTTGTGTATCCCTTTAGCCCCATGTAATATGCTCCTTCGCCCATTCCAGATACCAAAGTCCCTTTTAGTTCAACATGAGATGGAAAAGAGTTCAAGCTTTTTTGTAGTGTTGTAGATAGTTTTACCATTTCAGAAAATCCCTTTGGAGTAATTTTTACAGAGACGTTTCTTCCACTCATTATTCGGTCAATGAATTGATTTTGTTCTAGTTCAAGTAGATGTTTTGATGCAGCTTGCTGTGATTTTTCGATGTTCTTTCCCAAAGAAGAAGTGGTTATTGAAACATAGTTGTGTTTAGCACCTTTAGAAAGAAGATAAGATAAAGTTAGGATATGCTGAATTTTTAGTTCAGGCATCTAAGATCCTATGCTACGCCGAGGTCACCGAATGTTTTGAGAGTCATACCATCAGAGTTTGATAGTTTTGCTACTCTGTGTCCAACTACACATTCAATTCCTGCGTTTTTGGCACCCTCTAAGAGTCTCTGAGTGATGATTCCATCTAATAGAAGATACTTGATTCCAGATTGTGTTGAGAGTTTACTGACAACCTCACTAATTGGAACCTTAAAGATTTCATTATTGTCACCGTCTAATGCAACTGCTTCAAGAGTTTCATTTAGAGTTGGAAAAACTTTTGCTGCCATTTCTGCAAGGGGTTTATCATCTGCACTTTTCAGTGAAGGTGCAGGTTTTCCACTTTTGATTTCTTCAGCAACAGGACTAAGAATCTCATCGATTCTTTGTGGAGTTAATTCTTCAACTTCAACATCATTGTCAGCTCTTAGTTCGTAGTCAATTGGAACAACAGATTTTAGTTCTTTGAGAATAAATCCGCCTGCTCTATCACCATCTAAGAAAGCTACAACAGTATCTTTAGAACTACATAATTCTTTGATAGACTCATCAATTTTTGCACCTTCAATTGCAAGAGCATTATCATATCCAGCTCTGAGAAGATTGATTACATCAGCTCTTCCTTCAACTAGAATTACCCAGTTTGAATCAGCCAGACCAGAACTGCATGTTAGTTTTGATGGTCCATATGTGGATAATTTTTTAGAATCACCTTGATGGACGTCATTTAGCATACTTTCTCCTTCACTAACAGTTTTAGTTGCCCATTTTTGCTTGATTTCTTTTGCACGTCTCACAATGTCATCTTTCTTTGCAGCACGTACATCATCAATTGCTTCTAAAGTAAATTTACAATCAAAAGGACCGACTTTGTCAATGCTTTCAATTCCAGCTGCAATTAATGCACAAGTATCAATATCAGTACTCATAGGGATTAATGCATCACCAGCAGTGGTGTTTGCAGTAGTTCTAGCACTTACTTCAATGCGACCTACTTTTGAAACTCGTTGCAGTTCATTCAGATTCATCTCAGGGCCCAACAGTCCTTCTGTTTGGCCAAAGATGGCTCCGATTATATCTGCTCTTTCAACGAGCCCATCAACTTCATAGGAAAGTTTAACATGATATTTGACAATTCCTGATTGAGGCATAAATTATTCATCTCCTTAATTATCATGTTTTGACTCTCTGTATTCGATATATGAGGGTATCGCAAAAATCTGCACTAAAAAACCAGAATTTTTGAAAAAATGCCTGCAATGCAAACGCTAGAGGATGTAAAAATGAAAAATGATGGTGTGTTTATTCAGTACTAAATGAATGACCACATGAACAGGATTTTGTAACATTTGGATTGTTAATCTTAAATCCAGAACCCATTAGGCTTTCAATATAGTCAACGTTTGCACCTTGTAGATGGTCAACGCTGTAACTGTCAACTAAAAGTTTTACACCATTTTCTTCCATGACTAGATCATCTTCTTCTGGTGCTTTTTCAAAGCCCATTCCATAAGACAAACCAGAACAGCCTCCACCTTGAACATATACTCTAAGGTATTCAGGGGATTCTGCTTCTTCTTTCATGAATTCTTTGATTTTCTCAGCTGCTTTTGTAGTAACTGTGATCATCTTTTGTGTTTGTTCAGTTGCCATAATGAACAAAAAAGTCGGCTCAAAATATAATAAGCTTTTCCAACCCAACACACTAGTAATCCAAGAAATCAGTCGTTTTTTATCAAATTTTAGAGACTTGCAAAATGTTTGACCAGATCAGTAGAGGTAATTATGCCAATAATTCGGTCATCATCAATTACAGGTAATTTTCGAATATTTCTTGTAGACATCAAATCTGAAGCAGTAAAAAGATCAGAATCAGGATCAATTGAAATTAGAGGGGTCGACATTATTCTTCGGATAGGAGTATCAATAGGATATGAATGAGCAGTGATTTTAATTGCAAAATCCCTATCAGTTACGATCCCAACAGGAGATCCATTCTCTAAAACAGCAATTGCGCCAACATTAGAATTCTCCATCATTTTTGCAGCATCAGTTGCAGTAACAGAGGAATCTACAGAGATAACGGAGTTGCTCATGATTTCTTTGACAAGGGTTTTTTGTTGAACAGTGTCAGAACTCATGCAAGAGATAATGTCATATGATATTTCAAAGGATTTACTGAATTTCAATCATGATAATCATGTTCATTAAAATCAGAGCCCAGTTGAACAGTAAGAATTACAGTAGAATCAGTGGTTTGGAATTTTAATTCTTTATCAGGTAAGAAACTACGAAAGACTTGTGTTAGTAATTGTTCTGTAAAAACAGACCATTTCATTCCAAGTTCATGTTGAATCAAAAAGCTATGCATGTCACCTTCAATTCTATGATCAGAGTTCATTCCAGATGCCCTCATGTAATCCTCCAGGGTTTCAATACATCGTTTCAAATCATAACCTCCTTTGATAAACAAAACAGTGTCTTTGATCATTGGAAAAATCAATGTAATAATTTCATCAATGTCTTTTCCATCAAGTTCACTGCCCAAAGATTCCAAGATTCCTTTTGGAACAGGAATCATTCCAATTTTGTTTGAGAATCTATCCCACTGAACATATTTTTCCAGAATCTGTTTTACAAGAACATTCTGAGATATGCTTTTCATTGTAGCTTCAGTTTCTAGTTCATTGACTAGTTTTTCTGGAAGCCTATAGGTAATACTACGTGTTGATTCTTTCTTTTGGTTGTGGACCTGTCTGTTTGAACCCAATTTCTCTTTCAACATGTCTCAGATCCCCAATTATAAAATGATAGTTAACTCGTACTAGACGAGTTAGGAACGATTTCGATGGATGTTTCCTCCAAATTGCATTTTAGAGATATGGATTTTACCTTACTCTTGTAAAGGAAGTATTTCTTTCCATCTTCATTTATCGAACCGGAGATTGCAAGTAATTTTGCATCATATAGAGTTTGTAATCTTCGGTATACTGTACTGATAGGGATTTTTTTATCACTAGATAATTCCATTGCAGATTTTGGTTTTTCTAGTGTATCATGGAGGATTTGTTTGCAATATTTGTCAGCTAGGACTTCTAAAATTATTTGCTTTCTTTCATCATCCATTATTTTTCTTGTTTGGACTAATTCTTGCATAATTATCATGTGTGATTATCAGATTTAATAATCAAGTATGCATTGCATTGCATTGCACTCAAATATTATAAATTACAGGATTTCAATGGTTTTGTATGAAACGCAGTTCAAAAACAATGGCCGTATTGGTTTTAGTTTTTGCAGTTTCAATAGTTTCACTTTCAATTAATGTAGCAAATGCACAAGCAGTACCAGAATGGGTGAAAAATACAGCATTGTGGTATGGTGAAGGAATTGTTTCTGAAGGCGAATTTCTCAACATGATAAAATTCTTGATTGAAAACAAAGTCATTGTAATAGACAACATAGAAGAACCTGTTCCAAAAGCAGTTAATTCACAAGTGGTCATTCCAAATGGAAACTTTGACGTCACAGGTGCAGGTTTCTATTCACCATTGAATTTAGAAATTCCAGTAGGAACCACAGTTACATGGATAAATGATGATTCAGTACCACATAACATCCAAAGTATAGATGTAAGTGGAAAGGTGATACAAATGTTTAACAGTCCACCACTAAATACAGGGGACAGATTTGAGTTTACATTTGAAGAAGAAGGAGTTTACAAATACTATTGTTCATTCCATCCATGGAGAGTTGGATTAGTTACAGTATCCTAGAATTGAAAAAATAACTAATAAAATAAGAAAGAGATAGGAAATAGCTATTTCTTTGACTTGTTAACAAATGCAGTCATTCTCTCTTGGCGGTCTGGATGTGTAAAGCAGTTTCTCCAAGCAAGGATTTCCAATCCAAGACCAGTATCAAGGTCTGCATTTCTTCCCTTGTTGATTGCAACTTTAGACATCTGTACACCCATTGTAGAGTTTCCAGCAATTTGTTGTGCCATTTTCAAAGCTTCTTCTTGTAATGATGCAAGAGGAACGACATGGTTTACAAGACCAATTTCTTTTGCTTCATCTGCTTTGATCATTTTACCTGTGTAAACAAGTTCTTTTGCCTTTGCTATTCCCACGATTCTCATTAATCTTTGTGTTCCACCCCATCCAGGAGGGACACCAATTGTTACTTCTGGTTGACCCAGTCTAGCAGTATCTGCTGCTATTCTAATATCACAAGACATTGCAAGTTCACAACCTCCACCTAATGCAAAACCATTAACGGCTGCAATAGTTGGCTGTTTAACTAATTCAACTGTTGAAGTAACAAGCTGACCAGTCTTTGCATATTCTACTGATTCGTCTGCAGAGATTTTTGACATGTATTCAATGTCTGCACCAGCAGAAAATGCTTTTTCGCCTTCACCAGTCAAAATGATAACTTTGACATCATCATTCTGGTTTAGTTCTTCAAAAGTTTTGATTAGTTCTTTTGCAACATCAGTATTCATAGCATTGAGTTTGTCAGGTCTGTTGATTTTGACAGTACAAATGCCATCAGAAGTAGATGTGGTAACTAGTGACATGAAAATTTGTCAAGTCATGTGAGACTTAAATGTTATCTATTTTTTAGAAATTTTTCCCCATTGATGGAGTGCAGATGCTGCTGCAACCCAAGTTCTGAGGTCTTGGTAAACTGGGACATTATGTTTCTCAATTAATTTAATCATTTTTTCAGTGTATGGACCACCGTTACCACCACACAAAAGAGGTTTCTTTCTTTTCTTTTGGAAATCAGCTAAATGATCAACTATTGTTTCTTCTAATGGGTCATCTTGGAATACAAACCAAGGCATTGCAATATCGATATTTTTCTCATCCATAAATTGTTGAATAACAAATCTATAATCTTCTGCAGTTGCACCGCCACCAACATCAGCAGGATTACCGTTGTGAATTGGAACTGCAGGAGGAAAGTGTGCTTTCATTTTTTTGACATTTTGTGGAGATAGTTTTCCGATAGTTAGACCATATTTTTCTAATTGATCAATTCCACCAATCATTGGACCTGCACCATTACTTGTCATTGCAACTTTGTTGCCCTTTGCAGATGGTTGCCATGCTAGTGCCTTTAGAACTCCAGCTAATTCTTGATAACTTTCAACTGAGATAATTCCTGCCTGCTTAAATGCTCCCATAATGATTGCATTTGAACCACCAAGTGAGCCTGTGTGAGATGCTGCTTGTTTTGCACCAGCAGCAGTTCTTCCACTCTTCCAGATAACAATTGGTTTGTTTTTCTCTTTCATTACACGTTTTGCAACATTGATGAATTTTCTACCATCACCAAATCCTTCAACGTATAATCCAATTACTTTAGTTTGAGGGTCATTTGCAGCATACCAAATCATATCTGCTTCATCAACATCAGAACGGTTACCAAAGCTAATCATCTTTGAGAGACCAAAGACATCGGCACTTTCCAACATACTAATTCCCATTGTTCCACTTTGTGAGAAGAATGCAACAGGACCGAGTTTTGAGCGAAGCATTCTTTCTTGTCCTTGGAATGCACAATCAAGACGATTTGCTGCATTAAACATTCCAATACAGTTAGGACCAATAATTCTAATTTTGTGTTTTTTAGATAATCTTGCTACTTCAGCTTCATATGCTGCTCGTTCACCACCAAGTTCTTTTCCACCACCAGATACAATTACAACACTGTGAACTCCTTTCTTTGCACAGTCCTCTAAGACAGGAGGAGTCATAGACAAATCAACTGAGACAACAACTAGATCAACATCACCTGGAATATCTGCAACAGATGGATAGCATTTTTGTCCAAAGATTTCATCTGCTTTGGGATTAATTGGGTAGACCTTTCCTTTGAAATCATAATTTACCAAACTATCCAAGATAGAGTTACCAATTTTTCCAGGACTAGCAGAAGCTCCAACTAGTGCGACAGATTTCGGAGTAAAGAATGTCTCCATATCGGTAATGTTTGGTTTGGCTTTTGAGATAGAGTTTGTTTTCTTCTCTTTGTTTAAGATAATTTTTGCATCAACAACATAGTGTGATTTTGGATATACGATTACGGGGTTAAAGTCAATACTGTTAATATAATCAGCATTTTCTACGCCTAATTTTCCAATGTCTACTAACATTTTTGCAACCATGTTAGTGTCAATTGGTTCACTTCCTCTGAATCCCTTGAGAAGTTTTGAGCCCTTTAGTTCATTTAACATGGATTTTGCATCAGAGGTGGTAATTGGTAGCATTCTAAATGCAACATCTTTCATAACTTCTGTCATGATACCACCCATTCCAACCATTATGATTGGACCAAATTGGGAATCATTTTGTATACCTACAATAAGTTCAACACCTTTTGGAACCATTTTTTCCAAAAGAATTCCTTTAACATCAACACCTTTCTTTTTAGAAAGTCTGCCATACATGTCAGTGAATGTCTTTTTTACATCATTGATATTTTCTAAACCAACTTTAACTCCACCAACATCAGTTTTGTGTAAGATTTGAGGAGACACCACTTTCATTACAAGTGGAAATCCAATCTTCTTTGCTTGTTTTGCTGCTTCTTCAGCAGAAGTTACTAATGCATAAGGTGGTACTTTAACACCATAAGTTTTGAGAATAGATTTTGATGATTCTTCAGTGATGACTTTGTGATCAGTTTCAATAATTTCATCAAAAATTTTCTTAACTGCAGCCATCGTTCGATCGATGAAGTCAAAACTCAATATATTAAACTTTGGTCAAAGTTGAAATTCTGATTTGAAATTATTGTAAAAATTCTTCATATTCGATTTTACAATTGAAATATTTTGATCAATATCAGAACGGATTTTTTTTGGATCGATGTAAGGGATTTTTTGGAGTTTTTCCTCAGTATTATCAAGCCACAGATTTACCATTGCTTCATTTACTTCCAAATGAAATTGTAGTCCTACTGCACTTTTGTATTGAAATGCTTGGTTCTGATAGTGCTCAGATGAGGCTAGAGGGATGGCACCATCAGGCAAATCAAAGGTATCACCATGCCAATGAAATACAGTAAATGGGTTTTGAAAACCAGAGAATAATCCAGAGTCATTTGAGGTTTTGAGATCATTATAAAATCCAATCTCTTTTTTTGGACCAGAGTAAACTTTACCACCAAAAGTTTTTGCAATAAGTTGAGAACCCAAACATATTCCCAATACAGGAATATTTTTTTTAACAGAATTTCTGATTAGTTGTTGTTCTTCTCTAAGATAGGGTAAATCATCATTTGCACTTTCAGGAGCACCCAAAATTACAACAAGGGAAAAATCCTTGTCAGGAATTTTTTCATGTTTTGCGTTAATTGATGTAATATTATATCCATCTTCTTTTAGAAGTTCTCCAAGGTAACCAGAGCCTTCAATTCGAGTATTTTGTACAAGTAATACATCAGACATGTTTTAGATATACAAAAGTGCTTAATATGTTAAAATGAATTAAGATGCATGTTTGTAACACATCAAGAGATTTCAGAATTACAAAATTTTATTTTTCAACTAAATTCTCTAAGAGAAGCAGTGGTAGTAGTTGAGGGAAAAAGGGATTTTAATGCATTAAGAAAATTAGGATTCCAAGGAAAAATTTTAGAATTTCACAAGTTTGGAGGAATTAACAACTTTGCAGATTCAGCTGCTAAATACAAAAAAATTATTCTTTTGTTTGACAGAGACAAAAAAGGAAGATACCTTACTGGAAAAACAATTCAGTTGTTGCAAAGAAGAACCAAAGTAGATCTTGTTTACAAAAAGAAATTACGACAAATTACAAAAGGAAAGATAATGTTTATTGAACAACTAGTTTGTTACGAGTCTTATTTTGCCTAAGGCCAGATACCTTTTTGGTTAAAGGCTTCAAGTACTCTTTCCACAGCCAAAACCATGGTTGCCTTTCTCATATCGATTTTGTGTTTTTTGGATAATGCATAGGCATCTTTGAATCCCTGAGTGATGTTTTTCTCCATCTTGTTTGCAACCTCATCAAAAGTCCAATAGTAACCCATGTTATTTTGAACCCATTCAAGGTATGAAATACACACACCACCAGAGTTTGCCAAGATATCAGGAATAACTAGAATCTTCTTTTGTTCAATTATTGGGTCTGCTTCAGGCAATGTTGGACCGTTTGCAGCTTCTGCAATAATTTTACATTTTAGGTTTTTAGCGATTTTAGCTGTAATTTGATTTTCAAGTGCACCAGGAACTAGAACATCACATTTCATTGTAAGTAGTTCTTCAGTAGTGATTTCTTTGCTGCCAGGGAATCCGAGAACACTTCCTTTCTTTTGTTTGTGTTCCAAGATTTTACTAACTTTGGCACTTTTTGGAATTGAAATAGAACCTTTAGAATCACTTACTGCAATTACTTTTGCACCCATCTTCTCAAGATATTCACCTGCAAACGTTGATGCATTACCAAATCCTTGTAAGACAACTTTAGCACCTTTAAGATTAAGTTTCAATGTCTTTGCAGCTTCTCTAACTGTGTATGCAGCTCCCAAACCAGTTGCTACATTTCTTGCTAGAGAACCACCCATCGAGATTGGTTTTCCAGTAATAACACCTGGAGAGTATTTGTTGCCGTTTAGTTTGCTAAATGTATCCATGATTTGCGTCATCTCTTTTCCTGTTGTGTAAACATCAGGAGCTGGAATGTCTTTTTCAGGACCTATTACTTCTGAAATTTTATATGCAAATCCACGAGTAAGTCTTTCTAATTCATTTTCACTTAATTTTTCAGTTTTTGGATTAACGTAAATTCCACCTTTACCACCGCCTAATGGAACATCAACAATTGCACATTTCCAAGTCATCCAAGATGAAAGTGCCATCACTTCACGTTCCATGTATTCAACTCCACCTTCTGGATTAAAGTATCTGATACCACCTTTGTATGGACCTCTATCGTTATTGTGTTGACTTCTAAAACCGATGAACACTCTAACTTTTCCGTCATCCATAGTAACAGGAATTTTTACTCTAAGAATCCTGTTTGGTATTGCAAGATAATCCCGTATACCTTTGTCTTTAATTCCAAGAATATCACATGCATCGTTGACCTGTTTTGTTGCATTTGCAAATGGGTCAGATTTTACCAAGACGATCGATCTAGGAATATTCCAATTATATAAGTTTGGTTAAAAATTTCTGATCGCATTTCATAACATGTGAATCAAAGATAGACTTTCTTGTAATTCATCTTTCTATCTAGTTTATCGATTGCCTCATCGAGAGCAGAGATATTGATTTCAAGAAAGTTTGACAAGTGAAATATTGCGCCATATTTCTCACCAATTTTTGACACCATATTGTTTTTCTCAAGGACTTTCATATGATGTTGTATGGCTTTGTAATCAAGTTCAAGTTCTTGTGAGAGTTGATGAGTGTTGTAAGGTTTGTCTAGAAGACTCATGATGATTCGTAGTCTGGTAAATCCCCCTCTAGTACTTGTAAACAAGTAAAAGAGTAATTTTCTAGTTTGTTTATCGGGTTTTCTTTGTTCTGAGACTTTTCTAGATCTAAGAATTTCTTTGAATTCTAATAATTGATTTGCCATATTTCTTAAAGTAAAATATGCACATTTTGCTTAAAACCCTATTTCCAGATCTTTTCCACATTCAGGCTTGACAATTACCCTTAAATTGACTGAGGATGAACTCGTGATAACATGATGGCATCACGTGGTTACGATATGACCCCTACCATGTATTCTCCAGACGGTAGAATTTACCAAGTCGAATATGCTATTGAGACTGTAAAAAGAGGAACTTTAGCAATTGGTGTGCTTAGTAAAGAAGGAGTCATCATGGCAGTTGAGGAAAAACCTCGTACATTACAAAGTACAGATGTTACACAGAAAATTTTCCAAGTAGATTATCACATTGGTGTTGCTGCAGCAGGATACATTCCAGATGCACGTGTTCAAGTTGACAATGCAAGATTCTTCTCACAAGGAAATAGAATGACCTATGATGAATCAGTAGAGGTTGCCACTGTTGCAAAACATCTAGCAGACCAAGCTCATCAATTTACTCAGTATGGAGGAGTTCGTCCAAATGGTGTTTCGATGATTATTGCAGGTGTTGACCAAAAAGGTGAATCAATCTATGTAACTGATCCTAGCGGAACTTATGTTCAATTTGCAGCAATTGCTATTGGAGCAGGTTCAGATGATGTAAATGCATTCTTGGAGAAAAATTATAGAGATGATTTGAGTTTAGAAGATGCAGCAGCATTGGCAATTGCAGCAATTAATCTAAAGGCAGAGAAAAAAGAAGGAATCAGTGACATCAAGATGGCAAAAATTTCAACTGAATCCAAAATCTTTGAAAAAGTATCTGAAGCAGACTTGGAAAAATATTCTCAAAACGCATCAAAGTTTGTTCCTTAGAATTTTAGATTTGAAAGATATTCATTTCAGTGTATGAGACGATAGATAATGGGTTTAGGAAGTAATTATTGGGGAGAAGTAATTGAAGTACTTCGTGAAATTATTCCAGTTTATGACAAAGTAAATTCAATCATATCATTAGGAAAAGATGTTGAGCACCGTAATCGCGGAATTTCAAACAGAGTTCTTCCAGGAAATAAAATACTTGATGCAGGTTCAGGATTTGGTAACATGTCAAAGACGGCATTGAAACTAACTGATGGAAAAATTTCAGTGACACTTTATGATCCCCTAGTTCCAATGCTAAAGAATACAGGTTCACATTTTGAAAAAACTCCAGACATGGCAAATGGTGTTTTTGAACACATTCCATTTAGAGATGAAGAGTTTGATGCAGTGTTGTGTGGTTATTCCCTAAGAGATGCAATAAATCTCAGAATTGCAATCTCGGAAATTCACAGAGTCTTGAAAAAAGAGGGGAGATTTGTGATAGTAGATTTGGGAAAACCGGATAGTTCATTCATCAGAGCAGGAGTTGCATTTTATCTCAGATGCATCCTACCAATTCTTGCATTTACTGCAGGAGGTAAACTGGGATTAAAGTTTGGAACACTCTATGGAACTTTCAAGAGATGGCCACAAAACAAAAAGCTAGAAGGTTTGTTGTTAGAGAAATTCTCAAGAGTAGAATTTGAGAAAGATCTTATGGGTGGAGCAATAATGGTTGCAGCATACAAATGAACAAAGTTCTGATTCTAGTTAACATCACAGGTCTAATCATTGGAATTTCTTATGGATTGCATGGACCAATTCTTCCAGTATTTGCAAAAAATGTCATAGGTGCAACATATTCAGAACTAGGATTAATCGGATTAGCTAATTTCATTCCTTACATGTTCATTCCGTTGTTTGTAGGTATTCTTCTTGACAGATTTAACAACGGATATCTTTTGGCTTTGGGAACTGCAATTAATTCTGCATCAATTTACCTTCTATCAATTGCACAATCAGTTCCAGAAATAATGGGATTCAGGATTATGACAGGTGTGGCACATGCATTTTTCTGGCCACCATGTGAATCCATCATATCAAATGAAAGTACAGAGAAAAGCAGAGTAAAAAACATCTCATGGTTTACAATGTTTTTTGTAATTGGGTTCATGGTAGGGCCGTTACTAGGCACAGTGTTTTTGGAAAACCTCGATACCAGTTATAGAATACTATTTCAAATCACATCATTCATTCTGGCCACAGCACTAATTTCATCAATTCTTGTTTCAAGAAAGAGTGTAAGAAATCATCATGAACATTTCTCATTTTCATCAATCAAAGAAATGAAGAGGTTTCCTGAAGTCATAATTTTATTGCTTTTTTGTACATCCTCTTTTGGAATAATTCTGACAATTTATCCAGCATTTCTAAATGACAACGGGATGACAGATACAGACATTTTGTTATTGTTTTTTGTTTTTGGAATTTCACGGGTGGTATCATTGGCACTTGCAGGAAAATTTGCAAGAAAAACAAGTCAGACCTTAATTGCAGCAGTTTTTGCAGTTTCAGCAGGACTAGCAATTTCAGTAGTAGCTGATTCAATCATTACTTTTGGAATCGCATTGGTTTTGATGGGATTTGGTTTTAGTATATTTTTCCCATTAACATTAGAGATAATTCTAAGCAAGACGAAAAAAGGAATTTCAGGTAAAATTATTGGCGCATATGAAACAGTTTTTGGAATGGGTTGGGCAATAGGACCTACTCTTGGAGGTCCAATAACACAATCTTTAGGAGACAATACACCATATCTGATATTTTGTGTAATAGGAATTGGAGTGGCACTACTTGCAATTATTACTAGAAAGAAACTAGAGCCGCAAAGAGTATTGTATTAGATATCCATTGTTCCACGTTTTTTTGTGCAGATATCTAATGCATCAACAACTTCAGTTACAAAGACTTTACCGTCACCTTTGGTTCCAGTACATGCAACATTTGCGATTGCGTTGATGATTTCATCTACTTTAGGATCGTCAGCTACACAGATTATCATGTCTCTGCTAAAGAACTCTCCAACTAGAGGAGGATCTTGTGCACCTTGGCCTTGAACTTGATGAACAGTTACACCACCTACACCAACTTTTTTGATAGCAGCAATAACTTCATCTTTCTTTCCAGATGGAACTATTGTTTCAATTTTCTTCATATTGGTAAACTATCTTGAATTTATTTAAATCAATAACTACTTCTCATTCGTGATATTCATGAATGGACTCACTAGGCATAATTTCAAACATTACGTTTAATTTCAAAACACGACACATGAGATCATGATAGATTATTCACTAAATGTAGGAGGTAGTGAATGGATAATCATAATTTTTGTTGCGCTAGTTTTGATTTTAGGAACAGGTAAACTTCCAGGGGCAGCACGGAAACTTGGAAAAGCAGTAAATGAATACAACAAGGCAAAAAATGACATTCAACAAAGCATGAAAGAAGTCACAGAAGAAGCACCAAAGATTTCAGGACCAGTGGAATCAGAGAGACAAAAACTAGAGACCATTGCAAAATCAATAGGAGTCAAAGTTGATGGAAAAACAGATGATGAATTAAGAAAAATTATTTCAGATAAAATTGGCCAAAGGAAAATAGACGAGCCAGAAAACAATCAATGATTATTTTGATTTTTTAATTCGATACAGATCTTTGTCAAGTCGCTTTTTTGCAAACTTGTAGTAATCAGGAACAATTTCAAATCCAAGATATCTCCTACCAAGAGATTTGCTTACAACTGCAACCTGTCCGGAACCAAGAAAAGGATCAAGCACAATGTCTTTTTTTTCACTAGAGTATTCCAAGAGTTTTTGGATTAATTCAGAAGGAAGTTTGGTTGGGGTTTTTTCATCACCAGTCCAGTATTCTCTTTTGATGTCCCAAACGTCTTCTTTGTCTTTGTAGTGAAGACTGCGGCCATCCTTAGTTTTGTCCTCTTTTTTGAACCTAGAAAAGGGAAAGAACTTTCGTTTTTTGTCATCTTTGCAGACATAAAGACAATGATAGTGAGATGTGACAAATTTCTTTTTTGTAACTACACCAAACTGATACTTCCAAATGATGTGATTAATGGTAGTAAACCCAACATCATCTAATGCTCTCAAAATATCTTTGAGGTTATTCCATCCAGAAAAGACATACATGCTTCCAGAGTCCTTTAAGATTCGAAAAACTTCACTCATCCACGAAAATGTAAAATCATAATAGTCCTCAGGTTTGATTTCATTATATCCAGAGAGGACATGTGATGAGGTTCTGTTATAATTTGCCTTTTTTGCCTTGAAATTTATGGCAAAAGGAGGATCGGTGATAACCAAATCAATTTTGTTTTTAGGAATAGAGTTCATCCCATCAACACAGTTTTGATTGTAAATTTTGTTAATCTCGATTTTTTTCATTTTTAAATTCAAGACTAGTTCCTAGCATAATAATGTCATGGGTAAATACTATGAAGTAACAATAAATCACTAATCGTTTCTTAGCAAATAGATCTTGAAGTTATCATGTCCAAAATGCAAGTCCAGAATTGAGATTCAAAAGACTTTCAATAAAAAAATGCATGTATCATGTAGTAATTGTGGAATTGAGGATCTGTTAGAATTCTCAAAAAATGTTGATGAGGTGTTTTTGGAGTTTCTTTCAAGATATGACAAGGGATTGGTCACAGAAAAGGGACTATCTGAAGGACTCAAAGATGAAGGGATTGTCAGGGATGAAAGTGAAATTAAAAGTATGATTGGTAAAAACAAGCCAGACAAAATAACTGAAGAGATATTATTTTCAAAAAAAGACTATGTTTCACAATACAAGGTTTTGAGTAATCCTGAGCCTAAAATGGGCTGTAAAATTGATGATTTGGGACTAGATGAATCAATCACAGAGCATCTAAATGAATTAGGAATTGAGCAATTTTACAAATTCCAAGAAGAGGCAATAACTGAAATTACATATGGCGAAAATGTAGTAATTGAGGCTCCAACTGCCTCAGGAAAAACAGAAGCATTTTTGATTCCAGTAATTCAAAGAATAAAAAAAGATTCCAATGAGGGAAATGTTTTTGCAATTTTTGTTTATCCAACAAAAGCACTTGCACGAGACCAGTTCCCCAAAATCAAAAAGTTTGCACAGAAAATTGGAGTCAGAGTGGAGGTCTTTGATGGAGACACAAAACAAAATGACAGAAGAGAGATTATTGAAAATCCACCACAAATTCTTGTAACAAACTTTGATGTGCTACATTACCATATGTGGCACCAAACAAAATTCTCATCAATTTTGGCATCTACAAAAATTCTAGTCACAGATGAGGCTCATGTATACTCAGGAATTTTTGGTTCTAATGTTCATTATATCATAAAGAGACTCAAAAGAATTTGCACAAACAAATTACAATTTGTTGCAGCATCTGCTACACTTGAGGATGCCAAAGAATTTTGTGAGAAATTGTTTGGAGAAAAGATGCAGAAAATTCAAGGTTCAGGAAAAAAAGGGCAGACAGACTTTGCGATGTTATTTCCATCACTTCGAACTCAAAGGGCTTTGATGGTAGAACTCACAAAGAAACTTACTGAGAAAAAACACAAGACTATGGTCTTTAACAATTCACATCTCAATTCTGAACTTTTAGCAATTCAGGCAAAAAAGCAAAAGGTCAACATCAAAGTTCACAGAGCAGGATTAATGGCAAATTATCGTACATTTGTTGAAAAGCAGTTCAAAGAGGATATTCTTGATGCAATTTCATGTACTCCCACGCTTGAATTAGGCATAGATGTAGGAAATGTTGATTGTGTGATTTCATCGACCATCCCAGTAAATCGACTAATTCAGAGAATTGGAAGGGCAGCAAGAAAAGGGCAACGAGGGTATGCATTTTTGGCTTTAGGAAATGACCCAATCTCACAATATTACAAGAATCATCCAGATGATTATTTTGAAGATACTGAAAAAACATACATCGATCCCAAAAATCCATTTGTTGAGGAATTCCAAGTATTAGCAATGGCATGCGATAGACCAATCTCAAAACATGAACTCAAAGAGCACCAGGATGTAATTGAACATCACATCATCAAAGAGAATCTAAAAGAATTCAACAACAGAATAATTCCTAATTTTGATAAAATCAATTCTCTTCTAAACGAATACAGCATTAGAGGAATAGGAAAATCAATTGATATTTTCTTAAATGGAAAAAAAGTCGGAGATAGAATATTACCAATTGCATTAGAGGAATTACACAAAGATGCAATCTATTTTCTTGCAGGAATTCGTTACAAGGTAAAAGAGTTTGATTATCCAGAAAAAAATTATGCAAAGATTGAGAAAATTCCAAGAGACTATCCATATTATACAAAATCACTTACTGAAGAGTGGCCTACAATTGAGACAGTGTTTGAGAGAAGAGTAGCAAATGGAGTCGAAATTGCATTTTGTAAATTACATATTGAGAAAAAAGTATACGGATACGTCAACATTGAACTCGGGCAAGAAGTTACACAAGGAGAGAAAGTTCTACTGGACACACCACTAGAATATGATTTTGTTACAAAGGGCATTGTCTTTCATGCACCAAGACCTCTCAAAGTAATGGGAGAGTCTGAGGATGAAGAATATACTGAAGCCAGTGGATATCATGCAACAGAGCATGTTGTAATTGAAGGAAGTAACATGATAACAGGAGGAGTGTCTCAAGATTTGGGAGGAATATCACTGGGCACATCAGGCTTGATTTTCATCTACGATGGAGCCATTGGTGGAAGTGGTGCAAGTAAGGCACTATATGACAGATTTGAGCAAGCCCTTGAGAGAAGCATGTTCATCGTAAAAGAATGTCCATGCAAAAATGAAGCTGGATGTCCAAGATGCACATTTTCATACAGATGTGGAAATAACAACGAGTATTTGCACAAGTATTCAGCATTAGAGATTTTAGAGAGGATCAATAATGGTGAAAAAACACAACTAGTTGATCCTACAGAAGGAGACAGACCGTTAGTATAATCAAAATGGGATAAATATAACAAAAAATTAGAATCATTATGGAAAAAGTAGCTCTTGTAACTGGAAGTTCTTCTGGAATAGGATTAGAGACAGCATTAGCACTTGCAAAAGATGGATATCACACATTTGCCAGTATGCGAGATTTATCAAAAGCAGGAGAATTAGAAAATGCTGCAAAAAAAGACAATCTACCAATTGAAGTAATAGAGCTTGATGTTGATAAAGAAGAATCAATAGTATCGGCAATTAAAAAAGTAATAGACTCTGCAGGAAGATTAGATGTTTTAGTAAATAATGCAGGATATGGTCAGTTTGGATGTACTGAAGATGTAACAGTTGATGATTTTAGAAAACAATTTGAAACTAATTTCTTCAGCATTGTGAGAATTATTCAAGAAGTTGCACCAATTATGAGAAATCAGAATTCAGGAAATATCATCAACATTAGTTCTGTTGTGGGAAGAATGGGACTTCCAGGATCTCCAGCATACATTAGTTCAAAGTTTGCATTAGAGGGGTTGGGAGAATGTTTACGATATGAATTAGGTCAGTTTGGAATCAAGACCACTCTAATTGAGCCAGGAGTGATAAAGACAAACTTTTTTGAATCAATGAGAGTTCCAGATTCAAAGACGGATCCAAAATACAAGGAATTAACAGACCATATTCTAGCAGGACTAAAGATGATGGTTCAGATGGGAACTGCACCATCACAAGTAGCAGAAGTGATTGTCAAGGCAATTCATGATAAGGAGATGCTTCCAAGATATGTCGTTGGAACAGATGCTGTAATGTTCATGGAGGCAAAAAAGATGAAAACAGACCTAGAATTTGAGAAATACATGAGTAAAGAGCTCTTTCCAGGATAACATCACTCCTACGTTAACTTGATATACACATAGAGTTCAATTTTTGTCAAAGTCCGCAATTTTAAGGTGAAAAAAGAATGAAATGGAAAACACTACAACACAATGGAATCCTGTTTCCACCAGCCTATGAGGCACAAGGAATCAAGGTAAAGATCAAGGGAGAAAAAGTAGATCTCAATTTAGACCAAGAGGAGATGATTTACCAGTGGGCAAAAAAGAAAGACACTCCATATGCTCAAGACAAAGTTTTTCAAAAAAACTTTACAGCAGATTTTGCAAAAACTCTAGATTCTAAATTTAAAAAAATTTCATATGAAGATATTGATTTTTCAGATGCTTACAAACTAGTTGACAAAGAAAAAGATCTTAAAGAGATGATGACAAAAGAAGAGAAAAAAGCAATTGCTGCAAAGAGAAAGGAACTTCGTGAAGAGCTCAAAGCAAAATACGGAGTTGCAATAATGGATGGAAAAGAAGTCGAAGTTGGAAATTACATGGCAGAACCTCCAGGAATTTTCATTGGTAGAGGAGAACATCCATTACGTGGAAGATGGAAACCACGTGTTACTGCTAAAGATGTTACATTAAACCTTGGAAAAGAAGCAAAAGTACCTGAAGGAAAATGGGGAAAAATTATTCATGATAAAGATTCAATGTGGCTTGCAAGTTGGATGGATTTTCTTACACAAAAAAGAAAATATGTTTGGCTTGCAGATACTGCAGGACTAAAACAAGATAGGGACAAGGCAAAATATGAAAAAGCAGTTAAACTTGCAAAAGAGATTGACAAGATTAAAGATAGAATTGTCAAAGATATGAAAAGTTCAGATCCAAAAATTAGTAGAATTGCCACTGCATGTTATTTGATTTACAGAACTGCCATGAGGGTAGGAGACGAAAAGGATCCAGAAGAAGCAGATACTGTTGGTGCAACAACCCTAAGAAAAGAACACATCAAAATTACAGCAGATGCAATAGAGTTTGACTTCTTGGGAAAAGACAGTGTGAGATGGCAAGAGACAGTAAAAGCAGAAGGACACGACAAACAATTCCAAGAAAACCTCAAAAAATTAGTAGAAAAGAAAAAACCAAAAGATGAGATCTTCCACGATATTACTTCACGACATGTTAATGCATATTATTCAGGTATAGTAAAGGGACTAACTGCAAAGGTATTCAGAACATATCTGGCAACAACAGTAGTCAAGAACTATCTAGTAGACCATGATAACATGAAAGGAAAGTCAGATAATGAAAAACTATACCACGCAAAATTGGCAAATCTTGAAGCAGCGATAATGTGTAACCATAAAAGAACCATTCCAAAAACATTCGAGCAATCATTACAAAAAAAGAAGGATACTCTCAAAAGTAGAGAAAAAGAAAAAGCATGGGAAAAGACTCAACTTACACTCAAAAAGGTAGAATCAACTGAACCAAAAACAGACGCTCAGAAAAAGAGCAAGGAAAAGAGAATCAAGACACTAAATGAGCAAATCAAAAAACAAAAACAAAAACACAAAGAAAGAATTGAGAAACTAAAATTACAAGTTGACCTGTCTGAGAAAACCAGAGATTATAATCTTGGAACATCACTTAGAAATTACATTGACCCACGTGTTTTCAAAGCATGGACAGATGAAGTAGGCGTAGAATGGGAAAAATTATACACATCTGCACTTCAAAAGAAATTCCTTTGGGTCAAGAATGAAAATACAAAGTGGAAAGAAATTAAATAATTAAAACAAAACTACTTTGGAACATATGTAAAGCCTGGGCCCCAAGTTGAACGCTGTTTTGCTTGATAGTCTTTTGAAGACTCAACATCAGCTTTTTTAGCAGCATTCATGTTAAGGTGTGGATCTATTGGAGAATATCCTAGGCATTCAAAGTGGAATTCATTAGTTAATGCAAAGCCTTTGTAGAAACTTTCTTCAAGATCGTGTTCGGTTTTAAGAACATAGTCAGTTATATGACAACTTGAATAATCATATCCTCTAGCAAGTATATCCCCGTACATCAAATCAATTTTTACATCAAATAACTCATCAAGTGAAGAAACCCCAGTTGTTTTTGCACCAGTCTTTCTAGAGTTGTCAACTACATCATATAACAGTGGAGTTACTCCAGGTACACCTACAAGTTCAAATGTAGGATTTGCTCGTGCAATCAAGTTACCCTGATAAAATTCAGGGAATTCTACAACTTCAGTACCACTATCAAAGCTAAATGTAGTTACGGCTCTAGGACCAGTACCCATGTTATAATCAACAGTAACAGGATTAGGTTCATTGTTTGGATTTACAGGGCTCAATCCAGAACATTCAACATCAAGAATTTCTGCAGTAGCAAATCCACGTTTTCCAGTATAACCTTCTTCTTTATCGTGTAAAGTAAGTATATCATATCCACTTACAATACAATCATCATATTCAAGAGCACGTATTGTTTGAGCACTTACTGTAGTTAGTCCATTTGATTTTTCAGGAATTACAAATTCCACATTTACATCAAAGTCTTCATTAAAACTTGTTGCAAGACCACCAACTTTTTGAGATTTTACAATGGCATTATCAATTAATGGATGAGGCAACACTGCAGTGATTATTTGAAAACTAGGAGTTCCGATATCTTCTTCAGTAAATCCTCCAGTTGATGTAAAAATTACAGATTCTATCTTTTCAGCACCGTTATCAAAGTCGAATGTCAGAAAAGTGCGTAGATCATTAGCTTGTTTGAATGGTAATGCACCATAATCTGTAAAAGTTCTTTCTCCAGGACGTACACTTGGAAAATTTTCTTCTTGATTAATTGAAACACCTCCACAGTTAAATTCTATTGAGTTAACAATTGCAAATCCAGAATTTGATGCATGGTAGGATTCATAATCATCATTTTGAGTGGTTACAGAATGGGAATTAATTTCACAATTTTTGTACGTGAATGATTTTAAGATAGTATCAGATTGCATTACGTTAACATCAACATCAAAATATCTATGATTATAATCAAATGCACTTCCACCAGTTAATTTTGCTAATCTGAATTTGTATGCTTCATCTAATGCCATATGAAGATGAGGATTATGACCGACTACACCTTCCATTCTAAAACTGGTTCCGCCATCGGATACTATATCAGAAGTAGTTGAAAAGACAGGGAAATTTACGGTTTCAATACCATTTCTAAAATGAAAAGTAGCTACATTATGTATTCCTGCTACAAAATCATATTCATGTGCTATTCCTTCATCATCAGCAAATGCAATATTTGAAAATTCATTTGCAGATATCAAGATAGTAGATACAATCAGAATTGATGTCAAAATAGTGATTTTGTGATAAGATTTTCGCATTGAGGCTAATGTTGTAAAAAAGAAGTTAAAGAGTGAGTATTCATTGCCATGCAGTGCATTTTTTTAGGAAAAATACTTGCCAAAATAGAAAAACACAAGTAAAGTTTTGAAAGAATCATTTAATTTCCCATATTTTCAGGCTAATATTATGCCGGGGTAGCTCAGCCTGGTTAGAGTGCCAGTTACTTGGTAAACTCTAGCGGTTCTCCAACTAAGGCAATACTCATAATCTGGAGGTCGCGAGTTCGAAACTCGCCCCCGGCACACACAAATTTGTTTAATGTCACCATCAACAGGTTGTACATCTATGAACCAGATCTAAACTCGTCTTAATCCTCTAGTCTAAAAATATCAGACATCTAATTGTCTATTTGAGATCGAGAAAATTCATTTGAATTCAAAACCAAGCGTTTTGGGATTCGGATATAAAATTCAGAGCCCTTGCCTACCTTGCTAGAAACACCAATTGTGCCACCTAGGCCTTCGGTAATTCCTTTACATATTGAGAGTCCAAGACCAGAACCACCATGTTTTCGCTTACGAGAAGTATCCACCTGGTAGAATTTTTTAAATAAATTCTTTTGATTTTCTTCGGGTATTCCAATACCATTATCTTTAACAGAAACTCGGACATAATCACCATCGCTCTTTGCAGATAGTACAATTTTTGGATCCTTTGCAGGTAGAAAATCAAGTGCATTAGTAACAAAATTAGTGACAATTTGTGAAATGCGATGATCATCAGAAGTCATTACAATTTCTTCAGAATCTACGCTAATTGGACAATTTTCTTTTTTGTCAGTTCTAAAATCTTCAGCTATTTGTGTGAGTAATTCTTTTACATTAAATTTTGATGTGCTGAATGAAAATTGATTTAGTTCTAATTTATGCAAGTCCAAAATATCTTGAATTAATTTTTGAAGTTTTTCTGAATTTATTTTGATTTGTGCCAACCCATGTTCTTGTTTTTCAGTAAGACTCCCTCCAATTCCTTGTTCTAACATTTGACACCAACCAAGAATAGGAGTAAGAGGAGTTTTCAGTTCATGTGAAATCATTGATGCAAACTCACTTTTTGCTTTGTCTTGTTGTTTTAATTGGAAAATAAGTTCTTCGAGTTTTGTATTATACTCTTGTTGTTGGGATTCATGGATTTTGAGTTTTTCTAGCAGATGGTTAAAAGATGTTACAAATGATGCAAGTTCGTCTGAACCACTATGAGACACACTTTGTGAAAAATCACCGGATGTGGCAGATTTTGCAGATTTATTTAATTTGATAATAGGATTTGCGATATTTTTGGATGCAATAAATCCTATAATGCCAACAAGAACAGTGAATATTATTGCAAGCAAGGAATTGATTTGTTCAAGATATGCAACAGATGAAAATGCTTCAGAAGAATCAATTTTTGAGACCATGCCCCAATTAAGCATTGGAATGTATGTTCCCACAGCAACCACATCTACTCCAGCATAATCACTTGTTTGGCCCATGAATTCCTCTCCTCTTACGGCATGCTGTATTGCAATACCGTCTGACGAATTGAATTCAATTTCCTTATTTAGTACAGCACCAGATTCATTTTTTAATGGACTCAAAAATAAAACTCCCGTATCAGTTTTTGTAGCAATGATATTTTCACCAGTGTCCCCAAGTCCAGAAGAGTCAGCAACAATAGAAAATACCAAGTCCATGTTTAGCTCAAATGTCATCAAACCCAAAAAATTGCCATCGTCATCATGGATTGGGGTGGATAGTAGCATGTATGGCTCAAAATTTTCTAGGTAATTTTTGAACATTTGGGCAATGTATGTTCCTTTTTGTCCTTCTGAAAATGCCTTTTGATCAGGATCAGGCAATAGCAACCCTAATTCTTTTGCACCATGATCAGGATTTGTGTTGTAAACTATTTTTCCATCTTCATTTATCAACATAATATCAACAACCATACTTTTTGCATCTTCAAATTGTATCAATTGTTCATTGAGAATTTTTTTTGATTCAAGATATTCAGGATGTTCCCAATCACCAAAATGGGATTTTAGTATTGGGAAATGTTTTTGTATATCAGGATAAGTTGTCACCGCAATCATATCTTCTTTTAATACTTCAAAATTTTCAACAATTCTCTGGGTCTTTAATTGAGAGATTGTCTCTAATTTATCAAGGGTTTCTTTTTCAAGTGTTGATTTTGAGGTCTCAAATGTAATGTAACCTGAAATCAAAATTGGGACCAATGTAGTTATTACAAACAAAAATACTAGTTTGCCAACAAGATTAGAACTTAGTATCACAAAAATATGAAAATATATGATACTCTTAAAGTCTTACATTCATTCAAGCAACACAAAAAAGTTTGAGACTATTTACAAAGATTAAAAAATAAAGAATGGGGTTTTGAGGTATTGTAACATAGAAATAATTCATCAGTTTGTAGGTCAGTTCAACATTATTTCACAGCATCAATGATTTCAATCAATTTTCCTTCAATCTCTTTTCCCATGGATTCTAACTCAGAATTTGATGCAAGAGAAAGCAATTCTGTGGGTTTTGCTAAACTGATAAAATTTTCACCGTTTTTCTCATATATGGCAATAGTACATGGAAGTAACAATCCAATATTAGGATCAGAGTCTAAGGCCTGTTTTGCAGCTTGAGGGTTACAAACTTCTAGCAATTTGTATTGGTGTGGATAATCAACTCCTTTCTTGGCAAAAATCTCTTTAAAATCCAAAGTTCCAAGAACACCAAATTTTATTTCTGAAAGTTTGAAGGTAATTTCCTCTATAATAGCATCTATGTTTTTTTTAGTTTTTACAGCATAGTTAAAGGTCAACAATTAGAATAGAACAAACTATCGCATATAGTTTTGTGTAAAACTAGTATTTTCATTTGATATCCATAAAATGCATTTTTTAAATTTGAATTAAGAAATTTCTTTGAATTTTGAATTTATTTATAAATAAAATGTTGGAGCATCAAACTAATCTAACAAAATGTGCTCCCGGCTCACAATTTTATTAAATTCTTAGAGTATCCTAAAACCTCTAATGTCTTTAAGGAGAGAAATCAAATAATAACATAGATTGAAGCAAAATGACAAAGTTTTGATTATTGCAGGACTGATTGCAGGAATTGTAGGTCTTGCAGTAATGGTGGGATTCATTGGACAAGGGAATGTCAGACATGTTGAGATATTTTGGACTGAAAAAGTAGAGCAAACAATAGTATTCCAAGAAATTGACGGAGAGACTCAGATAAAGGCAATCAAGGGAGTCAAAGGAGATAACAACCCAACATTAATTTCACGAACATCCTTTGCATATGTTCTGACGATAATTAACAACGGAACAACACATCACAGATTGTATATTGACGGTTTTAATGTTCAGACAGACTTGTTAGAACCAGGACAACAAGATACAATTACAATTTATCCAGAAACAGAAGGGGAGTTTACTTATTATGATAAAAGACAATATCTAGAGCCACTAGGCAAGATCAAGATTTTCTCAGTAGTACCAAGTGACGAGTTTACTGGAATTTGGAAAGATTTGATTTAGGATTTTTGTGCAACAATAAGATCTACTTTGTAGTTTAAAGTAGCACGAGAATTTAGTTTTAGATTCCATGGAATGAATGAGGGTTTTTTTGTAGAATTTGAAATCTTGAATCCTAAATCACTCAAATTTGTGCGTAAACTAGATTCATCAATAGGGTTTCTTACAGAACCAGGTCCTCTGTCAAAGTCATAAGGATCAGAGATTACAAAGTATCCTTTTGTGATTTGTTTTGATATGGATTTGAGTAAGACATTTGGTTCAATTATTTCTAATACATTTAGAGCCAAAATCAAATCAAACTGAAATTTTCCAAATACAGGGGTCAGAGAATCAGCTACAAAATAATCCAAGTTGTCTTTGAATTGTTTTTTTGCGTGTTCTATTGCACTAAATGAACGATCCACACCAAAAACTAATTCATTAGAATTTGCCAAATGACTAGTTAGAATTCCAATAGAACAACCATGCTCCAAGACAAACCTTGATGAAGGTAATGAATTTAGATTCTTCTTGATTGTTAAATAAAATTTTGAGTTTTTACTGTTTTGATAAATTCTAGTCCACTTTTCTTCAAGATTACTACGGTCATTGTGTTTTGCATTCAAGGATTTTTTTACAAATTCCTTGAGTTTTTGTGAATTAATTGATTTGTAGAGTTTTCCTCCAAGAATTCTTCTAGAAGACAAATACTCTGAAAAATCATCCCACAGTATTGGGATTTTTTGGAGGATCGGAAATTCCAACATACATTTTTTACATTGTAATATCCCTTCGGTAATTTCCTTTTCTGATTCAAGTACATCAAGATCAAGTTTTGCACCACATCTTACACATCTCAAAAATTCAAGACTTGATGATAACATATGAAAAATCAATTGTTGTAAACTATATTTCTTTGATGTAAGACCAAGATAATGTTAAATGTAGTAATTCGAGATTCTATTTGAAAATGGGAGAGTTTGAGGAATTTGCAGAAGCACTTTTTGGTCAGTTATCAGTAGAAATTGATGAAGAGAAGGAAATTTCAAGCCTAGCAGTTAAGGCTAAAGAGGACTTGGAAGGGAAAGTAAAGTTCAAAGATATTGAGGAGATAACAAAGGAAGTAGTACCTCAATTCAGAGAAAAAATTAAGGATTTTCTTGGAATTGAAGTATCAAATGATTTAGAATTCAAGTTTCCAGAACTAGAAGACCTAAAACGACTCAAAGGTGAAAAAGTATTTGCAGATGGGGAATCAAAAGAGTTTGTAAGAGAATTATTTAATGCAGTTGCAAAAGAAAACAATGCAAAGATTGCAGAATTAATGAAACAAGATACTGCAAAGTATTTGGTGTATTCTACTTATGCAATTCAATATATTTCAAAAATTACTACAACCTATGGAGATTATCTTGATGGAACAATCTATCTTAATAGATTCATTTTGTCACGTTATCCACAAATCATTTTACACAAGCAAGGAGAACCATACGAATCAAGATTTGAAAATGTAAACTCTGGATATGTTGGAGGAATAAAGATGGCAGTACTAGAGGAACTAATCCATTCTACACAAGAAAAATTACACAAGATGAACAAAGAAGCTGCAATGCAAGTAAATAAAATTAATGAAGAACTGGCAGGAATTATTCTTGAACTAGACACAGAGACTGTCAACATGTTAGCAGAATACTGTCAACTGCAAACAGTACCAGATGACTTTCCATTTGCAAAAAGAGCAAATCTGTTTTTCTTTTTGAATCCAGATCATTTCTTAATTGAGCAAATTGGACCTGATGTCATGACATTTACACATGTGGAGATGGATCCTAAAATCAAGGAAGCAATTCCACAACTATTAGACATTTACAAAAGATGGCTTGCACCAATACAACATCATCATGCAGCATTTACTGCAATGGAAGGCATGGCAGGATTTGCAATTGAAAATATACTAAAAGATGATCAAGACTTTCAGAATTATCTTACCACATTCATGGGAACAGATTTTTCATCATATCAGGTAAGAAAAAGTATGGGTAAGGACTTTACAAAAACAGTATATGAGAAATTAGGCTCAGATACATTCAAAAAAATCATAGAAATTCCTCCAAATACCAGAGAACTCAAGGATCCTCAACTATACCTTGACAGGTTGAGTCAGTAATAATTGGAAAAAGAGTTTGATCCATTTGTTGCAGAATGGTATTCATTTGTAAAAAATCCAAATTTCAATCTAGTTGAAAAATGCCTTAAATTTGCACAGATTCTAGAATATCCAGATCTAGACATTGAAAAATACATAGAAAAGATCACCAAAATGGGAATGTCTCTCAAAGAGTCAGTCAGTGATGTCAAAAATCCCACGTATTTGATCTCAATGTTAAACGAACATCTATTTGAGAATCTAGGGTATAGTGGAGATGATGATGACTATTACAATCCAAAAAATAATTTTCTAAATGAGGTAATAGACAAAAAGACAGGACTTCCAATTACAATTTCAATTCTTTATACAGAAGTTGCAAAATTCATAGGATTGGATCTCAAAATTGTAGGATTCCCAAGTCACATATTGGTAAAATATAATGAAGAAATGATACTAGATCCATTCTATGATGGACGATTGTTAGACATTGATGACTTGCAAGAAATTCTTGACACAAATTACGGAGGAGAAATAGAATTTAAACCAGAATTTCTAGATGAGATAGAACCTGAGCAGATTCTACTAAGAATGACTCGCAACTTGAAGAACTCATATGTACAGTCTTTTGTTTATGAAAAAGCACTTCGTTGTGTCAACATGGTATTAGCAATTGAACCAGAATCACCCGAAGATATCAGAGATAAAGGAATACTAGAAGAAAGATTACTAAATTATAATGAGGCATTAAAATATTTGAATAAATATTTGGAGATTAATCCAAATGCAGAAGATGTAGATTTTATTTTAGAATTGATTAGAAGTATAAAGACAAAAAATTAATCAATAATAGAATCTATATCGTTTCCTTTCTTAATCATTGAGATTTCATGACGTGCAATTTTATTTCTCAATGCTCTTTTGAGGATATCGACTTCACTTCTGAGTAATGCAATCTCATCTTCAAGTTTTGCAACTCGTTCATAGATGGTTTCAGCTTCTGAACTCATGATTATCTATCAAGAAAAAATTGTCTTAAAAAGTTATGGGTAAATAATTTGATGGGCAGGTTAGCTTTTTGGACTATAATTCAAACTCTTGACGGCATTTTTCACACTTTGCTCGCTCCTCACCAGGAGAGCCTAGGATGAAAATTTTACCAATTGTTTTACAAATAGGACACATTCCAGTTGTTGCATTTTTAGGACCTGTGCGTATAATTTTTTGAGTTTTTCTTCGTCCCATGAAAAAACTTCCTCAATCGGTCTATTAAGTTTTAATGGCGCGGGGAGGGGATTTGAACCCCCGTGTCCTTGCGGACATGGGATTAGCAATCCCACGCCCTACCAGGCTAGGCGATCCCCGCACAAAGAGGGCTAGAATTAATCTGTAAATAAGTCAAACTTTAGATAGAATTTTTGATTAAACGTTGTCTAGTTCATCATGAAATTGACTGTAATTATTCACAATTTCATCAATAGGTACACGTTTGCCACCTACAATTTTTAGGTCGACTTGGACTTTTTTGTTTTCAATTGTCAAAATGTTGTATGTATTTTCAAACAATCCACGAACGCGTTCAGATGTAGCAGTACCAGCATTTACAACAGTTAATGTCCTAAAGTTCCAAGCCCATGGTCTGTGTTTGTGTCCACACAAAACAAGATCAACTTTGGAATCAAGTACTGTGCGCAACACATCACCAGCATCAACTACAGTTAGTTGATCAGATCCAGTATCAGGAATTGCAATTAGATGATGATGCATTGCAACAATTTTTATCTTATCTTTGTGTTTTTTCATGGTTCTCTCAAGCCAAAGGTTTTGTCTGTATCCAACTTCACCTTCATTTCTGTCAGGTCTTGCAGTACCTACAGTTACTAAAACAACATCATCACTCAATTCATTTACAGTTTGAAATGGAAAGAATTTTTTGAATAATAGATAACCAGTGTTTCTGTAATCATGATTTCCACTAATTGCAATAATTTTTTTTGTGTTGAATTTTTCTAATAGAGATTTGCATTTTTCATACTCTTTCATCAATCCTTCATTTGTTAAATCACCAGTAATTACAATAACATCAGGATTCAACTCGTTAATTTCATCAACTAATACATTGAATTTTTCTTCTAGGAATTGTGAACCTATATGAAGATCAGAGATTTGGACTATAATCATTAAAAATCATTTTGCAAAAATAGCTATTAAATCATCTCTATAGATAATATGTAGAAATCATTTCCAATCAAGGTAGAATTAAATAATAAACTCCTCAAAAACTTGCAGTTTTGAGTAAAAAAGCAGCAGTGATGAAAGGAGACGGTATTGGACCTGAAGTTGTGGATTCAATGCTTAGAGTTCTCAAGGAATGCAATTTTCAATCAGAATTAGTTCTATGTGAGGCAGGCTCTGAGCAGTGGGACAAAAATGGCAGAAAAGATGCATCATACATCCCAGATGCAACCATGAAGATTCTAGAAGAATCAGACTGTTGTTTCAAAGGCCCAACTACTACAATTCCAGTTCCAGGCGCACCCAGAAGTGTGGCAGTAACTCTAAGGCAGAAATTTGATCTTTATGCAAATATCAGACCAACAAAAACTTATGATAGATTAACCCCAGACAGAAAACTGGATTGTGTTTGTTTTAGAGAGGCAACTGAAGGGCTCTATACAGGAGTAGAGGCAAAAATTACAGATGATGCAGCAATTGCAATTAGAAAAATTACAAGACAAGGCAGTAGGCGATTACTAGATTCAGCAGTAGATTGGGCAAATAAATTCAACATGAAAAAGATGGTCGCAGTTACAAAAAGAAATATCTTAAAACAAACTGATGGAATTTTTTGGGATGAGGCACAAAAATCAGTTGAGGGAACAGGAATTGAATTATCTGAAATTTACATTGACAATATGGCACAACAAATGGTGATTGCAACTGAGCAGTTTAATGGTTCAGTATTAGTTAGCACCAATTTGTTTATGGATATTATTTCTGAACTTGCATCAGCACTAGTAGGTTCAATCGGACTAATCTATTCAGCAAACATTGGAGACAATTATGCAATGTTTGAGGCAGCTCATGGAAGTGCACCACAATTTGCAGGACAAAACAAAGTGAATCCAACTGCAACAGTTCTATCAGGAGCTTGGATGGCAGATTATATGGGTGAAAGAGATATCAGAGATGCAATTTTTGCAGCAACAGAGCAAGTAATCAACGAAGGAAAAGCAGTAACATGGGATATTGGCGGTGATGCATCAACAACACAAATGACTGATGCAATAATCACATATGCAAAAGAAAAGCTAAGAAAATAATCAGTTTTTTGCTTCTACAAGAATTAACTCTTCAAAGAAAAGTTTCTTTTTTGCCATGATTCGTGTTTTCAAGCCTAATTTTTGTGCGTAATCTATGAGTTTTTCATAGTTTGAAAGTGAAGATGTGACAAACACAAATTTCCCATTTTCTTTTAGATTATTTTTTGCTGAATCAAAGATTTTTTTTGGGATCTCAAATCCTTCAGCACCACCATCTGTAGCAATATCTAAAATTTCATCAGTTGCCAAGTAAGGCAAATTACACACAATAAAATCAAATTTTATTTTTAGTGCATCTGAACCATTGCAACAAATCAGATTCTGTGTTTTGTAAGAACTTTGGTGTTGTAATACACCACAGTTAATGTCAGTACCAACAACTAATGAAAAATTCTCAGATAGTAATTTTGTAAGATATCCAGAGCCACTTCCAATATCTAAGGCACAGTTTCCTTTTTCAGTTTCAATGTTGTTTGCAATGAAAAAAGTATCCTCAGATGGAGGATATTCATCATTTTTTGAGAATTTGTTTTGCAAGATTAACTATTTCATCTCCCGTTAAATCATCAATACGTTTCTCAATTTCAGAGTCTTGTCCAAATTGTTTTAGAATATTTTTCACAGTCTTTCGTCTGTATGAAAAGATCTCATTTATTGTTGAAACTAGTTTTTTATCCATATCAGTTTTCTTTGTTATTTTTAGTATTACAGAATCAACTTTTGGTGGAGGAGAAAAATTATTCTTTCCAACAGCAGATATTTTTTTTATCTCAAATGCATGAGTGGCAATTATGCTTATGGCTTTACGATTTTTTGTTTTTGCTACAAGTTTTTCTGCAAATTCTTTTTGGACCATGATCACTCCATGAGAAAATGAACGCTGAGCTAACCATTCAATTGCATCTTTACTCTTAGAATAAGGCAGATTCGACACAAAAATAGAAAATGAATCTTTTTTCTTAAAACCATCACCTGATTTTAAGATAAGATTATCAATGTCTGAGAAAGCGGTTCTTGCCTTTTGGATCAGAGTATCATCAGCATCAACAGAGATTACCTTTTTTGCATTTTTGCACAGTAATGGAGTAAGCACCCCCAATCCAGTTCCAATCTCAAATACAACATCATTTTTGGTTATTTTAGCCTCAGATACAATAGATTCTGCAATTGATTTTGAGTTGAGAAAGTGTTGTCCGAGAAGTTTTCGCTTTATCATCTCTTTACAAAGAGATTCATTCTACTTTCGCCAGTAATTTCATCCATGATTCGCTCTGTAATGTGTTTGATTGGTTCTTTGAATCCAACTCTTTCTTGCAAGTCTTCATAACTCTCAAATGGTTTCTTTTCTCTTTCTTCAAGCATTGTTTTCATGTATGTTTTACCAATTCCTGGAATTAACTCTAATGCGTGAATTCTAGGAGTTAGTGGTTGTGCCTTGTTTAGATATTCTACAAATTTTGATTCATTTTCAGTTACAATGCTTTCAACTACATTTTGTAATTCAGTCTGAGCAGATGAAGAGATCTTTTCATATTCCATCTTACCTAATACAGATTGGATTTTTGTTCTACCTTCTTTTCCGATATAGATTTTCTCACCTACTTCAAATGTAGAATTTGCAACTCCAAGAATTTCCAAGATGGTTAATCTGTCTTCACCAATTGCAGTGATGATTATTCCCTCTCGTCCTCTTACAGTAGATGATTTTCCACGAGGATTAAAATCTAGAACATATGCATATTCCTCATATTTTCTAGGTGGGGGTTGTGCCCTATACAAAATAAAATACTCCTAAGAAATTAAGAATGCTCCTTGATTATATTGAGCATTTTTTCTAGAGTTTCAGCAAGAATTAATTTTTTCCAACCAAAGGTGAAAGAACGTAATTCTGCCATACTTGTTGGTCTAATGTTGACAATTTCAACAGCTTCATCTTCTGTTAATTCACATTCCTTGATGAGTTTTTTCTTCATCTCTTTTGCATCTTTAGGATCAAGTGATACAAATTTTGAAACATAATCATAGGTCCAACGTTGAATTTGATCCATTTCTTCAGGATCAACTTTGCCTAAGATTTCTTTAACTTCTGAAAGAGAAATAGCTTGTTTCTTTTGTACTTCTTCCATAACTATACACCGAATGGTTTTATGTGATCCAATCTAGTGATTAAGGTTTTCGATTTTTCACCTAATTTTACATCTAGTGTGATAGCACGTCTTCCCACATTGGTAATCATACCAACTTTACCGTGGTATCTTCTGTGAGGCAATCCTTTGTGCTGTCTAGGATCAATAATGACAAGTGCTTGTTGACCTTCTTTGTATTCACGTAATAGGAATGAAACGCCTCTAGGAGACTTTTTCTTCATAACTGATCTGGATTTGTGTTTGAATCCATGTGAACGACCAGAAGATTTCTTAGTTGCCATGTAGTGTAAAACTTTGAAAAGCCCTATTTTAAGACTTAGAACAGACCACTTCTAGGATTTGCCGACAATATCAGTTCGAAGTTGCCCACATGCAGCTGAGATCTCAGTGCCTTTTTCCACACGAACAGTACAATTTACACCAGATTTTAATAAAATTCGCTCAAATTCTAAGACATTTTTCTCAGATGGTCGCTTAAAATCACCTGCAGTAGGATTGATTGGGATGATATTGACATGAGATCCATTTCCTTTCAAAAGTTTAGCCAGCTCAGTTGCAGTTTCTGGAGAGTCATTAATGCCCTCCATCAGTGCATATTCAAAAGTGACACGACGTCCAGTTTTCTTGAAATAATTTCTCCCAGATTCTATAATATCTTCAACTGAATTAGGTCCTGCAGTTGGAACGAGTTTTTTCCTCAATTCGTTATTTGGAGCATGTAAAGATATAGCAAGACCAATCTGCAAATTTTCTTCAGCTAATTTTTCAATTCCAGATGAGATACCTATAGTAGAAATTGTGATATGTCTTTGTCCTAATCCAAAACCTCTATCATGTGTTAAAATTTTTACAGCACGAATCATCTCATCATAATTTGCCATTGGTTCACCCATTCCCATAAAGACCAAGTTTGTAACATGTTCTCCACGTTGCTCTAAAATTTCAGCAAAATGAATCACTTGAGATACAATATGTTCTGCTTTTAGGTTTGTTTCAAATCCCATTTGTCCAGTTGCGCAAAATACACAACCCATAGCACATCCGATTTGTGTTGAAACACAAATGGTTGATCTTGGATGACCACCAATTTTCGTTGGCTCATATTGCATTAGAACAGTTTCAACTGAAGAATTATTTGATAGTTGTAATAATAGTTTAGTAGTATCGCCATCTTCACTTACAATGCGATGAGTTTCTTTTGCCGAACCAATAGTGTATCCCGCATCTGTTAATTCTTCTCTTAATTTCTTTGGAAGTTGAGGAATGTCATTGATGTGTTTTGGGAATTTGTAATACAATGGAAGTAGAATTTGATCTGCACGGTATCTATCATATCCCATATCAATTACAAGTTTCTCCATTTCTTCAGGAAGTAGCCGATAAAGATCTGTCATGATTAACGTAGTTAATCAAATGATATTATAATTTAAGCAATATTGAAAAAATGAAAAGAGAAAAAGAGTAAGATTACTCTTCTACAGGTTCTGAATTATCTACTTCAGCATCTACTGGAGGTGCTTCCACAGGTTCTACCTCAGATGCAGTTTCAACTTTTGATGTTTCAGAAGTTGCCTCGACCTCAGAAGTTTCTGTAGGTTCTTCAGGAGATTCTACTGTTGCTTCCACCTCAGGCTCTTTTGTCTTTTTTGTGGTTGCTTTTTTGGTAGTCTTTTTGGTCTTTTTCTCAGCATCTTCAGGGTCGATGACACCTGCTTCGCCTAGAGCAAAGATTACTTCTTCCTCAGGGTGATGAGGACTGTCTACCATTCTGGCAATTCTTTTCTTGCCAGATTTCTTAAAGTAGATTCTGTAGGTACTAGTATGTGCAACTACATTACCACCAATTGGTCTAGTTGGGTCTCCAAAGAAGACATCAGGAGATGCCATGACTTGGTTTGTTGCAATTGCAGCACAGTTGTAAGTTTCTGCAATTCTAGATAACAGATGAACAAAGTGATTTAGTTTTTGTTGTCTGTTAGATAGAGTTCCTCTTCCCAAATATTCAGAACGGAACAATCCAACTGCAGAGTCTGCAACAATTAGTTTGATATTGTTTTCTTCAATAATTGGTCCAGCTTCTTCTAGAATCAATGTTTGATGTGCACTGTTGTATGCACGAGCAACAATGATACGGTCTAGAACTTTTTCTGGATCCATCTCATGAGCTTGAGCGATTGATACAATTCTTTCAGGTCTGAAAGTGTTTTCAGTATCAATGTACAAAACACTGCCTTCAAGGCCACCTTCTTCTTTTGGTTTTTGAACCATTACTGACATTGTATGAGCAAATTGTGTTTTACCACAACCAAATTCCCCATAAACTTCTGTCAAGGCTTGTGTCTCAATACCACCATCAAACAGTGTGTCAAGACAGTTTGTGCCAGTTGTAATTTTACCAATACTTTGACGGTGTTTGTAAATTTCAGTTGCACTTGTAAAGTGTTTGGCAATTAATCCACCATCAACTAGATGTTGACGTGCTTTATTGACAATTTTTTCAGCAGTGTCCTTTTCCATTCCAGTTATTTCTGCAATTTCTACAGGACCTCTGACGATGAGGTCCATGACGTTGTGGACACCTGCATCGGATAATTTTCTAGTTGTTACAGGACCTACGCCCTCTAAACTATCTAATCTTAAATCTTCTACCATACCGTATGGTACGGTACCAGTACTTTATAAGGATATTGTTTTAGAAAATGATCGCAGAGTGATAAAATTTCAGAGAAAGTTGACTATCGTCTCTTTCTTCTTTGTCCAGGTTTGTTCTGACCTGGGAATCTACCTAAGACAAATCTCTTTTTGAAATTACTTTTATTCCTAAGACTAGAGTTGGTACCTACAATTTTACGACCTTCTACCTTTGGAGTTTGTCCTCTTACTTTTCCTGCTTTGGTAAGCGAACCGTGAGTTGCCATAATCTACATCACAAATTAACGAATTTATGTATTTGGAATTTTATCGGTATTTTGCCTTTACAGTCTCAATGACATGTTCGTGTTCACGGCCCTTCTTGCGTGCATATCTCTCCATAGCACCCAATGGGACACCACCAAGAGAACGTGCAATTGCATTGAAAAAGTATCTCTGAGGACCTTTAGAACCAGTTCGAGTCATGAATTTTTGAATACCATATTTGAAGTTGTGTTGCCATGTCTTGTAAAGAACACCTAGTTGTGCAGGAGTCATTTCATTTCCAATGTTAAAGAAATCAGATTTTTCCAACAATCCAATTGGAACAAATGTCAAAGCTGTTGTTGTGAACATTGATTCAGGTTGTTCACGTTCTAATTCACTGATTAAACGGATTGTTTCCCATGAATCTTCTGGTTGTTCATCATTATCAAGACCCATAATCAAAGTAAATGCTGGGATCCAGTAATCTTGGTTCAAGGTCTTTACACCCTCTTTTACAACCCAATGCCATTCATCAGGGGAATATGGTGCAAGTTTTCTATCAGCATATTTTCCAATTAGTCTCAAACTTCCAGTCTCAAATCCAGCTTGAACACCAATCATGTTATCAGGTCCTGCTTTCATAATTTTAGAAAGATTTGGAATTAATTTCTCATCAGCAATTGCACCGGCCAATGTACCATGGGTTGGATTTGTATGTTCAACTCCAGTAGACATGATTGCAGTGAATAATTCTTCTAGTGCTTCTCTATTTGGTTCCATTCCTTTTGCAGTTCTAGGATCCATGCCATAAACGAAAATATCATCACTGTGAACCCATGCAGATTTGGAACCGCCTTTCTTTATGTTAACTTCAATTTCTTTTTTGACTTTTTCTGGAGAATAATATCGCAATGATCTTAAGGTTACATCACAAAACTTACATCCTCTTCCACAACCTCTCATGACTTCAATCATACCATGCATACTTGGTTCTACAATGTCTGGAATTTCTTCGAGGTCAGGCCTATCCCAGAAATTGACAAATCTTCCATGAATCTTTTTGCCATTTCTCTCAAATTCTTTTATGTTTACTTTGAAATCACTTCTCTTTCTAAAAGGATCCATGTTTTCAAAATCGCCGTTAATCAAATAGTTAAAGAATCGTCCTGCATGTCCATCAATTTCTGGGGCAATGCCACCAAGCTCACCTTCTAATATTGCATAAATTCCAAATTCTTCAATTTTTTCTGGATCATAGTTGTATTGCCATGTTCCAGATGCACCAGAGATAACTTTGGCTTTACTACCGGTTTTAGCTTTTGCAGCTTTAATTCTATGGTGTAGTTCAGTATTGTAATATTCATCGTATGATGTTTGTTTTCTACCATAAGTAAAGGTCATAGTTACTGGTCCCATTCCAAGTGGGTCCATCTCATATGTTCCAACAACTAGTGTTTCAGGTCCAATGAATTTTTCAATATGGTCTGGATGTGCAACAACAACATCTTGTCTGCTAAATCCATCTCTCAATAAACCGGCTTCAAGTTTTCTCAAACCATATGGAGCATAGTTTGCAACACCATTTGTATGTGGAATATAATTACAGATAAAATCAAACAGAATCTTTGGAGTTACTTGTTTTCCAAGAATCTTGTACCAAAAGCTCTTTGGGTCTCTATGAGGATCAATAGCAGGAGCACATCCAAAAAATGTCGCAAGAGACAGTCCTCTATACGGAGACATTAATGTACGATCAGCAGTTAAAACGATCTTTGGAGTTCCCATTCTCTTCACGAAATTAATTTTGTGATTTATTTTAAACCTTGCTGGTCAAATCTAATAATTTTCTAAAATTCCAGCCTTGTTTCTGTGAAATTTACCAAATTCCTTGTTTTGGGAGAGATGTTGACCATCAAAGACGGTTCCATCCTTACATACAAGATCCTCACCCACACAACAACTACCACAGATTCCAACGCCGCACTTCATCATTCGCTCAAGACTGGCCTGAACAAAGGTTCCTCTTGAATGAGCAGATTGGACAGTTTTATACATCATTATTTCAGGTCCACAAACATAGACCCCATCAAATTTAGTTTGTTCTACATGTCTTTCTACTAAATCAGTAACAAAGCCTTTTTCGCCATAACTTCCATCGTCAGTAGATACGATTACTTTGTGAGCATTGTTTGCCAAAAGTTTGTTTGCCAAATCCTCAAAAAATACTTCATCTTTAGATTTTGCACCAATTAGAACAGTAACATCATCTGTAGGTTTTACATGTGTGAGAAGTCGCATCATTGGAACAAGACCAGTTCCACCACCAACTAGCAAGAGTTTTCCTTCTTTAAGATCAAAAGAATTCCCATAAGGTCCACGGATTCCAATTTGCTCTCCCACTTTTACATTAAACAAACCAGTAGAAGATGGACCATGTTTTCGAACAGTAAATGCTGCTTTTCCAGATTCATCTGAAATCATAACACTCATTGGCAATTCATTAATTCCTGGAATCCAAACCATTGCAAATTGTCCCGGAAGAACATTTGACATTACTTCATCAGAAAAAACCAAAGTTCTAACAGTTGGAGTTTCATCAATTACTTTTTCAACTGTGACAATTGTTGTATGGTTATGATTTCTTTGCAAGTCCAACCATCTCCTCAATTTTTGAATAATTTTTTTTCTTCATGTATTGTGATATTCCAGTATTGATTTCATTAAACACATCTATCCAATTGTCACCAATTGCACTACCAAGTTGTACAGCTGAAGCTCCTGCCAAGAAAAATTCGACAGCATCTTCCCAATCAGAGATACCACCACAACCAATAATTGGAATATCATATTTAGAAGAAATTTCATAGACGCATCTTAATGCAATTGGTTTGATTGGAGTTCCAGATAAACCTCCAAATTTGTTGCTGAGAATAGGACGTTGTGTTTGAACATCTATTGCCATTGATCTAACTGTATTAATTGCAGTGATTGCATCAATTCCAGATTCAATAGCAGTGCCTACAGTGTTAAGATAATGAGTAGTTCCCAAACCAACTTTGGCAATAACAGGTACATTTGTTGAATTTTTAACAGTTCTAACAATTTTTTTTACTAGTTCTGGATCATCACCTACTTCCAATCCAACTTTTGCAACATGAGGACAGGACAGATTCAGCTCATATGCTGTGACTTTGCAATTTTCAAATTGTTTTATCATCTTTTCAAAATCTTCAGGAATTGAACCTACAAGACTTACAATAATTGGTACATCTTTGTTAGGTTCAATCATTTTTGCAAAATATTCTGCGCCTGGGTTTGATAGTCCTACAGCGTTAATCCAACCGCCACCTTTCACACTAAAGATGGTAGGATTTGGATATCCTTCCCAAGGTTCTGTGCTAAGAGATTTTGTAACAACAGCTCCTGCTCCTGAGCGATAAAGACGATTAAAAACATCCAGTGAAATCCCTAAAATTCCAGAGGCCAGCATGACAGGTCTGTCTAATGAGATTGGACCTATGGAAGTTGCAAGATTGGGCTCCACTTTGATTAATGAAGGTAGTTTCGAATATAACAGTTGATTTGTGATTCTAGTACCTTTTTTAAAGGTGATTTAGATTGAACTAGACATGTATTCTGTAATTTTAACAGAATTGGGAATCTCAGTTTTTGATGATGAAAAACTAGAAAAAGCATTTTCATTTTCAAATCCTGTTAAAGAATACTTGTTAGTAAAAAACAAGGAATCAAAACTAAATGAGCTTATCAATTATCTAATTTCAATTCAAAGAGGTGTTTCAGTAAGTGATGAGTCATTACTTGCAATTTTGAAAAAAAATAACATAGATTCTCAAATAATGGAGGATTCAGAATTAGAAAGAATTCAAGCATCAAAACCACAAATCATTGTTGATTCAGGTTTTGCATCAAATCCTCAAGACGCATTAGGAAAATTAAGAGATTTTGCATTAGGATTATCATCTTCAAAAGTTACCGAAGTTTCAGAAAGTCCAGATCTTCACATTATTCAAGCAATTAATTCGCTAGATGAGATTGATAAAATTGCAAATGCACTGAGTTCAAGATTAAGAGAATGGTATGGATTGCATTTTCCAGAATTAGACAATGTTATTGATAGCATTAACGGATATGCTCAAATTGTTATGGCTGGAAAACGAGAGTCATTGACAAAACAAGTTTTTGAAGACGCAGGATTTCCAGAATCAAAAGTTGAGATGTTATCATTGATTTCTACAAAAAGTAGAGGGGGAGATATCTCCGATGTGAATCTTGCAATTGTCCAATCAATTGCAAAACAAATTCTAGATTTTCATGATTTACGTAAAAAACTTGAAGAGCATGTTGAATCTGAAATGGAAACAATTGCACCAAATCTTTCTGCAATACTTGGAACTGCAGTAGGTGCTAGAATTTTAGGAAGAGCAGGTAGTCTTAAGAGATTAGCTTCACTTCCAGCAAGTACAATTCAAGTTCTTGGTGCAGAAAAAGCATTGTTTAGATCATTGAAAACAGGTTCTCAACCACCAAAACACGGATTACTATTCCAACATGCAATGGTCCATGCTGCACCTAGATGGCAAAGAGGAAAGATTGCACGTGCAATTGCTGCAAAAGCAGTAATTGCTGCCAGAGTCGATGTCTACGGCGAGGGACTAAACAACACATTACTTGAAAAGCTCAATGTCAGAGTAGACGAAATTGGTAAGAAATACGAAAATCCAACTGAAAAAGACATCAGAAGACCAGAATCATTTAGACGAGATGGAGGTAATTTTAGAGACAGAGGCGGACGTAGAGATGACAGAGGCGGACGTAGAGATGACAGAGGCGGACGTAGAGATGACAGAGGCGGACGTAGAGATGACAGAGGCGGACGTAGAGATGACAGAGGCGGACGTAGAGATGACAGAGGCGGACGTAGAGATGACAGAGGCGGACGTAGAGATGACAGAGGCGGACGTAGAGATGACAGAGGCGGACGTAGAGATGACAGAGGCGGACGTAGAGATGACAGACCAAGTTCAAATAAAAATAAAAAGAGAAAACAGTTTGGAAGAAGATAATCCATCATTTTTCTGGATAAAATCTGAAGGCCAGCAAAAATTAGCTACTGAAAATTTAGTTCCAGGGAATCAAGTGTATAAAGAAAAACTAATCATCAAAAAGGGAATAGAATACAGATTATGGGATCCGTTTAGAAGTAAATTAGCAGCTGCAATAATGAATGAGTTAGAATATTTTCCTTTTGAAAATAAAACTAAAGTGTTGTATCTAGGGGCATCAACTGGAACAACTGTAAGTCACATTTCAGACATTGTGGGTCCTAGTGGAATTGTGTTTGCCGTAGAGCATGCGAGTAGAGTTGCAAGGGATTTTTTAGACAGGGTTGCAGCATATAGAAAAAACATTATGCCAATCCTACAAGATGCACGAAGACCAAAAGAGTATTTTTCAGTATTTGGAAAAGTGGATGTGGTCTATGTAGATATTGCACAACCTGATCAAACAGAAATTGCAATAGACAACTGTGAAATGTTTCTAAAAAAAGGAGGATATTTCTTTTTAGTAATTAAGACACGTAGTATTGATGTAACAAAATCGCCGAAGAAGATTGTAGAGGAAGAAACACAAAAGCTGCAATCAAGATTCGAGGTATTACAATCAATTGATTTGCACCCATATGACAAGGATCATGCAATAGTTATTGCAAAGTTTAGAGGTTAGTCATTCAATATTTTCTGTACCGGTTTCCAGCTTTTTCGCACAAATGTAGGCAGTGAATGGTGGGATTTGTAGTATTTAGTCACAAATTTCACAGTTTTTGAATCAGATGGATACCCACTACCCAAATCATGGTTTTTTCTTAATTTCTCAATGGCTCTATCACGTGTAACCTTGGCAATGATTGAGGCTGCAGATACAACAACAAATCTACTGTCTGCATGATGATAGGATTTGATTTTATGATTGTTAGATAATTTCGATATCTCTTTTCCAAATCGTTTAGGGTTCACGTCACATGAATCAACATATGATGTGTCAGGATCTAATTTTGAGACAACTTTTGCCATGTATTTTGCTTCTAGTTCATTCAAGCCATGATTCTTTACACTTGCATCAATAGATCTTGGAGGAATTTTTGCAACATGATAATCATCAACTAATTCAAGGATTTTTTTGTAAAGTAATTCTCGGTTTTTTGGAGAAAGTTTCTTTGAATCTTTAACTCCCAATGAAGAGAGTTTTCTAATTTTTCTTTTATCAATAGAGATTCCAGAGATAACTAGTGGACCAAGCATGGAACCACGTCCAGCATCATCTATTCCACAAATTTGCACGAATTTTGTCTTAAAGCACAAGTATTAAACCGTTATAGAGTTTGAAAAAGTAGAAAGATATTGGAAATACCAAATGAATCTCTTCAAGAAATTATCGAAGGGAAAACAAAATTGTTAGTTCCAAAAGGATCAATTACAGAAAAAGTTCCACCAAAAGAACCAGCATTTTTTAATCCAAAAGCAAAACTAAACAGAGATTTTTCAATTATTGCATATGCAGCATTTTTAGAAAATTTTCAAGGTCCAAAAATTTTCTTGGAGGGATTATCAGGTATTGGTGCTAGAGGGTTACGAGTTGCAAATGAATTAGAAATCGATAATTTAGTCATTAATGATCTGAATCCAACTGCATTAAAGATGGCAGAATATTCAGCTAAACTTAACGAAATCAAAAATGTAGAGTTTGTAGAAAAAGAAGTGTGTAGATTTTTTAGCAATTATTCAAAAAAAGGAGAACGAGGTTCAATTGTAGATATTGATCCATTTGGTTCTCCAGCAGCATTTTTTGATTGTGGAATTAGGGCAACCATGCATGGAGGGATGTTATCTACTGCAGCCACAGATTTACAGGTACTAAATGGGCTTTTTCAAAGTGCATGTAAGAGAAAATATGGTGGAATTCCAACCAGGGCAGAATATGGGAATGAGATGGCAATTAGATTGGTGTTAGGATGTCTTAGAATGGTTGCAGCAAGATTAGGAGTTGAAGTTGAACCAATGTTTGTTGAAAGTGACATGCATTACTATAGAACATACGTGATAGTTAGAAACAGACCTGATCAAGAAGAAAATATTGGATACATTTTACACTGTAAAAATTGTGGACATCGAGAAGTTTCATTAGAGCAAAAACAAGAGTGTCAATTGTGTAAATCAAAAATTAGTATCGCAGGCCCATTATGGATTGGAAAAATTTTTGATAAAGAATTTATTAAAAATATGTTAAGTCAGATTCTAAATTTACAAGTTGACAAAGTTTGTGAAAAAATACTAAACAAATGTCTTCTAGAATCAGAAATGCCTGCAACATATTATACACTAGATGAGATTGCAAAAAAAATGAAATCATCCCCACCAAAACTAGAAGAAGTCATAGAGAAATTACAAAAAAACAATTTTGTTGCTAGTGTGACATCATTTAATCCAACAGGATTTCGAACTGATGCAAAAATCAACGAGGTAATAGAAGTTTTTGAATCTATCCAATAAATCCCAAGCACACATAGTATAACTCACTACTTTGTTTTCTGCTTGCCTTAGGTTTTGTTAGATTGATTCTGGCAAATTTTTTCTTGATATAATCTCTAAATTCCATAGAATATTCACCATCAAAGACTTTGAAGACAGCATTGCCTTTGTGTGCCAATACTTTATCCATGATTTTAGTACAATCATAATTAAGAGAAATCTGTTTTGCGTGATCAACTGACCAATTTCCACTAACTTTTGGGGAAAGATCACAGATTACAGCATTAACCTTACGCTCAAAGTAAGACATTACTTCATCAACCACATTTTCATCTTCAATGTCTCCTCTTAGAATATGAGCACCAGGTATTTCTTCCACATAAGACAGATCAATACCCATAACTTTACCTTGATTTCCTGCCAGTTTTACAGCCATTTGGGTCCATCCACCAGGTGCACAACCAAGATCAAGAACATAAAAACCAGGACCAATAATACGATAAGATTGGTTTAGTTCTTTGAGTTTGTATGCAGCTCTACTTCGAAAACCTTGTTCATGAGCTAATTTTCGATAGTGATCTTTGCGTGCATCTAATAATTTCATTTGGCCTTCGCAGGTTTTTTCATTTCAGCAATTACCCAATCTTCAATGAACTGACAATTTCTAGGACTTATTTCACCTTCAAGTGAACACTTCTGTTCAACAGGACAAACTAAACACGGTGAATTTTCAATAGATTGTGTGCTGATAGGGGTTTTCTTTAAAATTAATTTGTAAGTCCAACGATTCTTTTCAAGAATTTTCTCTCGTGTAATGAAACCAATTCTTTCAAGCTTTAATGCTAAACGAGAACCATCACGACTTGTGAGTTTAAGTTTTTTCCATAATTCACTTTGAAACATTCCTTCGGATTCACGTTCAGCTAAAATATCACAAACTTTGTTGGTTAACCTTTCCATATCGACTTTTTCAATTTGGAAATTTTCAATTTCTTCATCAGATAGTTCTTCTTCTAATTCTTCTTCAAGTGTTTTTTCAGCCTCTTTTTTTGCCTCCTCAAGTTCTTTTTTAGTTAATTTTTTTTCCTTGGCAGGTTTTGCTTCTGCTTTCTTTGTTGTTTTCTTTGCCGGTTTTGCTTCTGCTTTCTTTGTTGTTTTCTTTGCCGGTTTTGCTTCTGCTTTCTTTGTTGTTTTCTTTGCCGGTTTTGCTTCTGCTTTCTTTGTTGTTTTCTTTGCCGGTTTTGCTTCTGCTTTCTTTGTTGTTTTCTTTGCTGGTTTTGCTTTAGTCTTTTTAGGAGAGGAATCTAATACTTCTTTTTTCTTTTTTAATGCATCAAGTTCGGCCTTGATTTTTTGTGCTTCATCTGCTAATTCATCTTTTTTCTTTGCCATCAAATCACCTTATTTTTTAAATTTATTTTCATATTTTTCATAAAGCCATTCCTATTTAACAGTAAATTCTTCACTAATTGAGATATTTGTTAGATCTTTGGAAACCATTTCTGCTACAATTTCATATGAACCAGGGATATCAACTAGTTTAGAGAATTTTTCTCCTATTGGAATTAGTTCGTTTCGTTCACCAAAGCACTGCTCAAAAAATCCACCTTGGGTTATTACATCTTTTCCAGAATAAATTGTCACATACAAGTCTCCACAATCAAAATGTGAATCAGAGACTTTGACAGATATCTCTACAGGTTCAGAAATAGAATATGATTTTGAGAGTCCAATTATCTCAATCTCAGGGCTATGTGAATTTCCTGAAAAAGACATTGAAGGGATCATGTTGAGTTTGCGGTCAGGTTCTTGAAGAATATCACCCATAACGGCAGAACCAAAAGCAATTGAGAAAATTACTGGTAAGATAAATACGACAAAAATTCTCTTTGATGCCATTTGGTTTAAAATCATGGTTTCCCCTATATCTATTTAGCAAAACTATTGACTTCAGATCAATTTGACGAATGAGTTAAATCGTAGCCGACTAAATATCGCTAGATGCGACTTAGAAAATTCAGAGTTAGAGCATATCGTTGCATTCATGATTCTGGAGAGATTACAGTAGGGGATTTAGCAGCATTTGTTGGAAGAAATGAAAGCGGTAAAACAACCATTCTTCAAGCACTAACTCTTTTGAATAGGGACGAAGAGGTTTCAGAATTAGATCTTTGTGATGAAATGAGTGAAGAGCTCAAAGATGAAATTAGATTGGCAGAAGGAGAATTTGAATTAAATCAGCATGAGATTAAAATGTTAAAAGAAAAATTCCCCAGTCTTCCAGAAATGAAAAAAATCAGATTATTTAGATCAAACAGAAATCCCAAAGTCCAGTATGAGTTTGACGATATTGAGCTTGGAGAGGAAGAAAATAAAGGACTGAATTCATGGGAAAACTTCTCAAAGCAGATTATCGAGTTTTTAGATACAATTCCAAATCATCTAAGAATTCAAATTGACACATCATTCTTTGAAGGAGAGGTTCCAAATAATCAAGAATCATTTGATAGAGGAATGGCAGAGTTTAGTAACCAATTTCACGTCATTGCAATTCAAGAGCCCAAAGTAATTGAAGAGTGGGAAAAAATCTACGAGAGCCCAGAAAATCAATTTTCAAATTTACTTAGTGGGAAAAGCGAAAAAACAGCCCTACAAAATTTCATAGAATCAGAACTTCATCCAAGATTTGTTTATTTTTCAGATTATAAAAAAATCTATGGGAACATAAATCTCAACGAATATCTCAGAGAGGAGAAAGGAGAAAGAGCAGATTCTATTGAATATGTAGAAGAATTTGACAAGGCTGAGACAGTTAGGAATCTCTTCTACCTAGCAGAACTTGACATGAATGAATTAGAAGAAGTTAAAGAAAGCCCATCAAAATGTATCAAACTACTAAATGCAGCAAGTAATCGATTAACTAGAAAATTAAATCCAGCATGGAAAGGGGATCCAATTCATGTAGACTTGAGATACAATCCAGGAAACATTATGAGTGTTGTAATTTCAGATGTGCACAAAGATGGAACAGTAACTAATACAGGATTGTTAAATAGAAGAGCAGAGGGTTTCAAATGGACATTTTCTTTTATTGTAAACTTTGCAGCAGAAACACAAAGAGCTGAATTAAAAGAAGCAATTTTACTTTTAGATGAGCCAGCAAGAAATCTTCATCCAACTCAACAGATGGGAATTTCAGATTTGTTAAAAAACTTGGCAGGCTCAAACCAAGTTTTGTATGCAACACATTCGCCTTTTATGATCTTTGATTACACTCCAGGCAATTTGCTTGTTGTGGAATTGGATAAACGAAAGCATCTTAGTAGAATATTTTATGATTATTGGAATGCAGATGATAAAACACTAACGCCAATTTTGTATGGATTATCAAGAGGTCAAGTAGAATCCATTGTAGATAGAGAGATAGGAACAAACTCTAGACCAGTAATCATCGTAGAAACAATGTCTGATTCAATGTATCTAAATGCATTTGACAAATTCTTACAAGATCCAAATATCTCAATGAATCCACTTAATGTCATTGCAGCATATAACAAAAATTCAGTTTTGCCTTTAGCAATTTTTTACAGAAATCATGGATACAGGACTTTTATTCTATTAGATAACACTGAAGAATCCAAACAAATTTCTGCACAACTAGTTTCAAATGAATTTTCACCAGTTCAAACAATTTTCTTTGAATTAGAAGGTAAAAAACTAGAATCAATTGAAGATTATATTGTTCTTGAAGATTACCTACATCCGGTAAATCAAACTTATGAAATCAAATTGAGACAAGAGGGATTCTCAAATCTTACGCCTGAAGATGTACTAGCAAAAGAAGGTAAAGGTAATTTAGAAAAATTAAGAAAAATATGGCAAGAACATAGTGATGATGATTGGGGTAAATTCAACAACGAGGATATTACCAGATACATTTGTGAAAAAATTGCATTAGAGGAGACTAGTTTTCTATCAGATAAAACAAAAGACCAATTCAGATCATTATACAGGTTAATTGCAGAACGAATCAGACAATATCAAAATGTCAATACAAAATCAGATTTAGACAAATTTCAAAAGGCCAAAGCTTAAGAAGTTTGCTCATGAAAAAGCCTGAATTTAAAAATAGAAAAAGAGGAAAAAAACTTTAAGGTTTAAGTGAGAGATGACTAGTTTGAATATAATGAATAAATCCTCTATGAGAGGAATTTTCCTTTCAATTGCATTACTATTTTCAATTACATTAATTGCAATTCCAAATAATGTATACGGTGAAGAAATTAGTGCCAACAGTATAGGTCTGGAAGAAACAACAATCATAGAATTTACAAATGAACTAGATAAAGAAATCAATACTTTTAGAATTTGGCTTGGTGCAGACTTTAATTTCAAATCTTTTAAAACTGAAAAAGGGTGGGTAGGTGAAAAAACCCCACAAGGAGTCATTATTTTTACAACTTCAGAACCAATCAAAAAAGGTGAATCGGTAAAATTTGGTGTTAAAACAGATAACAAGAATCCAGGAATAAACTGGAAAGCGATAGATACAAGAAGTGAGCAACAAGGTATGGGTAAAGTACTACCAAAAGAATTACCCAAAGTAGTAGAAAATACAGAAATCACACCAACAAAGAAACCTGAAGGGGCAGGAATTCTTTCTGAATCAGTCTTTAGAATTATTCCAGAAAAACCCAATGCAGGTTCATCGATTAGAGTAACAGGAGATAATTTTGGTGCATCACATGAATTTGACTTTTACATAGATAATTCAAAAATTGGTAGTTTTGTAACAGATGAGAACGGTCATTTCATGACAACAATGAAAATTCCTCAAAACCAAAATGCAGATAGAGTAGATTTTAAAGTCAAAGATAGTGAAGGAGAAGAAAAAAAGATCAGTCTAAGAATTGGAGAAGTGGACAATAGAATTCCAGAAACAGATAACATCAAACTCACAATCAAAGGAATATCAAATGTGATTTATAGAGGAGACTTTTTGGAGATTTCAGGTACCGGAAAACCTAACAGCGCAGTTACTGCAGAAATAAAAAATCCAGATGGAGATATAATTAATTCAAGAACAGCTGAAGTTGATGCCAAAGGAAACTGGAGATTAGCAGAGCCAATAATCATTCCATTAGACACACCATTTGGAAAATATAGTGCAACAATTACAGATGGACGAGAAAATATCCTAAAATCATGGACTGTGGAATCAGATAAGAAAATAATCATCACACCATCAAAATTAAAATTTGAACCAGGAGAAGTAATGAAATTCAATGGAACTGCTTTACCTAACAAATCAATCGAACTTATTTTAGAAGATCCTTTAGGAAAAGAACTATTTTCAGATATCATGCAGTTAGATGAATCAGGATTTGTAAAATTTGAATATACCACCGAACAATCATCACCTAAAGGAACTTACACATTAATTGCAACGCAAGAAAAAGATACAGAGTTCATATTTGCGGGATTAGGCCAACTGCCTACAATTCCAGTCAACTTAGAATTTGATGAACTTAATTACAGTGCTGGAGATACTGCAATAATTTCGTTTACAGGAAAACCTTCTGAGATTGTTAGTTTGTTAATCATAGATCCATCAGATAAACCAAAAGGTGAATCCATTTCAATTACTTTAGGAGGAGATGGAACCGCAGAATATCAACTTGATTTGTCAGGATATGCATCAGGTGTGTATTCAGCAGTAGTTAGTAAAGGAAGTGCACAAAATTCAGAAGTTTTCACCGTAGGATTACAAACAGGTTCAGGAGAAATTCAAATTAACACTACAAAATTAGATTACAGACCAGGTGATTCTATTCTTATTTTAGGAGACACTGCAAAGAATGTCTTACTAACCATAACTTTGACAGACCCTGATGGAAACATAATAAAAGAAAGAGAGACATTTTCAGACAAAAATGGAAAAGTTTCCGAGAGTTCATTTAGAATTCCATCAGATGGAAAAGGTGGAATGTGGACAATTAGTGCAAAGAGTGGAGCAAACTTTGACATAATAGAAATAGAAGTAATAGCCACAGTAACAGAAGGAATTCAAATAACTGTTGAAGAAGGAGCAGAAATTCCAGGATACGGAAAAACACTTCAAATCAAAGTAGTAGGAGTTAGTCAAACGGTTACACTTGATATTGTGACAGAAGATGGTCAAGTCATAGAGTCATTATCATTCCAAGCATCATCTCAAGGGGAAATAAACCAACCATGGATAATTCCTAAAGATACAGAACCTGGAACATATACAATCAAAGTATCTGATGCATTTACATCAGGTGAAACCACTTTTGAGATAAATTAATCTCAAACAATTTTATTTCACCTAAATTTAGCAACAAGCATGAACCTAAGAGACAAAATAGCAGAATATCCAAATTTTCCTAAAAAAGGGATTTTATTTAGAGACTTTAGCCCAATTTTAAAAGATCCATCAGCAATGGAATCAATTGCAGATGAATTCTCAAAGTATTTTCATCCAAAAAATATCGACATTTTTGCAGGAATAGAATCTAGAGGATTCATTCTAGCATGTATACTTGCAACAAGATATAACAAAGGCATGATGATGATTAGAAAGGCAGGAAAATTACCTGGAAAGACCACAAAAATCTCATACACAATAGAATATGGTAAAGACACCATAGAGATTCAAAAGGACATCCTTGAGGAAGGACAAAGAGTGCTCATTTGTGATGACTTGTTAGCTACAGGAGGAACTGCCAAAGCATCTGCAAAACTAATTGAAAAAGTAGGAGGAAAAATTGTTGGTTTTGCATTTATCATAGAACTAACAGACCTTAACGGAATGAAAGGAATTAGCAATTATGATTGTAAATCACTGGTGAAATACTAATGGAAAAAGACGTAGAGATTGGAATTTTTGGCGGTACTGGAATTTATGATTCAGGATTACTTGAAGATGCAAAAGAAGTAGATATCGATACGCCATATGGAAAACCATCAGATACGATCACAGTTGGAACATTCAAAGGAAGAAAAATTGCTTTTCTCCCCAGACATGGGAAAAAACACACCATTCCCCCACACATGATTAATTTTAAAGCAAACATTTGGGCATTCAAGGAACTTGGAGTTACAAGAATTATTGCACCATCAGCAGTAGGCAGCCTAAAAGAAGCATTAGAGCCAGGACATTTTGTATTGCCTTCACAGTTTCTAGACTTTACAAAATCAAGAGACGGTTCATTTTCTGAAGACGGCAAAGTAATTCACATTTCAGTAGCAGACCCATTCTGTCCAGAATTACAATCATCAATTGTTGAAGTCACAGACAATCAAAATATGCACATACACAAAGATTGTACTTATGTCTGCATTGAAGGTCCAAGATTCTCTACAAAAGCAGAATCAAAATTCTACAGAACAACGGGTGCAGATATCATTGGCATGACACTAGTTCCTGAATGTCAACTAGCAAGAGAGGCACAAATTTGTTATGCATCAATCTCAACTGTAACTGATTATGATGTTTGGGCAGAAAAACCAGTTACTGCAAAAGAAGTTTTAGAAACACTTTCAAAAAATGTTGAAGGTACAAAGAAAATACTAACAGAATTAATTGAAAAAATTCCTAAAACTAGAAGTTGTACTTGTGCTAAAGCATTAGAAGAAGCAGAGTTCTAGTCATCAACAAATGACTCTTTTTTGAGTCCTTCTGGCAATGACATGTCACCTTGGAGTAGATTTCTTTGAAGAGACATTATTACTTCATCAACATCATAGCCTAGTTTTTTTAATTCTCTTTCAGTATCCTTAGAAATTTTTGCCCCAACATTTTGTCCACCAATTCTTCCAAATGCTATTGCAGTAAAACGAAAGTCATTGTTGTCGAGGGTAAATTTGCCGTTAATCTTTGCAGCCATCTGACTGCCATGAATGTCATTTATGTGAACTTTGAGTTCCATTTTAAAAATTAAATTTCCACTGCTTTGTTGATATTGTCATCAATCAAAAAGCTCCAGTGTTTGTCATCTTCAACTTTGTAATCTTTTACTGCTAAAGGAATTATCTTCTCATCAAGGCATTCGTGCTTGATTTCTCCATTTTCTTTTAATTTTACCAATTTCCACTTGTATTTTCCTTGCTGTAATTTACAAACTGTAACTCCCCATTTTGCATCAGGGTCAATTTTTGGCATTCCAACAAGATCAGCCAATTCTTCAATTCCAAGTTGTTTTTCTTCACAGAACCGTTTCTTGCAAACACCACATCGCCATACGTCAACTGAGCCAATTGTCCTCTCATCAATATTGATGTTAACTACACCAAAGTAAACTGGCTGATGTTTGCAAGTTTCAGTATCAATAGTCAATGCTGTTCAAAAATCAAAGTGTTATTTAGTTCTTGCATCATCATAGGGTTTTTCTAAAACTACACCTATGCTATCAACAATTTTATTTCGTTTAAATTCAATATTTTCTCGCTGGCACATTCGTCTATACATGTTAACTACAGTAAATCTAGGATGCATTGCCTCAAATTCAGTTTCAGAGATATCTATGAAGGCACCCAAATTCATTAGATCTTTTGCAGCAGTTTGTGCATCATCAAAAGAGATCTTTAATTTTTCTGAGATTATTTGAGGCGTCATTTTTCCATAACAAGTAACAAGCAAGTATACTCGGGCTTGAATAGGATTTAGGTGAATCTCAGATATTAGATCACTTTCAATTTTAGAGTCCATTAATTTTCAACTATTTCTTACAGCAAAACATGCTATATGTCATTTTTTGACTAGAAGTTTTTTTGATATCTTTAAAGAAAAACCCATTGCAACAAAATGAACTATTGCTCCGGCAATTGCTCCAGTTATCACATCATCGAGGAAAAACCAAACCAATACAAATGCAACAAGTGACGGAATAGTAGTAATTACTGCCATAATACTTCCTCGAAGTATAATTTCTCGCTTTGTTAGTTTTGGAGATTTTTTTTCATCAGACAATAGCTCAAATTTTAGAAAATGGTAATAAAAACCAAAGATACTTTATATTTGGCAAACCCAAATTTTGACTGTTTGGCAAGTTACAAGGGTGCATATTCAAATGAACAATCATTAAATTTTGTAATTCCAATTATTGTGATCTTATTTTTAGGGATAATCTACATAATGACTCAGAGAGCAGATTCAGGATTTGTTAGCTTTTTCTTAATTGGAGCTGCTGCACTTACGATGTTTTATTGGGTCAGAGTCTTAAAAAAGATGACAAAAGATCAACAACCACTATACACACAATCAAGAGAACAAGAACAAAAGAATTGGGTATATGATTTAATCAAAGGTGAAGGAGAATTTGTCTTTGTTGCCGAAGTCCCAGGACCGGAGGATAAAATAGCAGTAAGACTAGTAGATGGGATGTTGTACATTAGAGGTACTGCTGGATTTTCAAAAGAAGTTCCAATCGAAGGCGCAAATGAAATGCAAATATTTGATTTCAAATATCGTAACGGTGTATTGACACTGAGAATAAAATAACTACAGACTTTTTGCTAGTTCTAACTTTTGTGGCAGATACTTGTCAGTAATATTAGTAAGGCCATACTTTGCAAAGGCCTCTAGTTCTGCCTTTCTCTTTAATCTCAAAAATACTTCAAGTTCTTTTTTCCATATTCCTGATTCATATCTTGGGTCTTTTTGCAAATCATAGCATCTCTTAATGTCAGACTCTGTCATTGGGATTGTAGGTAGTTTGTATTTTTCAATATCAGTAGCCCACACTCCTACCCATTTTGCATCAGGTACAGTTAACTCTCTTAGGTGTGCAGCGTTTGCAGAGCCAGATTTGATTACCATAGCAATATGTTCTCCATACACATCACCGTCAGTCAAAATGATTACAGGTAATCCCATTTCATCATGAAGACGTTTTAGTAGAGTTCTAGTAGAACGTGGGGCTTGTCCTCCAGTGTTAATGATAATGGATTTGAATTTTTTATCAACTTGCTCTTCAACAAATCTTGTAAAGAGACCACCTTTCTCAATTGCAATTACAATTTCAGCGCTAGTATCAACTAGCTCAGCAGTAGTCAAGCTAGGTCCAATAGAGTAACCATCGGGGTGATTGGATAGATTCATTGATTTGCCCTCATAACCAGGAATTGTATATTCAATATTCAAGTCACCAAAGATAGAGCTTCTCTCTTCAGGAAAAATATGGAAATCTTCTCTGGGTCTTGAGGTTACGGCCTCTAAATCCACAATAATATTATCTGATTCAGACTGGTCATCAAACTCTATGGCAAATGCCTGTGATGAATAGTACACATCTCTTAATGTAGAGGATTTTTTCTCTTGAGTTAGACGATTTGCAAAGAATGCAAGCCACATGAGTTGTGTGAATGAACGTAGTTGTGCTGAATTCTTTGCACTTCTTAGGGCAGTGGAATTTCCTAAAATATATTGTCGCAGTTTTTTGTCATAAACGATATTACTTACAGATCTACTTGGAATTGAAAACTTTGGGAATTGGCCATTTTCTAAGTCCTCATAGATTTTTGCACCATGACTTTTTAGAGACTCTAGAATATTCTTTTGTTTTTCTTTAGCTTTTTTACTAATGTCTCTTGCTTTTTTCTCACTTGCTTTCAATTGGTTGTTCCTCCTCTACAGTATTTATTTCAGTTTTAACGTCAACAGGTTCTAAATCGTCTAAAAGTTTCTTGTAATTAGGTTCTTTCTTCTTTCCAGCTAGTTCAGTACAAAATTCTGCGATCATTGGGATATACTTTGCATAAAGATTGGCTCGTTTCTTTGCCATTTCGGCTTGTCCTCTCTTTGACATGAATGCTGCCAATTTTCTTGACAAGAATTGCAATCCCAATCGCAGTTCACGTTCAATCTCTTGTCTGTCTGCAACATTTTCTTTTCCTGCAGTCTTGTAAGGAATTCTAGTTGAGCAAATATGAGACACTATGATAAATGGAGGATCGCCTTTTACTTTGTATCGCCCCCAATCAGTATCATTTACAACCTTGAGAACCACATCACTGCCCTCATCATAAAGTAGCGGTATTCTATTTGCATATCTGTACACATGAGGACCGCCAGTCTTGATGTCACCACCATATGCAATACCCATCTCAACGATAAATGGAAATCCCGAATATGCTGATGCAGGACGTTGAACTACTGCTACAAAATCAGGATTGAAAAATTTCTTGATTCCTTTTTCTAATGGGCCTTCACCTAATGGTGCCAAACAACTAGAGTCAGGAGCCATGAAATCATCGAATTTCTGAAGGGAGTCACTCAAGTTTACCAGTTCTTGATTGGTAAAAGTGCCCATGCGTTTTTCAGGCTTGAATCCTGCAAATTCTGCAAATTTTACTGCAGTAGTTGGACCAATTCGCTGAAATCTTTTGGTAAGAAAAGTTGTCAGTGGTTCACCTTGAACAGTGTTGGTTAGTTGTTTGTAATACGGACTTTCAGGATCCATTTCAACTGTTTTTGATTGAGAGTCTCCAAAGTCCCAATAATGTAATTTTTTGTTTGGAACATCAAGGTCTTCAATTCTAATTTTACTTAATTTTTCAAAATCCATTTTAAGAAATGACAACAAAGCTATCACTACGCGCACTTGACGAGAGAGATTTTTCCATTTCTTTTTTGCTTTTGCCATAATTGCAGTAAAGCTAAGGTTTTGTTTTGATAATCCCAAATCTTTTCTTACCTTTTCAATCATTATGTCATCAATAGTTGGAATTTCAAATTGAGATTCAACAATCATTCTTCTGATTCTTTCAACATCAATTCCATGTGGATGTGGTCTGATAATTGTTGGAGGTGGTGGAATATCTTTTACAAATCGGGGGTGATGGAACTTTTGTCCTTTAGGATCATCAAAAGTAATTGTTGCATAAGGAGTGATTAATGATGTTTCATAGACATAATCTCTGATTTTGTTTCCTGCTTTAGAGTAATCACCTTCTAAGCAGATACTAACTGACAGTCCCTTTTTTGCAACTTCTTTTTCAGTGTGTTTTACAATTACAGGTTTGTTCTTTTGAATATCAAGTAGAATTTCAAATTGATTTTGGATTTTTGCATCAGTAGAACTTTTTACAATTACAGGTTTGTTGGTAGTAATTTGGCCATAGAGGATTGCCATTGTTGCGCCAAGACCAAACATTCCTCTTGCTTGTTTTAATCCAAATTTGGAACCATAAAGAACAGTTCCAAATGCAAGTGGAATGTGTTTTGCATCAACTCCAGGTCCATTGTCCTTTACAGTCAGAATGTATGGTTTTGGGTCTGGTTTATCAGGGTCTACAGCCTTGATTGTCAGGTGTACATCAGGCAGGATTCCCTTTTGATCACATGCATCAAGGGCATTTTCAACAAATTCTCTGACAGCAGTGTATAGTGAACGGGTAGGATTACTGAATCCAGCCAAGTCACGATTACTATAAAAGAACTCACTAGGAGAAATTTGATTAAATTTTTCTTTAATAGAAGACATCTTGATCTTCCCATAATTTCATTTTTTCTTGCTTTTCTTTTCTGTTTGCAGCTTCTAGTTTATCATAAACTGCACCATGCATGCTTCCACTTGAAATAGAAGATATTGCATCAACTGCTAATCGTAATTTACTTGCATCGCCAATAATTGAAACTGTTTTTCCATAAACTGAGATATGAGTACTGCTAAGGTTTTCCATATTTCTTCTTGCTCTACCACCTTCTCCAATAATTCTCCCTTTTATCCTTTCAACATTTGCGTTAGATTTTCCAGCAAACTCTCTAAGATCTATAACGTGTAATGTATTTTCACCCTTTAACAAAGTCATAGCGTTTTCAGGAGAAAACCCTCTACCAATTGCGGTGACAATTTCCATTGCTTTGAATGGTTGAATCTTTTCAACATCACCAGATGATTTTATGAGAACCTCACCAGTATCCCCATCAATATCCAAAGTGACATGACATTGTGTTTCAATTTTAGATTTGACATTTCCTGATTTACCAATCAGTACTGCAATTCTGTCATTTGGTATACGGAGTAATTTTTCAAAACTCATTTTACAATATCCTCAAATAGTTCATCTGGATCTTCAACAGAAACCCCTCTTTTTTTAAAAAACCTTGTAATGTTATTAATGTCTCTCTTAAGAAATTCTTGAGTATTAGGGTGTCTCAAATCAACTGCAGAACCCAAATCAAAAACTATCAGTCCTTTTTCTGTCTTGAATACATTATACTCTGAAAAATCACCATGAACCAATTTTGCTTTTTGATACATATCTTGAATAATTTGAATTGCTTGTTTGTAGTCGTTTTCATCTACTTGTGAATCCAATAGGAGTTTTGATGGAGCGCCGTTTTCGCCCACAAACTCCATTGCCAACACATTATTTGTTACATAGAGAGGTTTTGGTACAGGAATTCCAGCCTCAAAACACTGAGTAAGATTGCGGTATTCCTTTTTTGCCCAGAGATAGACAAGATTCTTTGTTCCCTTTTTTAGATTTGAGAACCTAGGGTCGCCAAGTATGTATGGTTCTCGTTTTTTAAAATTTGAAGTACTTACAAGATAAATTTTCAAGGCAACATCAGAATCATTCTCATCGACTCCCCAAAACAATACAGATTCTTTTCCAGCACTTACAGCACCATTGACATATGCAATGACATGGTCTGTAATCATTTTGTATAGAGTCATTACAGTTGGTTTGTCTAAAACTTCGTTTACCACTTTGCCTTTTTTAAAACCATCATCCAAAGTTTTTCGTTTGGCCTTTGAAATTAATTTTTTATCTAGTTTTGATTCTAGTTTTTTACTTAGGATGTCAGTCATTAGTTTGTAATACCTCTACTAGATAAAATGAATTTCTTTTTTGAAATGAACATGTTTTGTGTAATTCCATCAAACAACAATTCACATTTTAAAAACAATAAGAAATGGAACACCAGAAATTTTTTTGATGCCATTTTCAGAACCAACACCTAATCCAATAGACAGTGAAATAGTTTCATCACCAACCATGTTAATAATTGCAGAATTTTTTAGTAGAATTTCAGCTTCTTCTTTGTCTACAAATCTTTCTCCGTAATAGCTTTCACTGATGTGCATGTTTAGCTCACCTTCAACAATTGTTTTACCCAATAGTTCTGCATCACAGATGTTTAGCATTGGATTTTTTTGATAATCAGTCTGTCTTACTGCAAATGGCATTATGCGTATTTACCTTTTAGAGTGGATTTTGCACCACATGCTTCACAAATCAAAAATGAGATACGGTTTTCTTTTAGTATTTTTGTATCTGGACTTTTGCAAGTAGGGCATTCAAGATAATCTTTAACATAAATTTGAAACAGTCTGGTAAAGTCATCAGGATCACGTCTTCCAATAAACATGGCCTTATCACCAATTCTTTCAGCAGGAACTGCAAACTCCTTTGAGAGGTACTGCAATACTTTGTCAGGGTCTCGTCTGAGTACCTTTGGAAATTCAGAGAAATTACGCAAGAAAGTCTTCTGGCCTTCCCACATCACATCGACCACAGGAAGCTCAAATCTAGCAGTGGATTCCTTTTCAGTATCCCCTAGCTTGTCTTGTATCCTTTTGAGTAGACTTTCGTATTCTGCTTTGGTCACTAAAAAATAGTGTAGACTAGACCCTATATGGGTTTTGAAAAAGAAGAGTCGTGTGGATTGTTTCTAAATTAGTCCATTTTTCCTATACGGAAAACATTAGTTCCACATTCAGGACATGTACCTTTTACGGCAGGACGTCCATTCTTTAGTTTAGTTTCTTTGGGATCTTTGATGTCCCTTTTTTCGCGGCATTTTACGCAATATGCTGTAACCATTCTAAAAATTGTCAAGCACGCTGGTATTTAGGAAGAGGCTGTGAAAATTATTTCACTACAGGCTAGATGTAGGTAAATTTTTTTGTGCCTCAAAAAAAGCCCAGATTCAAAAATTTTAACGAATCCAAGTAATTTTTACAAAATTATGGTCAAGATTCTGCCAAAAACTAATTTTTCTTACATTTGTTTAATAATTGAAAATTTCTTCAAAGATTATCAATTATAAACTAGCACGAAATAGAGAAGAAAAATGGCTTCAAAAAAAGGGATTGCAATAACCATAATCATTTTAGCTGCAATTACTGGAGCCAGTTTTTTTGTATGGACTGTACCCCAACAAAATGAAACCACATTCATTGTTACGGATTATGAAAACTATCTAGATGGTGCAAAAGGCATCCATGAGATTTTGCAAGAATCAACTGAGATTGATTATCAAAAACTCGTAAATGGTGAAATGACACCTGAAGAATACATTGCAGCAGCTGATGTCACATCATCGCAAGTAACATCTCAAATTAGCGAGTTTGTTACATCAAAGCCACCTGAAGAATGGCAAAACAGCTACATCAGTTACATGGATGCGATGAAGAAATTCAATTCATACATTGGAGAGACCAAAGTTTTAGCAAATCTAATACAAAATGAAAGTTCAGAAGATGAGATTTCAGAGGTAATGGAGAAAATTGAATCACTAAAAGCAGAGTCAGCAGAACTAGTCAAAATTTCTGATAACTCTAGACCTGGCTAGCCTCAAAACCGAATTTTAATAATCACATTTGTTGGAAATCGTTAAAAAGCAATTCTACGATACAAAATGAATGTCTCAGAGCGTAGATAAGATTCAAAAAGATGTCAATGCATCTACTGCCAACAAATTACTCGTAATTTGTGTAGACAGAGACAATGATGTAGGAGAAAAGGCAGGAATAGTTACACCTGTAGTTGGACGAGATGCATGTATTGAAGCAGCACAGAGACTAGCGCTAGAAGATCCTGAAGATGCAGACTCTAATTCTATATTTTCTGCAATCAAAACATACGAGGATTTGGTAAGTAAGGGATATCAAGTAGAAGTAGTCACAGTTGCAGGAGTCAAAGATAGAGGAGTTCAAGCAGATGAAAAAATTCTTAGTGAAACAAGAAAAGTTTTAGAAAAATTTTCTGCAAACGGCGCAGTTATTGTTTCAGATGGTGAAGATGATGAAAGTGTCATTCCAGTTATTCAAAATGTTCTACCAGTAGTTTCAGTTCAACGTGTTGTAATGAAAGTAAGTAGAAGTGTAGAGTATTCTTATGCAGTCTTTGGAAAATATCTCAAAATGATTGCATATGATTCAAGATATTCTAAATTTTTCTTGGGAGTTCCAGGAATACTATTGTTAATTGGTGGAATTGCATCTGTATTTGGAATAACTACAGAAATTTTTGCAGTGCTTGTTAGCATTTTAGGTGGTGCATTTTTGATTAGAGCATTTGATATTGATAGAGTTTGGTCAAGTTGGTCAAAGCCAACACCGATGGGCTTTATCAGAATGTTTACAATGGTTGCAGGAGTATTGCTGATACTTTCATCAGTTCCAGCTGGAATTGCATCAATTGATTCACAACTAATTGAAGCAGACACGGGACTTGTTGGAAAGATTACCAACCAAGTAATCATTGGTCAATTTGTTGCAGGAGTGCTACCAATATTATGGACAGGACTTGGCGCAATATTTGCAGGAACATTGCTTAGCAATTGGATTGGAGGAGTACCAAGACAAATCAGCGACATTCTAAGAATAATCGTTCTGGTTGCTTTGTATCCAACAATTTACCAGTTTACCAACATTATGATTTCTGATGTGAGCTCATTTACTCTGATTCCACCACTTTTAGGAGGACTGGCAGCAACCCTGGTTTCAGCCACAATTCTCTTCAAAAAGTACAGAAAACACAAAGACCAAGAGATGGTCTCTGATTAAGAGTCATTTCTAGCCTGAATTTTTCAATAACACTGATATCTTTAATCATGTATCAGTCATCAAAAGGTGAACTGACATTAGCAAGATTAAAGATGTGATTTTTCAGTTATCAGGTCTTTACAAAATTTATGGAAAAAGACTAGAAAATGAAATTCAGAGTGGGGACATTCCAAACCATGTTGCATTAATTTTAGATGGGAACAGAAGATGGGCCAGAAGACATCTAACAATTCCAAAAGATGGACACTGGAAAGGAGCTGATGCAGTAGAGAACCTTCTTGATTGGTGTGAGGAATTTAATATCAAAATTGTAACATTGTATGCATTATCTGCTGAGAACTTGGATAGAAACGATGAAGAGTTAGATCATCTCTACGAGTTGATTCGCATGAGATTAGAGAAATTATACAACGATCCGCGAATTCACAGATGCAAAATGAGAGTAAAGGGAATAGGAAGAATAGAGTTGTTACCAGATTCAATCAAAGAGATTCTAAAAAAATTAGACGATGCTACTAAAGATTATGATAATCATTTCCTAAACATCGCATTGGCATATGGAGGACAATACGAACTAGTTGATGCAGTAAAGAAGATTGGTGAGAAAATCAAAGACGGTAAACTAGATGTTGATAAAATTACAAAAAAAGAGATAGAGTCAAATCTTTACACATCACATCTGCCACAATCATCACCAGACATGATTTTGCGTACCTCAGGTGAGAAGAGATTGAGCGGGTTTTTGATGTGGCAAAGCGCATACAGTGAATTAGTTTTTATGGATATCTTTTGGCCAGAGTTTAGGAAAATAGATTTGATGAGAGCCATTAGAACATTTCAGGAAAGAAAAAGAAGATTAGGAAAATGATAGAAGAGACATCAGCAGGTATTGTATTGTTTAGAAGAGAGGATTCTAAGAATCTGTTTTTACTTTTGCATTATCCCTCAGGGCACTGGGATTTTGTCAAAGGAAAGATGGAGAAAGGTGAATCCACACATGAAACTGCAGTTAGAGAAACTAAAGAAGAGACAGGAATAACAGATATAACATTTTTAGATAATTTTGAAGAATGGATAGAATACAATTTTCAATATCAAAAGGAATTGGTTCACAAAAAAGTTGTTTTCTTTTTGGCTGAAACTAAAACTAAAGAAGTAAACATTTCACATGAGCACCTTGATTACACATGGATGGATTACAACACTGCAATGGAAAAGACTACTTTTGATAATGCAAAGACAGTACTAACAAAAGCTCAGATGTTACTTGGCAAGACTGTCTAATTGTAATTCTTTTGCAATATCAATTGGTTTTTTTGCATTTAGAATTGTTCTTCCAACAATTAGATAACTTGTTCCCGAAGAGATAACCTCGCTTGCATCTCCACCTTGGGTTCCAACACCGGGAGAAAAGATATCAAGTTTTTTTCCAGCCTTTTTTGAGCAATACTGAATTATTTTTGGAAAAGTAGCGCCAACTACAATTCCATCTACTTTGGATTCAAGAGCCCAGTCTAAGAACAGTTGGTATAGTTGCTGTTTTTTTCGCATTTTTACTTCCATATCATAAGACAGTCTAGCTTCAGGTGCGCTCATATGACACAAAGTAATGACTCCTTTTCCGTTTTTGTGGGCAGATTTTACTAGATTTTTCAAGCTATCCAATCCCATTATTGGATTTGCTATGACTGCATCAAATCCCATTTTCCATAGATTTTCAGTTGTTACTCGATTTGTGTTTCCAATATCATTTAGTTTGATATCTGCAATTGTTTGCAAACCATATTTGTGAGCTGTCTTGTTTATTTTGAGAACTTGTTTTTCACTTAATGGCAGTAACAAGTGAAAGTTCAATTTCACTGCACAAAGATATGGATGTAATTTTTTGATGTTTGAGATGGTTTTAGATTCTAAATTTTTTACAGAGGGATCATAATCATTGGCAAGAATTACTTTGCCGTTTGTTTTTGCGATCTGCGAAAGTCTAGTTTTGAAGGTGTGCATAATCAACTAATGGATGAGTGTCTTTTAATTTTATTATTTTGATATACGAATAACCGTGTTCTGAAGGATCATCAACAAAAACTGGTTCAATAACATTGCTTGTCGAGAACTTTAGGAATGGTTTTTCTGGATCTTTGTCAAGCAATACATGACAAAAGTATGACGTACCTTCTTCATGGAAGTTCATAAAGACACCTAAAAGCCATTTGTCATTGTGTGGGAATAAGAATAATGGAAATGGAATATCTTCAAAACCCCACGTGAGTTTTGCAAGACTAGACATGTCTTCTAGTTCAATTGGTTGGTATCTATCTAGAGTTCCGTTTCCAGGTTTCAGAGTTTTTGGTAGAGATTTTATTCGAACAATTGGAGAATATAGCTTACTTGAATCAGAAGTAGTATCTACAATATCTGATTCTTCTTTTCCTCCTTTGAGTCCATAACGAAGATAGTGTCCGTTATGATCTAATGGTGTAAAGTATACGATTGGTTTTTCTTTTAGAACATCCATTTGAACAGATAAAATTTTTCTGCCATCATGATCATGCAAAAATGATACGCGTGGTGCACGCTCCAGTGCACAAACGAGCCTGGTAAATTCTAAAGTGGAATGAACTTGGATGTAACGAGGTTGTTTGTCAACAGGAGAAAGAGATGGTTGTTCCACGAAAGTTAACGATCGATTAACAAATTAAACTTATCCAAAAAATTGGAGCCTAGTTTCTTCTGTCAATTACATCATTGACAGTTGGGCCTGTTCCAATAATTGTAACAGGCGTGTTTAATTTGTCTTCAATATTTTTTATGAATGCTTTTGCATCTTCAGACAATTCATCGTACGAAGTTTTTCCTGCACAGTCTGTAAACAACACATCTAGTTTTGTAATTGAGATTTGTGTTGCACCATTGAGCATGATTGCACGCCTAGCTAAATCAAAATCAAAGTCAGCTGCACGTCGTTGACGTCCAGTAACAGTTCCAAACTCAGACCAACCTTTCTTTTCTGCTTCTTCTAAAGAAAGTTCTTTGTCAAGTGGACCTGTGCCTACACGAGTAACATAAGACTTGAAGACAACTATTACTTCATCTACCCTTGTTGGACCTAGCCCAATATCAGCACAGATTCCAGATGCAGTTACATCTTTTGAGGTTACAAAAGGATAGGTACCATGCCATAGTGAAAGAAACGTGCCTTGAGTTCCTTCAACTAGAACATTTTCATTTTTATCCAAAGCAGCGTTAATCTCTGCAGGAACATCTGTGATTAGTGAAGATAATGAATCAAAGTCTTTTGCCAATCTCAAAACTCTCATTGCCCTATCAGCATTAGCAGGGCCTGTTCCTGAACCAGTACTTCCAATCTTTTCTTTGAGTTCACCTTTGGAATCACGGGCAAGATGTGTCTCTTCAATAACTCCACAGTGTTTGTCAACAAATGAGCGTCCTGAGACACCAAAGTCATCAATCTCTTTTTGCAATACTTCAGGATTAATTACAACACCTGGACCAATCATGACCTTGGCATCCTTGTTTAGAAAACCACTTGGAAGCATTCTAACTTTGTAAACTTTGTCGCCATCTTTGATGGTGTGACCGGCATTTGGTCCTGCACCACCGCGAACTATAATTTTTGGATTATCCTTAATTGCCAAATATGAGATGATCTTTCCTTTTCCTTCATCTCCAAAAAATCCACCAACTACAACAGTAGATGTCATGATGTTGAACTTGAACTTGGTTTATTTAAGCTAAAGTGCTGTTGCATCATTTTATAACTGAGATTGGATTTTCTAGATCGATGGTTGGAGAGAATTTTGCAGGAAACATCATTGTCAATTTAGCAAATCTTCCAGACTTTTTGAGAAATCCAATTTTAAAAAAACGTATGATGGAATTTTTTTCATTAGCAAAGCCAGATCAAGACGAAGTAATTAACAATGCATTAGAGGCAGGACCTACAATCCCATTTCCAAACTTTGCAAAACTGTTCAAAACATGGCTAAAAATTCTGGCCACACTATCTGATGAGCAAAGAGAAGGACTGTTCTCAGCTTACATTACAGAGATTGCACAAAATCCACAAAAACTAATCACATTCAATTTAGATGGAATTTTAGAAATTTATCTTACACTAGATGAGAATGAAAAAGAAACGCTGGCAAATGCAGTAAAGAAAATCATCAACAATCTTGATGAAGACAAAAAGAGAAGAGTAATGCTAGTTATTCCAGAAAATGCAAAAAAGCATTTGAAGTTCTAAGCACCTGCTGGTGGCTCGTCAGGCTTTCTGTTATCCTCATTGGTGTAATCAATAACTTCTCCTTCAGGAGACATTACACCTACAAAGATTTTCTCATGTTTTTTCAATAATTTCCTGTGATCAGCCATTGACATGTCAAGTTTCATTTCATTCATTACCATGATTTGGTATTCTTTCCATTCAGCCCAACACTTGTTGCATGTAGGATATTTCTCAGCAACTGGACCTAATTGTTCAGTATCAGGAATGGCATTCTTGCATTTTGTACAAGTACGACTCATAGAAAATAGCAATTTGAAACTCCTTTTATCTTTTATTGAATGTAAAGTAATAATAATTAACAAAGACCAAACTTTTCATGAAGATAAAGTGTCCTAAATGCAAAGAAGATGCAGAATTGGCACCAGACTTTTCTTTTGTAAAATGTGGATCTTGTGATTTAGACATGAGTTATGGAGAGTATATCAAATTTGTAGCACACAATGAAGCAACATATTCAGACATACTTGGCGACTATGCAGGTAGTACAGAAGGACAAACTGCAGGTTCATTAGATGAATGGGATTAACAAGATAGTGAAATCATTCATCAGATTAAAATAATTAGTTTAATGAGTTTCTAAACATCATTGGAATTTTTATTAGAAAATATACTTAATCTTGTAGGATTTTTGGTAGGACTTGGAATTGGAATAATGTCATTAATTGGATTCCGAAATACAGGCAGTCCTACACTATTTAGATTAACAATTGCATTTTTCTCAATTAGTATTGGATTTTTTGTGATTTGGTCAGGATACATGGCAGAAGACTTTGTCATCAAAGCAGGGCATATAGAAAGATGGGTACAGACTTTGGGAATTGCAATTCAGACAGTGGGATATTTTTTCATTGCATTCTCACACAGCATCAAATCATTTTTTCCAAAATCAAGTTACTTTAGATCAGTTGGAATCCTACCATTCTTTCTAGTTTCATCTGTTCAATTGGAACATCTTTTTAGATCAGTCTCATTCATCTTGCTTGCTTATGGTGCAATTGAAACAATGCTGTCATACTTGGATAATAGAAACAAGGGAGCAATCTCAGTTTCAATCGGGCTGGCATTATTGGCACTCGGAGAATTCTTGGGATGGTATTCTTTTGTATTCCCCGAATCAATTCTATATCCAGTGTCAATGATAATCAAAATCGGAGGTCTGATTGCATTATTCATTCCAGTCAGCAAGGTTCCGCTAACCAAGATAAAATTTGATGAAGGATTAGAGTAATTTTTCTATCTAGGCTCAAAATGCCGCATTTGTCAAATTCTTTTATCTTTTTGGTATATTGGAAAATATCAACGTCCTCTCATAGAAATTAACAAAATTATACCATAGGAAATGGCAGAGTATAGAACACATATGAAAATCATTGGCGATATACTTTCTACTACTAGAGATGATCTTCAAGATGAAGACGGTGCAACAGTAACCTATCTGATTAGAAAAGCAAACATTTCTCATTCTAGAATTTCAAGAATTTTAAAGACACTAGTTTCTCAGGGTCTTTTAGAACAAGTTGACAGTCAAGGTTCTAACAAATACAAAATCAGCCAAACAGGAAGAGAGTTCCTTCAAGCATATTACAAGTTTACAAACTTTGCAGACAACTTTGGATTAAGCATTTAATCTTCTTCGTCTAACTCATCTAAATCATCATCAAAGTCATCTTCAAAATCAGTGTCAGGATAGTCTTCACTGGACATTGTATCATAGAAAAAATTTGATGTTAAAAACTTTTCAAAAGAAAATGGTAATTAAACAAAAAAAAGAGGATAAAGTGTTGAAAGTAAACTGTGATAGTGAGGGAATACAAAAAGCATCTCAAATAATAGAGAATGGAGGAATAGTTGTATTTCCAACAGACACAGTATACGGTATAGGATGCAATCCGTACAATAAAGAATCTGCAAAAAAAGTCTATGAGATAAAGTCAAGGGATTTTTCAAAACCATTTCCAGTTTTGGTTTATTCCAAAGAGATAGCTAATCAAATTGCAGAATTTGACGAGATTTCAAAAAAACTTGCAGAAAAGTTTTGGCCAGGACAACTAACAATTATTTTAAAATTAAAAGACGCAAAATTAAAAGAATCACTAAATCTAACTGACAAAATTGCACTAAGAGTTCCAAATCACAAATGTACTTTACAGTTATTGGAAAAATGCAAGTATCTAGTTGGAACCAGTGCAAATGTTTCAGGACAACCATCATTTTTTGATCCTCAGGAATGCATCAAAAATGTAGAAAACTATGACGTCTTTGTTGATGGGGGAACAATTACAAGCAAAGGTGAATCAACAATTATTGAAATAGAAAATGAAAAAATCAAGATTATCAGAGAGGGTTCTTTGAGCAAAGAGGAGATTTTGGAGACATGAATCTAATAGTAACATGTGCAAGACATCTTGAGCCTGAAACAGAAGGGGAGTTGAGGGAATTTCTAGAAGAGTTTGGTGATTCTGATCCCAAAGTTACGATCACAAGCATGTCAGGTATTCTTACTGCTGAAACAAAGCTAGATCCAGTCGAAGTTGTTAGAAAAATCAAGGAGATGTTACTTGATGAGCCCTGGAGTGTGAGATATTGTTTGAGAATAATTCCGATTCAAAGAATCGTTGAGACAAAAATTGAAGAGATTGAAAAAGTTGTAGAAGAATTATCAGGAGGAATTTCTAAAGATGAAAAGTATAGAATTTCAATTGAGAAAAGAAATTCAGATGTATCTAGTCAGGAAATCATCACTAAAGTTGCAAGCAAGATAAAGAATCAGGTTTCACTTGAATTTCCAGACAAAGTTGTATTAATTGAGATTCTGGGAAATAAAACTGGAGTTTCGGTGCTAAAAAAGTCAGATATTTTGAGTACTGAGAAGACCAAACGCAGTATTTCAGAGTAAAACTGCTGCTTTTTCCACTAGAAGGTCTTCTAAGGGAGTCTTGGAGTAAACAGAATCAATCTGTTTTTTTGAAATTTTAAAAGATTTTTTCAAAAATGATTCATTATTTTTTGAAAACAGTGGAACAGATAGTGAAGATAGTTCCTTGTATAATGCATCAAGATTGGTTTTGTTTCCAATTGTAATTAGTATAAAATCAGTTTTTGGTTTCATTCCAGCAGATGCAATTGCAGCAGAGATTTGTTTTGTTAATGCAAAACGCATCAAGATATCAGTTTCAAGTTTGTTTGAGAGTAGGATATCATTTTTTTGTGACTCTAGTGAAAGAGACAAGATTTTTTTTAGATGCGAACTATTCAAAACAAATTCACTTGATACTGCCTGGAGTATGATTTTTGGATATTTTTCTCTAAAGGAATCTAAAAATTTCACATCAATTGTTTTTTGGCCTTTAATTTGGATTACCTGTATTTGTTTTGAGGATACTTTGTAGAGCAGTCTTTTGGAAGCGCCGCCATGAATCACAGGAATGATACTTACTACATCATTTTCTTTGATTACAGTTGATTTACCATCCATTGCAGAAGAATCAACACCATTTACTGCAACTAGAATATTTTCAGTGTCTAATTTTGGAGAATCATCAGACTTTAGTTCTAATAGTAAATCAATTAATTCTTGAATAGAGATATCTGATTTTTCAATTTCCAATTTTTCTGTTGCAAAAGATTTCTTGGCACCGCCAACAAGTTTTACAGTAATCATAGGATGTTTTGTTAAAGTTTGAAATTAATACTTAATGTATTATTCAGATTTTTCTTCTGTAGTTTCAGCAGCAGGTGCTTCTGTTGTTTCAGCAGCAGGTGCTTCTGTTGTTTCAGTTGCTTCAACTGCTGGAGCTTCGGTATTTTCAGTTTCCTCTGCAGCAGGTGCTTCTGCGGTTTCAGTTGCCTCTACTGGTTCAGGTTCCATTTGAACTTCTTGTTCTTGGGCCTTAGAAGATGCAATTTGTGCCTCTTTTGCTTTTTGTTCTCTAATCTCTTTTTTGATAAATTTTGTAATGTAACCTGCGACTTCGTTTTTTAGTCCCTTTGAGCGGACGATTGAAACTTGATCTAGAGCTTTTTTGTTATCAGCAAAATCTTCACCGAATTTAGACTTGTGAGTATCTAAGACTTCGTATGAAAGGCGCTTTATTCTATCCACGCCTCGTCTAAAGATTAGGGTATTTTATATCTATATTCCAAGATACGAGTTTGAATTTTTTTCTAGCAGTTCTGCAGTCTCATCAAAGGACTTTCCTAGAACTTTGGAGGCAGAAAAGATCACACTTGGAATAAAGCCAATATCTGCAGATTTCATTTCAAAGCATCTAGAAAACCTGACAGGACCATCAGTCTCAACTAGAATTTTTGATTCATCGCATTTTGATAATAGAATCTGCTTGTCATTAGCATAAATCATCACAGGTCCAAAGGAAACAAAGAATCCCATATCCATGGCCTTTGAAAGTTGTTTCTTGCTTCCATCAAACCAGTGAAGTAATGCATATTTTGTATCATACGAAGTCATGACTTGAAAAACATCATCCAAACTTTTTCGCGAGTGAATTGATACTGGCTTGTTATATTTTTCAGCACAAGACAGTAAAGTTTCAAAGACATGGGTTTGTCTTTTAGTATCTTCATCATTATTAGTATAGGTAGGATCTAATCCTATCTCCCCAATACCTGCAAGAGTATCATGATTATTTTCAATCAGAGTAACAACTTTTTCTAATTCATCATTTGCGCATTCTGGATGAATTCCAATAAACGGTAATACAAGATCACTTTTTTGTGCAAGCTCCAAAGTTTCTAGAGAATTTTTTACATCCATAGATACACAACATGCTTTAATTTTCAAAAAATCCATTTCTTGTAAAATAAAATCCATGTCAGGAGCATACTGAGGATCAGATAAATGAATGTGAGAATCAAAGTACCAAGTCATTTTCTTGATCAATTCTTAAAATAGTCTGTATAAATCGATTCCTTAGTGATATTTTTTCACTCATTATCTTTTTTCACAAAAAATTAAAACAAAATTCATGAAATCATCAGAATTGGGTCTATCTGCAATGTATAGAATTCTAAAAAAAGCAGGTGCTGAAAGAGTCAGCGATGAGTCTGCAGACGAATTAAGAAGAGTTATTGAAGAAGTGGCAAATGGTATTGCTAAAAGTGCAGTAGATATGGCTTCTCACGCAGGTAGAAAAACTGTCAAAGGTGAAGACGTGAAATTGGCTTCAAAACCATTTAACAAATTCTAGTCCAAGAATCAATCAAACAGAAAAAATGTGGGATAGAGTACTTGTTATTAAAAAAATTAATGTAAAATCAAGTACTCAAAATTTAGTTTCCACTAGGGAAATTCTACCGAGTACTTTAGAGAATTTGTGAGCGAATTACTTCGTCAAAGGCTTCAAGATATGCAACTTGGGATAAGATTTTTTCAGTTTGCATCGTATCAGATGTGTTTATAGAAGATCCTATATCATTTGGAATTTTTAGAATCTCTGCTTCAACACCTTCTAGAAGCTCTCCAAACTCGTGAACTAGGGTATCTGCTTCATGATCACCAAATACATCAGTGATTCCCAATGCCATCAAGACAACTAGTGCCATTATGGCGGTCAGGGCAACAGATTTTTTGTTGTGTGTTCTAGTCACAAAAAAAATTGCCAAATTATCATATTTAACAATAAAGAAGAAAAGATCAGAATCTTTAGAGACAGATATTTTTCAAGGTGAAAAACGGATGCAGATGTGAAAAAATCATCGAGAAACTAGTTTTGGCAGTTAGGTTATGGGTTTCCAGGAATTGCAATCCAAAATGGAGTTTTACCAGGAGATATTCTCTCTTCTATAGTCAAACTATCAGTATCAATAACTACAATTTCATTTGTCTGCGTTACTCCAACATACAAATTGTTAGAATTTTGATCAGATCTTAATCCATGGGGTCCTTTTCCCACCTGAATTTGTTTAATTAATTCTAGAGAAGTGGCATCAATCACATTTATCTTATCATCACCTATTCCAGAAACAAAAATTTTGTTCCCAAAAGGAGGAATGTCAATACCATGATGTCCAGTACTAACAGAAATTCTTTTGATGATTGTGTTATCAATCAAATCAATTACTGCAACATCATTTGTTCCAATATTTGTCACAAACAGATGTTTTCCATCAGAAGTAATGTCTAGATTATGAGGTAATGTACCTACAGGAATTGAGTTTGTTTTAGTTAATGATGAAACATCAATTATTGCAATCTCATCACCTCCCTGAATTGTAACATAGGCAGTAATTCCATTAGGATGAAAAACAATATTGTGAGGTATTTTGCCAACAGGAATTTCTTTGGTTAGTTTCCATGTTTTTAGATCAATAACACCAACGGTGCCAGAATTTTCATTTGCAACAAAAGCAATGTCTAGAGTAGGATGAATCTTTACACCTTTTGGTGTTTTTCCAACAGTAATTTCAGATAATTTGTTTCCTTTAGAGTCATATGCAAAAACACTATCACTTGCACTGCTAGTAGCTAAAATCAACTTACCATCTTTAGATGTAGAAACATAAGTCATCTTTGGCCCTGCATCAAAAATATCTCCATCAATGTTTCCTACAGAATCCTGTCCTTGTAGAGTAAAAAATACAGAATCATGTAAAATTTTTGGCGAAACGTCCTGGTAATCAACAGTATAGGGTGTTGGAGAATAAAGTCCATAAGATGCAAATGCTACGCCTATTGCAACAATTCCTATAGACCAAAAAATTGCTGCTTTATCAATTGATGTCATCTTTTCTTCTAATCTAAATAATTTTGAACCATATTTTTAGATTCTAGTTTTTAGAGGTTTGAGCCAGTTTTAGAACTAAAAATGAAAGAAGTGGATGTGTTGCTATTTTAACTAACATCATTCATGTTGAATTATTATTTTCTAACATCCAAGGTTACGATAATTTCAGTTTTATCGTTATCAAGATCATCATTCAACTCAATTTTTTTGTCAACGAGTTTGAATTCTTCATTCAAAGAACCATCTTCATTAAAGGTTCTAACTAGTTTGCTTTTTGGAAGAACAGAGACGTCACTGGCATCAGAAAAAACGTCAACTGATTCACCATTTTTTATAATAATCTTCAATCTATAGATTCTAGTAAAAATAGATAATAAAAACAAAGACCACATTTGACGTACAAAATTGGATATGTATCCTTCAAAAGAAGTTACAAGTGGGAGTTTGAATCTTTTTTGCAAAATAGGTTAAATCTTAGAATCACATACAAGAAATTGTGAAGAGTTTTCTTTTTGGAATAATTGCAGTCTCATTGTTGTTTTTCTCATCACAAATTTACAACAATGCAGATGCAATTGCATATTTTCCTCCACCATTAAAGCAGATTCAAGAAGGTACTGAACCTTCCAAGGTTACATGTACAGAAGGCCTTGAATTAGTGTTGAAATTATCAAATGGTCAGCCAGCATGCATCAAGCCATCATCAGTTGAAAAATTAATTCAGCGAGGATGGGCAGTCCACATCCTACCAGACTATACAAATGAGAATAACAACTCGGAGATTTTTGAATTGGGAGAATTCTCAGTAGATACAATTAGTGTAGAGTATTTTCAAAACTCAAAGGGTTATTTGGCAAAGCCAGCAGCTGATGGGCAATATCCTGCAGTAATAATGATTCACGAGTGGTGGGGACTAAATGATAACGTCAAAGACATGGCAGAAAAACTTGCATCACATGGATATGTTGTATTTGCAGTTGACTTGTATGATGGAAAAGTAGCTACAACATCAGACGAAGCTCGTCAATTGGTAGGTTCATTTGATAAGCAAAACGGAATTGAAAACATGAATGTTGCAACACAATACATCCAAGAGCAATAC